>NZ_RAWI01000218.1 GCF_003612125.1 Corallococcus praedator
CTCCCACCCGGAGTGTTGGGTGCCCTCCGGGGCAACCCCTTGGTTTTACGGAAAAACCCGTGCTAGGACGCCGCCCGGGGGGCCGGTGTCGGGCAGGTGACGGTGCCTGGGGTCCAGGGTGCGCGTCTTGCAATGGAAGCGGCGGTTCCCCCCCGTCCTTCCGACAGGAGTCACCGCGGTGTTCGGTCGCCTGCAGCGCTTCTACACGTCCATCAAGGTCGCCGCCGATGCGGGGATGCTCGCGGTGGCGTTCGTGCTCGCGTACTTCACCCGCTTCAGCGGCGTCATGCCCATCACCGAGGGCATCCCTCCGCCAGGCGAGACGTTCGTCTCGCTGGTGATGGTGCTGGTCATCTTCCCGGTGACGTTCCGGCAGGCCCGGCTGTACGCGACCAACCGCTCGCGCACGCACATGGGGGAGCTGTTCGAGCTCTTCAAGGCGACCATCACCGCGACGCTCGTCCTGGTGGCGGTGACGTACTTCATCCGCGAGCGCTATTCGCGACTCACCATCGCCATCTTCGTCGTTTACGCCTTCACGCTCATCGCGCTGTCGCGGCTGGCCTTCCGGCATGTGCTCAGCGAGGTGCGCCGGCGCGGCTACAACCTCAAGTCCATCCTCGTCATCGGCGCGGGGGAGCTGGGCCTGCGCACCATCGAGACGGTGGAGAGCCACCGCGAGCTGGGCTTCCGCGTGGTGGGCGTGCTGTCGCTGAAGGAGGAGAAGGTCGGCCAGTGGGTGGGCGGCGTGCGCGTGGTGGACCACGTGCGCAACGTGGAGGCGTACCTGGATGCGCACCCGGTGGATCAGGTCATCATCGCCATGCCGCTGGAGGACCAGGCGCAGGTGAAGCCGCTGATGGAGCAACTGGCGCTGCGCACCGTGGACGTCAAGGTGGTCCCGGACCTGTTCCAGTACATCACCCTGTACGGCGGCCTGGAGGAGTTCGGCGGCCTGCCCATCATCAGCCTCCAGGGCGACCCCATGGACGGCTGGAGCCGCGTGGCCAAGCGCGTGTTCGACGTGCTGTTCTCGCTGCTGGCCATCCTGGTGAGCGCGCCCGTGATGGCGGCGACGGCGCTGGTGGTGTGGGCGACGAGCCGGGGGCCCATCCTGTACCGCCAGGAGCGCATGGGCATGGACGGCAGGACCTTCCCCATCCTCAAGTTCCGCACCATGCGCGTGGACGCGGAGGTGCAGGGCGCCACCATGGCCAGCGCGGTGGATGCCCGGCGCACGCCGGTGGGCACGTTCCTGCGCAAGTACTCGCTGGATGAGCTGCCCCAGTTCTTCAACGTCCTGCGCGGCGACATGAGCCTCGTGGGGCCCCGGCCGGAGCGCCCCGTCTTCATCGAGGAGTTCAAGCGCCAGATTCCGCGCTACCACCTGCGCCACAAGGTGAAGGCGGGCATCACCGGCTGGGCGCAGATCAACGGCCTGCGCGGCCAGACGTCCATCCAGAAGCGCATCGAGTACGACCTGTACTACATCGAGAACTGGTCGCTGCTGATGGACCTGAAGATCCTCCTGCGCACCGCGCTGGGCGGCTTCCTGTCGAAGAACGCGTACTGACGGCCCGGGGCTCCGGAGCCTGGGGCCGCCAGTCCAAGCAGGCGGGCAGGGAAGGCGCGGAAGTCGTATTCTTGCGCACCCTCTTCACGTGCCGCGAAGCCGTCTAGAATCCGTCGGCACATGGCCGACAAGCTTGGAATTACGCTGGTCCGCAAGGGCCTCCTGACGCAGGCGCAGCTCGACCAGGGATTGGGCGTCCAGCTCGTCCACGGGGGCCGTCTGGGCACCCGGCTGGTGGAGCTGGGGTTTCTCGACATCGAGACGGTGGGCATGGTGCTGGGGGAGCTCACCCACTTCCCCGTCGCGATGGAGGCGGACTTCGACGCCGTCACCGAGGCCACGCTCAAGCTGCTGACGGCGGACCAGGCGGAGAAGCATCAGGCGTTCCCGCTCGCGGTGGAGGGCCGGCGGCTGAAGGTCGCCATGGCGAACCCGCTGGAGCTCCAGACGACGGATGCGCTCGGGTTCATCACCGGGATGCGCATCGTGCCGTACGTCACGCCGGAGCTGCGGCTGTTCCACTACCAGGCGCGCCACTACGGCATCGACCGTCCGACGAAGGCCCTGCCGGCGCCCGCGCCCGTGCCCATCCGTCGCTCTGTCTCCGTGGCCACCGTGCCCCTGCCTCCGATGCCGGCTCCCGCCCCTCCCGCGCCCGTGCGGCCGGAACCGCAGCTGCCCGCGATGTTCGGGGGGCTCGCGCCGGGACAGTTCCTCAGCGATGACTCGGAGGCGGAGGACGCGGCGCCGGCCGCAGCCAGCGCGCCCATGCTCCCCTTCGAGAGCCCCGAGGAGGAAGAGCTTCCGCAGATCGTGATGGGGGAGCCCGTGCGCGCTGCGCCGGGGGGCGAGAGCTTCCGTCCGGGTGGGGTGCCCACCCTGGGGCCCGCGCGTCCTCCGGTGGTGGCTCCGCCTCCGGTCGTGTCGGCGCAGCCCCCGGGCATGGTGGCGCGGCAGGGTGGGCCGCCGGTGGTCGCGGGGCCGGGTGTGGCGGCTCCTCCGGGGCCTGGGGGCGTGCCCGTGCGTGCGGCGCCTCCTCCGGGCGCGCCGGTGGATCCGCGTGTCGCGGGTGCGCCGGGGATGCCTCCGCCTGGGATGGTCGCGCGGGGGGCTCCTGGGCCCGTCGCCGCGGGGGCCCGACCTTCGTCGGCGGGGGGCATTCCCGCCGTGGGGAAGACTCCGCCCCCGGGGATGCGCGCGGCGCCTCCGGGTGTGCCTCCGGGGGCACCGATGCCTCCGCGTCCGGCAGGGCCGCCGGGGGCTCCACTGCCTCCGGGGATGGTGCGGGCGGGACCGCCGCCGGGCCCTGGGGGCATGCCTCCTGGAATGGCGCCTCGGCCTCCTCCGGGGGCTCCGCCTCCCGCGATGGCGGCTGCTCCTGGCGCGGGGCCTGTTCCTCCGGGGCCTGGGCGGCGTCCGTCCGTCACGGGAGTTCCGGTCGCTGGGGCTCCGGGTGCCGCACGGCCGGTGGGACCTCCGGGGGCCGTACCTCCGGGGGGCGCGCAGGGCAGGCCGATGGGTCCGCCGCCTCCGGGAGCGCCTCCGCGACAGGGGCCTCCTTCGGGGGCTGTGCCGTCGGTGGCCTCCGCTGGAAATGCCGGTGGGCCGGTCGCCGTCGCGCCGCCGCGTCCTGGTGCTGTTCCTCCTCCCGGTGGGGTGTCTGCCGCTGCTCAAGCGGGTGGGCCGAATGTCGTCCCGGGGATGCCTCCGGGTGCCTTGCCCCAGGCCGCTGTTCCGGGTGGAGCGAAGGCTCTCGCGGGAACTCCTGCTGGCGCGTTGCCGAATGTGGCCGCTCACGGCGGGGCGAATCCCCTCGCGGGAGCTCCGGCCGCCGTTGCTCCGCATGCGGCGAATACCCTTTCAGGCTCGCCCGTTGGGGGCCTGACGAGTGCCGCTCCTGGGGGCGCCGTCGCTCAAGGTGGGTTGGCGGACCCGGGTTCCGATGCATTGTCAGACATCGCGGATGGCTGGTCTTTCGAGAGCGCTCCGGTTGCGCCTCCTGGAGTTTCGGGGGCGGCGAATCCCAGCGTGTCCGGCACTCCGGACGCCGGCGCGGGGGCGCCGCCACCCTCCGCGAAGGCTGCCATTGAGGCACCTCCGGGAGCCGCACCGAACGTTGTTGCCAAGGCCCCGCCCCCTCCTTTGTCCGAGCTGGTGCTGGAGGCTGAGCTTGTCGAAGATGACGACGATGTCTTGATCCCCGAGTCGTTCGACGCCGAGCCCGAATCCTCTCCGACGCTGACGGCCGCTCCGATTCCGCCGGAGCCCGAACCTGTCGCCGTCCTCTCCAGCGACTCCCTCGACTCGGACATCCTCGAGGACGTGGATGTCATGGCGTCCGAGCCGCACGAGGCCCCGTCGCCCGATGTTGCGGAACCGGGCTGGGACCTGTTCACGGAGGAGCCCGAGGCCAGCAGCGCGTCCTCTCTGGAGGCGAGCCCGAACCCGCTTCCCGCCAGCCCTGCCCAGGCACCGCACCACCCCGAACCCCAACTCGCCACCCCTTCGGCCAGCCACGATGGCGTGCTGGAAGCGATGGAGTTCGAGGACCTTCCGGAGGCGCCGCCCGCCTCGCCGCCTGAGTCGCGCGAAGTGGAGTTGGCTCCCGCACCCGTTGCCGTCGAACCCGCGAAGCCGGTGCCCTTCGTTGCCGAGGCGTCTGTCTTCTCTACGCCCCCGACCTCCTCCGAAAAGGAGCAGTTGGCGCAGTTCGACCCCCGGCTCGCGACGGATGATCTGCCGGTGTCTGTCCATTCCGACACGTCGGCTACGGCCGAAGCCGTGGTGTCTTCGATTGAAGTCCCGGCGCTCCCTGTCGTGGCCGCGCCGGCTGCGCAGGATGTCGACGCCGATTCGCTCGAGTTCAGTCTCGCGGGGGAGTCGCCGCTGTCGCCCGAGGTCCCCACGTCTCCCACCGCGTCGGTCACGGAGGCCGCCGAGCCCTGGCAGGTCGCCGCCGCGCCGAAGACCGCCGAGGTATCCCCCGAGCCCGTGCTCGCCGCCGAGCCCGCTGCTCCCTCCGAGGAGCCGCGAACCGAACTCCCCCAGGAGTTCGACGTCGCCCTGGTCTCCGACGCCGAAACGCCTCCGGCAGCCGAGCCCGTCCTCGCCGTGGCCCCCGTGCCAGTGGCGCCCGTCCTCGCCGTAGCCCCCGTGCCCGTGGAGCCCGAGTTCGCCGCCGAGTCGCCTGCTGTCACGGCGGCGGAGCCCGAGCCTGCCTCCCATTCGCCCGCTCTGACGGCGGCGGAGCCTGAAGCTCCCGCGCAGCCCTCGGAGCCAGCCGCCAGCGTCGCGGATGTCCACGAGGCCGCCGCCATCCCCGAGGATACGGCCCCACCGAAGCCGCGCCTGGTCGTCCCCGTGCCGGCACCGGCCCGCGAGCGGACGCCCATCGCCCTCGACGATCTTCCCGCGTCCTCCGAAGAGCCCATGCAGCTCGCCTCCACCTGGGAGTTCGTGGGCTGGCAGGGCGGGGAAGGGGAGGGCCCCGTCGGTCACACCGCGGACACCACCTGGGCGGACCGGGTCGTCGACCTGGACGGTCCCGCCACGTCCACCCCGGCCGCGAACGAAGGGGGCGTGGCCCTGGCCTCCGCATGGGAGTTCATGCAGCACCCCTGGCAGCCCCAGGCCTCCGAACAACCCGACACCGTGCAGGCCCTGCTCGCCGCCGCCAGCGCGTCCACCGACACGCCTCCAAACGGTCCCACCATCACGGCGGATCAAGTCCTCTCCGCGCTGGACACCGCGGACTCGCAGGGCATGGTCGGCAAGGTGCTGCTCGCCTACAGCGCGGGCCGCTTCCGCCGGGCCTTCCTCCTGGGTGACAGCTTCGGACTCGCGCGCGTGGGCCGCGCCTGGGGCCCGGGCAGCGAACGTCCGGAGGTCTCCGCGCTCAAGGTGGACCTGGACGCGCCGTCCCTCCTCGCGTCCGCGTTGAAGGGCCCCAGCCCCAGCGTCTTCAACGCGCCGCAGGGCCCCCAGGACGAGGCCATCTTCTCCGCGCTGTGCGAGTCCGAATCGCACCTGCTCGTCTTCCCCCTGCACGCGCGCGGTCAGCCCGTGGCGTTCTTCGTCGCTGAAAACGGGCCCGCGCCCGTGGAACTGGACACGCTGGAGGAACTGGGCCGCATCGCCGACCGGGCCGTGGAGATCTGCACCCGCCTGCATCGCTTCCCGTGACCGTCAGCTCCCGCTGAAGTCACGAAGGGCCCCGGCGCATCGGCACCGGGGCCCTTCTTGCTGAAACCCCTGGCCGCTTCACGCCGATGTCCCGAGCCGCGGCTGCGTGGCCCTGGCAACATCCCGCGCCATGAACTTCCTTCGCGGAGGGCACGCGGTCCCTTCAAGGACCGCCTGGCGCATCCTGCTGCTGGTGCCCGCGCTCCTGGGCGCGACGCCCGCACCTCAAGCCCCCGAGGCGCGACTCGTCGGCGTCTGGGGCAGTGAGCGGCGCCTGGGGCCAGAAGTCCGTGGAGAGCTGACCGTGGTGCGCGGTGATGGCGCGTGGCGCGCGCGCATCGCGGGCTTCGACGTGCCCGTGAAGGTGGACGGCGCGAAGGTCTCCCTCGTGCTTCCCGGAGGCCAGGGCGAGCTGCGGGGCGCGGTGGTGGAGGACGGAAGCCGCATCCGCGGGCATTGGATCCAGCCCCGCGTCCTGATGAGCGGGATGCGGTTCGCCACCCCGGTGGAGCTGCGCTCCCTCCAGGCGGGCCACTGGCGCGGAACGGTGGCCCCGCTGGAGGACCGGTTCTCGCTGTACCTGGTGGTCCAGAAGCAACCGGATGGCACCCTCGGAGCCTTCTTCCGCAACCCCGAACGGAACTTCGGCAACCGACGCATGTACCGCGTCAGCCTCCAGGGCACGGGCGTCCGATTCGTCGACACCGCCGGGGGCACGACTTTCGAGGCCACCTACGACGCGCGAACCGAGCGCCTGTCCCTCGTCTACCCGCCGCTGGACACCACCTTCGACCTCACGCGAAGGGATCGCAATCAGGCCGTGGGCCTGTACCCACGCACGCCGGCACCGGGCCCGTACGTGTACCGCGCTCCCGTCGCGGAGGACGATGGGTGGACGACGGCCTCGCTCACCGATGTCGGCATGGAGCCACGACCCATCCGCCAGCTCGTGCAACAGATCCTCGATCAGGAACCAGGGCCCGCACCGGCGCCTGCCATCCAGGGGCTCCTCATCGCGCGCCACGGAAAGCTCGTGGTCGAGGAGTACTTCCACGGCTTCGACAAGGAGCGACCGCATGACCTGCGCTCCGCGGCGAAGACGTATGCGTCGGTGTTGATTGGCCTTGCGCTGGACCAGGGCGCGGCCTTCACGGTGGACACGCCCGTGGTCTCCCTGTTCCCGGAGTACGGCGGCAAGCTCGCGCACCTGGACGAGCGCAAACGCGCGCTCACGGTGGCGCACCTGCTGACGATGTCGACGGGGCTCGCGTGTGACGACGAGGACGAGGCCTCACCGGGCAACGAGGAGCGCCTCCAGGACGATGTCCCGGATTGGTACAAGTACACACTCGACCTGCCGATGGTGGGCAAGCCAGGAGAGAAGGGCGTGTACTGCTCAGCGAACATCAACCTGCTGGGCGGCGTCCTGCGCAACACCACGCGCACGTGGATCCCGGAGTTCTTCGAGCGCAACCTGGCCGCGCCCCTCCAGATGCGCGACTACCACGTGGACCTGATGCCGTCGGGCGAGCAGTACCTGGGCGGGGGCATCTACATGCGGCCACGCGACGCCTTGAAGCTGGGGCAGCTCTACCTGTCCGGGGGCACCTGGAACGGACGCCGCGTCGTCAGTCAGCGCTGGGTGGAGCGCTCCATCGCGAACCACGCGACCCTGGCCCAGGGTTCGACGTACGGCTACACGTGGTGGCGGCATGAACTGCGCGTCGGCGACCGCGTCTATTCCGAATACGAAGCGAGCGGCAACGGCGGGCAGCTGGTGATGGTCATTCCCGAGCTGGAACTCACCGTCCTCTTCACCGCGGGCAACTACAACCACGCGGCGCTCTGGAGGAAGTTCCGGGAGGAGCTGCTGCCCCGCTTCATCCTGGGCGCCGTCACCGCGAAGTAAGGCCCGGCGGCGCCCCCCACGGCAGGAGGGGCACCGCCGCTCTGGCGACCTAGCTGCAGCCGCTCGTCGTGCCGCAGTTCGCGCACTTGTAGCAGGCGCCGCTGCGCACGGTGATGGCGCCGCAGGTGTGGCAGGGCGGGGCGTCCGCCTGGTTCAGGTACGTGCTGCGCGAGTGGCTCACCGCGGACAACTGCAGCGTCTGCGCGGGCACCTCGGCCTTCACCACCGGCGCCGGACGGGCCTCTTCCACCGGCGTCACCTCCGCGTCGTCACCGCACGGCGCGGTGGGCAGGAACTTCAACGACAGCCACCGGAAGATGTAGTCGGTGATGGACTTGGCGATGGGGATGTTCGGGTTGCCGGTGAAGCCGCTCGGCTCGTAGCGGGTGTGGCAGAACTTGTCCGCCAGCACCTGCATGGGCACGCCGTACTGGAGCGCCAGCGACACGCTGGTGGCGAAGCCGTCCATCAGGCCGCTCACCACCGAGCCCTCCTTCGCCATCACCACGAACAGCTCGCCCGGCGTGCCGTCCTCGTACATGCCCACCGTCAGGTAGCCCTCGTGGCCGCCGATGGAGAACTTGTGCGTGATGGACTGACGCTCGTCCGGCAGCCGGCGGCGGCGCGCCTTCGGCTCGGGCGTCACCACCGGCACGGCCTCCGCCACCACGCGGGGCGCGTCCTTGGGCTTGTCCTGCGAGGTGTTGAGCGGCTGCGTGCGCTTGCACCCGTCGCGGTACACGGCGACGGCCTTCAGGCCGCTCTTCCACGCCTCCAGGTAGGCCTTCTCGATGTCCTCCACCGTGGAGTCGGTGGGCATGTTGACGGTCTTGCTGATGGCGCCGGAGAGGAACGGCTGCGCCGCCGCCATCATCTCGATGTGGCCCATCCAGTGGATGCTGCGCTGGCCCTTGGACGGCTTGAACGCGCAGTCGAACACCGGCAGGTGCTCCGACTTGAGGTGCGGCGCGCCCTCGATGGTGTCGTGCTTGTCCAGGTACGCGATGATGTCCTGCGCCTGCGTCTGCGGATATCCCAGCTTCTCCAGCGCCAGCGGCACCGTCTGGTTGACGATCTTCAGCATGCCGCCGCCCACCAGCTTCTTGTACTTGATGAGCGCGATGTCCGGCTCGATGCCGGTGGTGTCGCAGTCCATCATGAAGCCGATGGTGCCCGTGGGGGCCAGCACCGTCACCTGGCTGTTGCGGTAGCCGTGCTCCGTGCCGCGCGCCAGCGCGTCGTCCCACGCCTGCTTCTGCGCCTGGAACAGCTCCGCGCTCACGCCTTCCGCCTGGAGCTGGTAGGCCGCCTTGCGGTGCTTGCGGATGACGCCCAGCATCGGCTCCGCGTTGTTGCCGTAGCCCTTGAACGCGCCCTGCTTCTGGGCGATGCGCGCGCTCGTGGCGTAGGCCTCGCCGCACATCAGGGACGTGATGGCCGCCGCGTAGTTGCGGCCCGCCGGTGAGTCGTAGGGCAGGCCCGTCGCCATCAGCAGCGCGCCCAGGTTCGCGTACCCCAGGCCCAGCGGACGGTAGTCGTGGCTGTTCTGGGTGATGCGCTCGGTGGGGTAGCGGCTGAAGCCGACGATGATCTCCTGCGCCAGCAGCACCACCGACACCGCGTGCTTGAACGCGGTCACGTCGAAGCCGCCCTCCAGCGTGCGGAAGTGCATCAGGTTCAGCGACGCCAGGTTGCAGGCCGAGTCATCCAGGAACATGTACTCGGAGCAGGGGTTGGACGCGTTGATGCGCGCCGTGCCGGAGCACGTGTGCCACGCGTTCACCGTGGTGTCGTACTGGAGGCCCGGATCCCCGCACAGGTGCGCCGCCTCCGCGATCTCCCGGAACAGCTCCCGCGCCTTGTACGTCTCCATCACCTGGCCGTCGCGCACCGCGCGCGTCTGCCACGGGCC
Organism: Corallococcus praedator; assembly: GCF_003612125.1. Classification (GTDB taxonomy): domain Bacteria; phylum Myxococcota; class Myxococcia; order Myxococcales; family Myxococcaceae; genus Corallococcus; species Corallococcus praedator. Next base: position 9,577 of record NZ_RAWI01000218.1, read on the forward strand.
GTCGTTCACCACGGCCTTCATGAAGTCGTCCGTGACGCGCACGGAGTTGTTCGAGTTCTGGAAGTAGACCGACCCGTACGCTTCGCCGTTGAAGGACGGGTCGTACCCCGCCTCAATCAGCGCCCAGGCCTTCTTCTCCTCGTTCGACTTGCAGCGGATGAACTCCAGGATGTCCGGGTGCTCGGCGTTGAGGATGACCATCTTCGCCGCGCGCCGCGTCTTGCCACCGCTCTTGATGACGCCCGCGAACGCGTCGAAGCCGCGCATGAACGACACCGGGCCGGATGCAGTACCGCCACCCGCGAGCAGCTCCTTGCTGCCGCGCACGGTGGACAGGTTGGTGCCCGTGCCGCTGCCGTACTTGAAGAGCATCCCTTCCGTGCGGGCCAGCCCCAGGATGGACTCCATGTTGTCGTCCACGCTGTTGATGAAGCACGCCGAGCACTGCGGGTGCTCCTCCACGCCCACGTTGAACCAGACGGGAGAATTGAAGGCCGCCTTCTGGCGCAGGAGCAGGTGCGTCAGCTCCGCGTGGAACGCCTCGCGGTCCACCGCCGACGCGAAGTAGTTTCCCTCCGCGCCCCAGCGGGTGAGGGTGTCCACCACGCGCGCCACCAGCTTGCGCACGCTCGTCTCACGCTCCGGCGTGCCGGGCGTGCCCCGGAAGTACTTCGACGCCACGACGTTCGTCGCCAGCATCGACCAGGACTTGGGGACCTCGATGTCCTTCTGGTCGAAGACGACCTTGCCGTCCTCGCCCTTGATGCTCGCGCTGCGGTACTCCCACGCCAGCTCGTCCGCGGGGTCCACCCCGGGCGTCGTGAAGAAGCGCTCCACGGTCAGCCCCGTCGTCGTCGTCGCCGTCGCCGCCTTCCCCTTCACCCGCGCCCCGCGACGCTCCTTGCCCCCGACCACCGACTTGCCGCCCAGGTCCTTCTCCATGACGCCCACCTCCATATGCACTGAGAGTACGGATGCAAAATTCGCAAAATCGCCAACGCCGCGAGATCCCAGGAGATCGGTTGATCTCCGAAGGACAGAAAGGAGCGACGTCTGGATGGAGCAAGGAGGCAGGTTCCAGCGGACTTGGAGCTGGAATCCGGGCCCGGGCCTGACTGCCCTCCCGCCGGGCGGGCGGATCCATATGATCGCTCACGGGGTCCGTCAAACATCACCTGCTGCCCCTACATCTAGCATTTGAAGTCTGCTTACACACTTCATCTTGGGGGTGAGTCTGTCTGCGAACACCCGGGGCGCTGCTCACCTGCGCAGGGGGTGTGGGCTTGATACAGGGCTGATCTAAGGCCCCACCATGACGGTGGCAATGGATGCTTCGCAGGCAATGTAGTGTCATGACACTACAAACCCGGGTCGCAGGCGGAGGGCACCCGGCCAAGGGCTCGTGATCACTGGCGGATGTTTGCTGTCAGTCCGTGCGCCCAGCCTGGGGGCGGTCCGCCGCCGGGACGAGGAAAGGACGCAGGGGAGGGGCCTGGGACGGTCGGTTGCTGAACGGCGGCGTCGATTTCGCCGCCGGGCCGCGTTAGGAGGCCGACATGCCCCCTCCCTTTGAACGCCACGTCTTCGTCTGCACCAACCGCCGCCCGGACGGGAATCCGAAGGGCTGTTGCGCCACCAAGGGCGGGGAGGAGGTCCGCGCCGCCTTCAAGGCGGAGCTGGACAAGCGCGGGCTCAAACGCACCATGCGCGCCAACGCGGCCGGCTGCGTGGACACCTGCGCGTTCGGCGTCTCCGTGGTCGTCTACCCGGAGGGCACCTGGTACGGCGGTGTGAAGGTGGAGGACGTCCCCACCATCGTGGAGGAGCACCTGGTGCAGGGGCGCCCGGTGGAGCGGCTCTTGATGCCCTTCAACAAGAAGGCGGAGCGCTGAAGGCGATTCCCTTCCGAAGAAGGAAACCGCCTCGCGCCCCGCCTCGGGGTACCGCGACGTCGTGGCGCCGGTGACTAGCGGCGCTTGCCCAGCAGGCGCATCAACGACAGGAACAGGTTGATGAAGTCCAGGTAGAGCGTGAGCGCGCCCACGATGCTCACCGTCGCGTTGCTCTGGAAGCCCGTGCCCGCGTGGTACTCGCGCAGCTTCTGGGTGTCGTACGCGGTGAGGCCCGCGAAGATGAGCACGCCGGCGCACGCGCTGACGAACGACACCGCGTCATTGCGCATGAACAGGTTCACGATGCCCGCGATGACGATGCCGACGAGGCCCATGTAGAGGAAGGTCCGCCAGCCGCTCAGGTCCTTCTTCGTGACGGTGCCGTAGACGGCCATGGTGCCGTAGACCGCCGCGGTGATGAAGAACACCTGGGCGATGGAGCCCGCCGTGTAGATGAGGAAGAGCACCGACAGCGTCACGCCCGTCAGTGCGGAATAGCCCAGGAACAGGGCCGCGGCCACCGGGCCGGAGATGCGGGGCGCCAGGAACGACAGCGCCATCACCACGCCGAACTGCACCAGCAAGAGGCCCATGCGGTACTGCGCCACCGCCTGGAGCATCGCGTTGCTCGACAGCGTCACCGCCGCCATGACGCCCGTGAGGGCCAGCCCCGCGAACATCCAGCCATGGACGCGCGTCATGAACGCGCGCTGAGACTCCTGCATCAGCACCGAGTCCACTTCGCTCGCCCGCCCGCTCTGCCACCCACCAGAAGATTCCCACGCCATGTGCTTTCGTATCCTTTCGTGCCGGGACGGCTGCCCGGCTGCTGTGTCCTGTTGTAACGCGGAGCCTTGGGCGGTGCCTTAAAGGGCCTTCCAGGCCAACAAAAGCTTCGCCGCGACTTCCGTGGTGATGAGGGGCAGCACGCCCCCTCCGCCCACGATGTTGACGATCTCCGACATGGAGCCCCGGCACACCCCGCCCCACGCGGGCTGCTTCGTCAGGCCCACCGACGCATAGGCCGAGTAGTCGACGAAGAACGACGTGGGCAGCACGCTGTTCTGACCACACAGCAGGTGCTCCTCCGGCTGCGTGTCCACCACCTCCTGCACCACGAAGCCGCCGCCCTGGGTGTCCGTGGCCGCGCGCACGCACAACTGCGCCCACGTCAGGGACTCGCCGTAGGCGCCCTTGACGCGCTCCTCGTAGGGCACCGTTCCCACCGAGCGGCCCAGGAACACCGCCTTGCCGCCGTAGTCCCACGCGCGCTTGAGCACGAAGCGCGCGGGCTCCTCGGACACGCGCGCCACCACGTCGTCCACCTTCGCGCCGTCCGGGCCGGTGCCGGGGCCGTGGCGGAAGGGGCGCGTCCAGGGGACCGCGGCGCGCACCGCCTCCAGCTCGTCCGGCGTGAGGCCCGCGCTGTCCGCGAGCGCGGGCTCCGTCAGCGCCTGCGACAGGAGCGCGAACGTCGTCTTCACCTCCACCTGCGAGGCGGGCGGGTTGAGGAACACCGCCTTCTTGCCGGGCACCGTGCCCAGGAAGTCCTCCACCCAGGGGGCAGGGGACTGCTCCAGCCGGCGCACGAACAGGTGGCGGTAGACCAGGTCGTACTTCTTGCCCCGCACCGTGAAGGCGTCCTCGCCGGACACGTCCTCCGGGTGCACGACGTCCGCGTCCGCGCCGAACTCGCGGAAGCGCTCGCACAGCCAGCGCAGCTCCGTCACCTGCGCGTCGTTCTTGCGGCACAGGAGCGCCACCGTGTCCGGCATCGCCCCGTCGCGCTCGGCCGCGTAGCCGTCCAAGAGGGCCCGGTAGAGCGCCAGCGCGTTGTTGCCGTTGAGCGTGTGCAGCGCCGCCAGCCCCTTCTCCGGGTAGCGCAGGTGCCGCGCGACGACCTCGATGAAGGAGCGCGCCGCGATGTCCGAATAGCCCTGCATGGCCGGGATGGTGGCGTTGACCTCCAGCGCCCAGGGACGGCCCGCGGAGACGAAGTAGTCCACGCGCGTCGTCGCCAGCCTGCGGCTTTGTTCCCAGGTGCGCTCGGCCAGGGAGCGCTCCAGCGGGGACAGCGCGCCGAGCAGCCGGCCCGGGTCCTCGCCGGCGAGCACCGCTCGCGCCATCTTCAGCGTGGCGGAGGCCAGCTTCGCGGACAGCAGCGCGCGGCGTTTGATCTCCTCGGCGTCGAGGATGACGGGCGTGGCGGTGATGGGGATGGGCAGGGTGCTGCCATCCGGCTTCGTCACCGCGAGACCGCGCTCGTAGGCCAGCTTCGCCAGCTCCGGTCCGAAATAGTGTGCCTGCCTGCGCAGGACATCCATGAACTCTTGCACGCGCGGAACCTACGACCCCTGGGGCTCGTGGGTCCACAACCCGTGACCCGTCGGCCTGTTCCCCAGGCCAGCACCCGGCGCGCCGTGTCCTGCGAGCGGCCGGGCGTGGGGGCAGGTCGCCCCAGGTGCGCGGCGCCCCGGGGGCCTTGGGATGGCGCTTCCGCTCCTGGCTTGCGCCCGGGTGGCGAGGTCGCTTAAAACAACTCAGTTGCTTTTCGAGATTGAGTGGACGTGAGCCGCCTCCGACGCCACCCCAGCACGAACCGCCCCGTGTCGCGCCTGTTGGCGTGGCAGTGGGTGCTCGTGTGCGTGCTGGCGTACGTGGGAAGCGTCCTCCACTTCGCGCTGGTGCAGCACACCACGTGCCTGGAGCACGGGGACGTGATGCACGTGAGCGAGGCCCCGTCGCATGGGGGCCCGTCGGAGGAAGAGGTCTCCTTCGACGATGTGCGCGTGGCCCGGGCGCCCCAGGCGCAGGCCGTGCCGCACAGCGCGGAAGCCCACTGTCACCATGCCTTCCTTCGCCGTGAGGCCCCGCCTCCGGCCGAGTCCGCCCCGATGCTGGTGGCGGTCTCCACGCGCTCCAATCCGGCGCTGGCGGTGTTCCGCTTCCACGCGGCCCCCGTCGCGCTGTTGAGACTCGCGCCCAAGTCGTCGCCTCCGCGCGCCTGATTCCGGCCCACGAAGCCCGTCGTTCCCGCCCGGCGTGTGTCCGCGGTCCGGGAAGCGTCCGGGGCTTCCGGAGCCTTCGTCGCGCGCGCTCCCGTCCCTTCGCGGTGACGTGACGCCGCGAGGGGCTTCGGCCGCTCCCGTTCCGCGCGCTTCGTCCCGCTGAGCCCCCTTCCAGGCCCCGTCGCGTTTTTCGCGTGCGGCCGTTCCCTCTCTTCCGGGGCGGCGCACCGTGGGCGCGCGGAGCCTGGAGTCCCCGCAGTCCATCCCCGTGGAGTTCCACACCATGAAGAACAAGCTGCTGTCCGCCGTGTTGCTGTCCGCCTCGCTCCTCGTCTCCGCGTGCGGCGACGACGCCGAAGAGTCCACCGGCGACGAAGAAGGTTGCGAGCACCTGCAGGAAGGCCCCGCCGTCAGCGTCACCGCGGCCACCTCCGGCACGGGCCCCGCCGTGAGCAACGACCACAAGCGCTACGACATCGCGCTGGTGGACGTGACGGGCGGCAAGGGCGGCGCGGTGTCCTTCGCCGTCTCCGAGGCCACCGACTACGTCCTCTTCACCAGCGCGGATGTGCCGGTGAAGGTCACCAACGGCGCCGGCACGACGGTGGAGTTCGAGGAGAGCACCACCAGCTCCACGCTCTGCACCGACATCAAGGGCCGCCACATCGTGCCCCTCACGGTGGGCACGCACACGCTCACCTTCGGCCCTTCGACGCTGTCCTCCGTGTCGCTCGTCATCGAGGAGTCGGGCGAGCACGACCACGACCACGAGTAACCGCCGTTCCCCCTTGAGTCCCCACAGGAGCCAGACATGGGTACCTTTCAGCAGTTCCTCGACGACAAGAAGATCTCCCCCGCGGTGCTGCTGCGCCGCTCCCGCCAGCTCGAGTCCCAGTCTTCGGAGGACCGCGTCCTCAAGCGCAAGCGGTCCGCGCGCCGCCGCGAGAAGGAGGGGCAGCAGAAGCCCTACGCGGAGCTGGGGTTGGGCAAGCCGCGCAGTGGCCGGGGCCTGAGCGAGCAGCAGCTTGCCGCCGCGCGCGAGGACCGTCCGGTGTCCCCGCGCGTGCGCTCCAAGGTGGTGCGCGCCATCAACGCGCTGCTCACCAAGAACGGCGGCACCCCCGTGGACGCGAAGGCGCTCTTCGGTGAGGTGGCCGCGCGCGTGGGTCCCACGACGAAGAAGGCCAGCAGCTAGTCCCCGCTCCACCTTTCGAGGCGCCCCATGTCCCAGCCGCATGCCGTCCCTGTTGCCGCTGTTCTTCCCTGCGACGTTCGCCGCGACGGCGACCGTCTGTTCGACGTGGCCATGTGGTGCCTGGGCCAGGACGTGCGTTGCCCGGACGGCAACGTGCTCCTGCGCCACGGCCTCGTGCGCGAGCCGCGTCCCGAAGGCGTGGAGGGGCAGAGCGCGTACCAGGGG
>NZ_RAWI01000219.1 GCF_003612125.1 Corallococcus praedator
GGTGAAGCCGCTGGTGAAACCGCCGGTGGCCAGCGCGACGGAGAAGAAGCTGAGCGATGAGCCCACCAAGGCCCCTTCAATCGACGCCCTGGCTCAGGCGCGGGCAGCCCTCGCGAGTGGAAACGTGGACGAGGCAGTCCGCAAAGCGCAGCGCAGCATCAAGGAAGAAAGCAATCTGGCCGCCCAGCTGCTGCTGACCGAACTTCGCTGCAGGCAGAAGGACCTGGGCAACGCCCGCTCGGAGTGGGAGAAGCTTCCCAGGTCGCAGCAGCGCAAGGCCGAGAAGGTATGTCAGAAGTACGAAGTAGACCTGAGTCTGTGAGCTGGACCCGCCCACGCGCGTGAACACAGCCGTGTTCGTGCGTGGGATGAGGGGGAGGAATCGCGTGAGAGTCGTCGTCGCAATGGCAGCGCTTTGCGCCGTGCTGGGCACCCTGCCCGCCCGTGCCGCGGCGCCCGTCGAGGCTGGCAAGGTGTTCGTGGGCCCGCAGGGGGAGCTGGTGGCGGTCGTGCCGCTCACGCCCCGCGAGCAGAAGAAGTTCCTCGTGCGCATCCAGGGCACCGGCTCCGTGCTGGACGGCCTGGTGCTCCCGTACACGATCAAGGACTGGAGCAGCGTCGGCACGTCGCGGCTGAGCTACACCACCCAGTGGCACGGCCGGAACTACTCGCCGTTCACCCTGGTGGGGCCGCGCGCGGAGCTGCACTTCCCCGGAGGTCCCGGCAACGGCATCGCCGTCCAGTACGACGAGGCGCGCTCCCAGAAGCTCAAGCCGGAGGAGGTCTACGCGCAGCACCAGCAGCAGACCCAGAGCGGCCAGCTCGCGAAGCTGATGGCCTTCGACCGCAAGGCCGAGGAAGCCGTCCACGACACCAGCTACGCCGAAGCCCTCCAGCAGATGAACACCGCCTGCGCCACGACCGTGGCGGGCACCATCGACTGGGCCACCGTCACCGAGCCCCTGCTCAAGGACGCGAACATCACCCGCTTCTGCGCCTTCCCGCTCAGCGCGCTGAAGGCCATGTGCGCCACGTCCGAGGAAGCCCGCCGCACAGTGAAGGCCCGCCTCCAGCGGATCGACTGCCGCTTCGGCGCGGGCCTGGAGCCGGGCCTGCAAGGAGACCGCTTCGTGTGGACCACGAACCCGGAGGCCTCCAACCAGGAGAAGGCCGCCACCCGTTACTTCAAGAAGCACCTCTAGCCCCGCGCCCGCACACCATGAACCTTCAACGCGTCCTCACCGTCGCGGTGCTCCTCGGTTCGAGCACCTCCGTCGCCGTCGAACCGCCCTGGGGCAAGGCGGAGAACCTGGGGCAGCGCATGCTCCTGGAAGCCACCTCCGTCTGCACCGACGGCAAGGGCCACTACGTCGTCGCCGTCCCCCGCGAGGAGACGGAAGACCTGGAGGAGCGGCTCTTCTACGGCGACGGCAAGGAGCTGCTCGTCGTGCCGCGTCCCCCGGGCTTCCTGCCCGGCACGCTGTTCATGGACCCGCGCTTCTTCAACCGCAACGGCACCCCGGACTACCAGGGCACGGACTTGCGCGTGCACTCGGAGGTGTCCGTGGACGCGAAGGAGCGCACCTGTTCGCTGCGCTGTGGCGAGCGCAAGGTATCCCTGGAGATGCTGCCCGGCACGGCGGCGCGCGAGCTGCTGCGCAAGGCCGCGTACGCACCCAACCCGCAGAAGTACGTCCCGCACGCGCTGCTGCGCGACTCGAACGGCACGTACTACTACGTGGACAAGGGCTTCACCGCCGAGGAGTCACGCAACTTCCGGGTGTTCATCGGGCCGCGCGGCGACCTGAAGCCGCAGAAGATGACCAACGTGGTGGCGGACTCGGAGGGGGAGATCTTCACCACGAAGAAGGGCCAGCTGCGGCTCGTCATCGACCGCGCGCAGACGCCTGTGTGGATTGAAAACCCGCGCAAGGAGGTCACCCTGCGCAACGTGCCCGTGGAGCAGAACCTGCCGCTCATCTACAACGAGCTGGGCGTCTACACGGGCATCCGGCTGGGCACACCCTGCGACGACCAGTAGCGCCCACGCCTCAGACGCGCACCAGCACCGCCATCTGGTGCGCGCCGATGCCCAGGCCCACCATCACCAGGTACTTCGTGCGCAGCCGGTGGTGGAACCGCGCCAGCGTCACCGGGATGGACGCGTGCACCATGTTCCCGAAGTCCTCGAACGTGTCCACGTACTCGCGCGGACGGATGGCCTGGGCCCAGTGGTCCATCAGCTTGCGCGTCGCCTGATGCGAGATGAGCGTCACGTCGTCGCGTGACACGCCGTTCTTCGCCAGCAGTCGCTCCACCAGCCGGGGCGGTCCGTTCATCCCCGACGACAGGAACGCCTTGATGCCGCCCGTGGGCGCCAGGCCATAGGTGGGGTAGCCGAGCCCCGACTCCGGACGCGCGCCCATCGTCATCGCGCCGTATTCGTCGCTGAAGGTGTCCGCCGCCCAGTCCACCAGCGTGAGCCCGCCTCCGGGCTCCGAGTGCCCCACCACCGCGGCCCCGGCGCCATCCCCGATGCCGATGGCGTGGCCCTGCGTGTAGTCCATGTTGCGCGTCCAGGCCGCGCCCACCGCCACCAGCGCGTACCGGATGGAGCCCGCGCGCAGCGCCTCCCACGCGAGCACCACGCCCATGAGGAAGTTGACGAAGTCCGCCTGCACCGGCACCACCAGCGCCCCCTGCCCCAGCCCCAATTCCTGGTGCACGGCGTAGAGCGCGTTGGGCGTGATGAACTCGGACACGGACACGTAGCCGTAGAGCCGGTCCACGTCCGAGGCCTTCAGCCCCGCGACCGAGAGCGCGGCCGCTCCCGCCTTCGCGGTGAGCGACGAGAGCGACTCCTCGGGCCCGAGCACCCGGCGCTCGCGGTTGCCGTAGAAGAGCGCGACCTCGCCGCCCCCTTCCGCGGCGGCACGGCGCAGCGGCTCGAAGAGCGGCTCATCGTTGCCGCGCACCCGGGCGGGCAGCGCGGCCCCCGCGCCCAGGAGCGCGAACGAAGCGGACGTCATGCGCTGCTACTTCCCGTCGGACGCCACCGCGGCGAAGCGGTCGCCGTACGGCGGCACCTCGCGGTAGTCGATGTGCGCGACGATGACCTGCGGCTGGCCCGACGCGTCCGCGCGGCGCAGCACCTCCGGCAGCATCGCGTCCAGCTGGCCGGGGCCGTCCACCGTGTAGACCTTCGCGCCCAGCGACTCCGCGAAGCGCTCCAGGTCCGGGTTGCCCAGGCTGTAGAACTCGTCCTCCAGCGGGTAGTCCCGGTCCTGCATGTGCTCGGCGTGGTTCACCATGCCCAGCGCGTTGTCGTTGAGGACGATGGTCACCGTGCCCACGCGGTAGCGCGAGGCCGTGAGCACCTCCACGCCGTTCATCAGGAACGCGCCGTCACCGACGACGGACACCGCCGCGCGCTCCGGCCGGCCAATCTTCCCGCCCACCACCGCGCCGCAGGACCAGCCCATCGACGTCAGACCCGTCGGGTAGAAGATCCGCGCCGGAGGAGACACATGCAGCAGGTGGGACGTCCAGCCCGTGCAGTTGCCGATGTCGATGTAGAGGTCCATCTCCGGGCTGAGGTGCCGGTCCAGCTCCGCCAGCAGCTGCTGCGGCTTGACCATGCCCTGCACCTGGGGCGCGCTCACGGCGGGCGCCGGCTCGTGCAGCGCCATCACCTGCGCCCAACGCTCCTGCACCCGCGCGCCGCTGGAGGGGCCAATCATCTGCCCCAGCTCCGCCAGCCCCGTCACCACCGAGCCCGCGTCCGCCACGATGGGCAGCCGCACCGGCAGCAGCTGGCCGATGTTCGCCGCCTCCACGTCCACCTGGATGACGTGGTGGATGGACTGGAAGTACTTGTGGAAGCTGCGGCTGGCCCACTCACCCAGGCGGCTGCCCAGCACCAGGAGCACGTCCACGCCTTCGCGCAGGTACGCCTCCACGCGCTTGCTGCCACCCAGGCCCACGACGCCCAGGCACAGGGACTCGCGCTCGGAGAACAGCCCCTTGCCGCGCAGGCTCGTGGTCACCGGGATGCCGTGCTGGGTGACGAACGCGTTGAACGCGTCGCCGTGCTCCTCCATCGCCGAGCGCGCCCCGGCGCCCAGGAGGATGAGCGGACGGCGCGCGGTGCGCAGCATGGAGAAGGCGGCGCGCAGGTCCTCGAAGGGCGCCGCGGCCGGACGCGCGCGGAAGGCCCCGCGCGTGGTGGGCACCGTGGCGCGCTGGATGGGCTGGCGCGCCACGTTGGTGGGGATGCTCAGGTGCGTGGCGCCGCCGGGCAGACCCTGCGAGGTGCGCATCGCACGCTGCAGCAGGCGCGGCAGGCTCTGCGCGTCCACGACGGCGGCGGAGCTGGAGCAGGCCTGACGGAACATCTCCACCGTGTTCACGCCGTGCGTGCTGTTGCTCTCCTGCATCGCGAACAGACCGATGCGCTCCGTGGACACGTTGCCGCTGATGGTGAGCAGGGGCACGCCGTCCAGGTGCGCGGACGCCACGCCCGTCATCGCGTTGGTCGCGCCAGGGCCCGCCGTCACCATGCACACGCCCAGCTTGCCCGTGGCGCGCGCGTAGCCGTCCGCCATGAACGCCGCGCCACCCTCGTGCGCGGTGATGATGAAGCGCATGGAGCCGTGCTTGCGCAGCGCCTGCTGGAACGGGGCCAGGTTGCCGCCAGGGATGCCGAACACCGCATCCACCTCCTCGGCCTCCAGGTGCGCCAGGACGCAGTCGGCGACGGTCAGGTCCTCCACCGTCTTGAAGCCGCGGGCATTCGCATCCCCGTACATCGGGATGGGGTCACCGTGGCGCGCCTGCAGCCCGTCCACCGGCTCCGGTGACGGCGTGTCTTGACGGAGCACGTTGAGGGGCAGCTCCGACCGCAGCGCGGACGACGCGGTGAGCTGCAACTCAGCAAGCGAGGAGGTCGACATCGAAAGGCGTCTCCAAGGCCCCGGGTCCCATCCGACTCGAAATTCCACTTCGAGTCGCTGTCACCGAGTCGGGGAAACCCCCGGTGCACGCACAGTCTTGCGGGATTGCTGCAAAGATGCACCTACCTTCTAGCCGAGCAGTTGAGCAGTGTGAAGTAATTTTTCGTGGAAAGTTCGCTTGAGGCTGGATTCTCACACTTCGAGACACGTTGCCCTGTCCAACCCCGGACGTCTTACAGTTTTCACTTGGAGAACAGCTTTCGCGCGCGCGTACGGAAGTGTGCCGCGTCTGGATCCACGAACGCATGGGTTGCGCTAGGCTCCAGGGGCGCACGCGCCCTCGCTATTACAGAGGGGCACACGCGTCCGACGAATCCAACGTGGGGGTTGTCATGATCGAGAATCTGCGGACGGAGTACGGCTTCCGGATCAATGCACCTGGCTACATCCTGCTTCCCGAGATCACGGCCTGGTTCAACGACCTGCGCACGAAGGTCGCGGTGAAGAAGGGGCGTCCCTTCGGGCTGATGGTGGACATCCGCAGCCAGCGGGCGAATCCGCCCGAAACCCAGGACGTCATCAAGCAGGCGATGGTCTGGCTGAAGCAGAACGGCATGGTGCGCTCGTCGGTGGTGCTCGACAGCACCGTGGCGCGCCTGATGATGGTGCGCATGTCGAAGCAGAGCGGCGTGTACGAGTGGGAGCGCTACATCGACGCGTCGAAGGATCCGGACTGGGAGCACAAGGCGATTGACTGGATCGTGAACGCGGTCGAGCCGTCGAAGGAAGAGGACGCAGCGGCCTGAAGTTGACCCAACCCCCAGGGTGATGGCGGTGCTGGCCCGGTCGGCCCACCGCCTCCCCTCACGGGTTGGGGCTTGTTTCTCCCTGATTCCAAAAAGCCCCCCCCAATGAACCCCGGGTCCCAGCGGACGCCGCGCTGGCTGCGGCGTTGCCTCATCGTCGTCCTGGGGCTCGTGTGCGTGCATTGCGCTTCCACGGAGCGTCCGCGTGAGGCCTCGCGCCCACGGGCCGCCGAGGCCGTGTCGCAGTCCCCTGCCCTTCCCCGGCGCGTGTTGCGGGTGCGCGTGTACGCGGACGCGGATCACCGCGCGCAGGTGCTTCATTGGGAGCGCGCCTTCGCGGCCGGGCTCCAGCGCGCGAGCGAGGCGGTGCGTGAGCCGCTGCGGGTGACGTTCGAGCTGGAATCCGCGCGGGCGTGGGACCGGCGAGGCTCCGAGGGTCCGCTGGAGCCCATGCTCGGTGCGCTGGAGGCGTTGGACGCGGGCGAGGACGTGGACCTCGTCGTCGGATTGGTGTCCGCGCCGCCGGCCTTCAGTGAGTCGCAGCATGAGCTGGGCTTCGCGCGCGTGCTGGGACGTCACTGCGTGCTGCGGGCCCTCAATGCCACCGTGCAGGGGGAGGCGCGTCGGCACCTGGAGGTTTCGGCCCTGTTGCATGAGTGGGCCCATACGTTGGGTGCGCTTCACGTGCGCGAGCCGCGCGGGTGGATGTCATCGAAGTACGGCGCGGCCTGGACGGGCTTCGATGCCCGGACGCTCGCGCTGCTCGACGCGGGCTTGCGCCACCTGCCCCGGGCCCGCGTGGAGCTGGAACCGCAGCGAGCGTGGGCGCGCGAGCTGAAGACGGTGTTGGACACCCTGCGCGGACCGGCCTGGGAAGGGCCAGAGCGCGACTTCCTCCTCGCGTGGACCGAACGGGTCCGCTCGGCCAGCGTGGTGCTGGGGCCGGAGGGCACGCCGCGCGCATTGACGCCGGAGGAACGCCAGCGACTCGCGGAGGTCATCGAGCAGGAGAAGGCAGGCAGGCCGGAGGTGGCCGCCGAGGCCCTGGAGCCGCTGGCCGTGCGGCATCCCCAGGATGAACGCGTGCAGTTGCTGGCGTGCTACCTCGCCGTGCACCTCACGCCGGCACTGGCCGCCACACAGGAGCGCTGTGAGCGAGCCATCGCGCGGTTTCCCGGGGAGCCGTCGCTGCGCATGAACGTCGCGCTGCTCCACCTGCACGCGGGCCGGTTCGACGCGGCCCAGGACAGCCTGCTGGCGGCCCGGCGGAACCTGGAGGCCCGCGCCGACTCGGAGCCCGCGCTGTGGGCGGATCTGGCGGGGCTCTTCCTGCGCGCCCACTGCCTGACGTGGGCGGAAGAGGCCGCGGCCCGGGCGCCGGGATTGGCCGCTTCGGCCACGGTGCTCGAACAGGCGACCCGGATGCGACGACAGGTGGCGCTGCCCGCGCGACCCGACGCGAGCACCGGAACGCGCACACCTTCCGCGTCCATGCCCCAGATGGAGCCCGCGCGTGAAGGCGCCCTGGTGCGAGAGGTCTTCGACATCGAGGCCCTGCTGCACGCAGGCTCATCCGGACCCGCGCGGGAGCGCATCACCGCGCTCGCCCAGGCGTTTCCACAGAGCCCTTCCGTCGCGCTGGTGCAGTGCGAGCTGCACCTGCTCAAGGGACGCCTCGCGCCCGCGCGCGCTGCCTGTGAGCGCGTGCTCGCCGCGCGGGAGGACGCCGTGCAGGCCCACCTGCTGCTCGGCGTGCTGGCGACGAACACCCGGGCACACGCCAGGGCACGGGCGCACCTGGAGCGGGTCATCGCCCTGGAGCCTTCACGCACCGAAGCCTGGCACCTGCTCGCCCGCGAATACCGGGGCACGAAGCAGCTTGGCGCCCTCAAGGTCCGCTACCGGGAGCAGTTCGCGCGCGACCTGCCGTGAATCGCGCCCCTACTTCGCGACGGCTTCGCGCCACTCCGTCTCGAGCATCGACAGCATGATCATGTCGACGAACCCATCCCCCGCACCGGAGGGCCGGTAGCCTCGCAACACGCCTTCCTGACGGAAGCCCCCGCGCGTCAGCACCCGCAACGAGGCCGGATTCTCCACCGACACCAGGGCCTCCATGCGGTGCAGGCCCATCTGCTCGAAGCCGAAGCGCACCAGGCCGGGGAGGATGGCCTTCATCACGCCCTGCCCCCACAGCTTGCGCGCCACCATGTAGCCCACCTCCGCGCGCCGGTCCTTCACGCTCCAGTTGAAGAGCGTCAGGTAGCCCAGCGCCGACGTGTCCTCCTGGGAAGACAGCACCCAGCGGAAGCTCTCCCCCCGGCGCATCACCTCCAGGTCGACCGCCAGCTTCGTGCGGATGGTTTCCGGACGCACGGGCACCGCGAAGTTGAGGCTCCGCGCGACCTCCTCGTCCGAGTACAGCGAGATGATCCCATCCGCGTCCGCCATCGAGAGCGGGCGCAGCAGGAAGGGCGCGGGGACTTCGGGCAGCGACAGCGTGGCGGAGGAAGAGGACATGCGTGAATCACCCGTACGGAGAAGACCGCGGCACGCTACCGGTCGAGGACGGGGACCGCCATCCCATCCCGTCCCCTACTCCGTGCGCATCGCCTCCACCGGGTCCAGCTTCGCCGCGCGGGACGCCGGGTAGATGCCGAACAGCAGCCCCACCCCGCAACTCATGCCCAGGGACAGCGCCACGGCCCACGCGGGCACGTTCATGGGGAACAGCAGCACCCACTTGCCCAGGAACACGAACCCGAAGCCCAGCCCCACGCCCAGCAGCCCGCCAAAGAGCGACAGCAGCACCGCCTCCGTGGCGAACTGGCCCAGGATGCGGCGGCGACGCGCGCCCAGCGCCTTGCGGATGCCAATCTCCCGCGTCCGCTCCGTCACCGACATCAGCATGATGTTCAGGATGCCGATGCCGCCCACCACCAGCGACAGCAGGCACACGCCCACGCCCGCCAGCGCGATGACCTGCGAGAGCTCGTTGAAGGACGCCGTCATCGACTCGTTGGTGTGCACCTCGAAGTCGTTGGCCTCCTGGGGCGTCAGCTCGCGGCGGCGGCGCAGCAGGTTCACCACCTCGTCCTGCGCCTTCTGGAACACCGCGCCGTCACGCGCCTGGATGTCGATCTCCACCGAGCGGTGCTTGCCGTAGAGCTGCTGGAAGCTGCGCATCGGGATGGCCACCTGGTTGTCCTGGCTGGCCATGCCCATGACGCTGCCGCGCTTCTGCAACACGCCAATCACGCGGTAGGGCCGGCCCTTCAACCGCACGTCGGAGCCCACCGGATCCGTGCCCGGGAACAGCGCGTCCGCCACGTCCACGCCAATGACCATCACCGGGCGGCCGTCCAGCGACTCCGTCTCGTTGAAGAAGCGACCGTTGGTGACGGTGACGCCGCTGGTCGCCAGGTACGTGGGCTCCGTGCCCAGGATGCTCACCGACGGGTGCGTCTCACGGAAGGCCGTCGCCAGCTTCTTGCCCCACTCCATGTCGGTGGGCGTGGCCGCGCCCACGGAGGGACACGCCTCCAGGATGGCCTTCACGTCCTCGCCGTAGATGTCCTTGCGCTTGGCGTACTTCGCCCAGTTGATGCGGCCGAAGCCCGTGGGCCACTTCGTCACCTCGAAGGTGTGCGCGCCCAGGCTGCCCAGGTTCTTGTTCACCTGTTCGCGCAGCCCTTCGATGAGCGCCATCATCGTGATGACCGTGGCCACGCCGATGACGATGCCCAGCAGCGTGAGCAGTGAGCGCAGCGGGTTGCCCAGGAACGTGCCCAGCGCCAGCCGCAGGTTGTCCAGGAACGCGCGCATCGCCTATTCGTAGCGGAGCGCTTCCACCGGGTCCAGCCGCGCGGCCCGCGCGGCCGGCCAGATGCCGAACAGCAGGCCCACCAGCGCCGCGAACGCCACCCCGCCCAGCACCGTGCTCGGCCGCACGTCCGCCGCCAGCGGTGTCACCAGCGACACGAGCTTCGCCGTCCCCAGCCCCACCGTCGTGCCCAGGAGGCCTCCCACCGCGGACACGCTGGACGCCTCCATCAGGAACTGGATGACGATGGTGCGCTGCCGCGCCCCCAGCGCCCGCCGGACGCCGATCTCCCGCGTCCGCTCGCGCACCGACACCAGCATGATGTTCATGATGCCGATACCGCCTACCAGCAGGGTGATGAGCCCCACGCCGGTGGCCACCGCGTAGAGCGCCCCGGTGAGCTGCTCATAGGTTGCCGCGAGCGTGTCCGGCCGGTTGATGGAGAAGTCGTCCGGCACGCCCGGCGGCGTCGCGCGCACGCGCCGCAGGATGCCGACGAGCTGGTCCTCCGCCTTGTGGATCTGCCCCGCGTCCGCCACGGCGATGGCGATCTGCATGGGCCGCCCCTTGCCGAAGCTGGAGTTGAACGTCTTGAAGGGCATGTACACGGACAGGTCCATGTTCTCCGACACGACCTTGCCCTTGCGCCCCAGCGTGCCCACGACCTGGAAGGGCTTCCCGTCGATGCGGACCGTCTGCCCCAGCGGGCTGATGCTGGGAAAGAGCGTGGCCGCCACCTCCGCGCCGAGCACCGTCACCGGCCGGTTCACCTCTTCGTCCGCGCGGGTAAGGAAGCGGCCCGACACCACCTCATAGTTGCCGATGGTGAGGTAGTCGCTCCACACGCCGTTGACGCGCACGTTGGAGACCTGCTGCGCGCCGTGCGCCACGTCCGACGTGCGAATCACCGCCGGGGAGATGGCGGTGATGAAGTCCGCCTGCTGGCGCACCTGCGCCACCTGCTCCAGCGTGAGGTTCTTGCGGTTGCGGAACACCCACCAGTTGCCCTTGATCATCCAGGGGAACTTGGAGACGTAGATGGTGTTCGCGCCCAGCGTGGCCAGCTGCTTGTCGAACGACGTGTTGAGCCCCTGGATGATGCCGACGATGGCCAGCAGCGTCGCCACGCCGATGCCGATGCCCAGCGTCGTGAGCACCGTGCGCATCCGGTTCGCGCGGAGGGA
This sequence comes from Corallococcus praedator, assembly GCF_003612125.1. Taxonomy (GTDB): domain Bacteria; phylum Myxococcota; class Myxococcia; order Myxococcales; family Myxococcaceae; genus Corallococcus; species Corallococcus praedator. The sequence continues at coordinate 10,766 of NZ_RAWI01000219.1, forward strand.
GAACACCGCGATGCGGGCCCCCTCCAGCACATCCACCCGGAAGCCCTGGCTGAACTTCACGCGTGGCCCGCCTGGGGCAACACGCCCGTGCCACCCAGCGCGACCACCGGGCCGGGACCGTCCGCGATGATCTCACCGTCGCTCAGGCGGATGGCCCGGGGACAGCGCGCGGCCAGCTTGGGCTCGTGCGTGACGAGCACCAGCGTGTGGCCCGCCTGATGGAGCTGTTCGAAGAGCCTGACGATCTCCTCGCCGGTGGCCGAGTCCAGGTTGCCCGTGGGCTCGTCGGCCAGGAGCATGGACGGCTCCGACACCAGCGCCCGCGCGATGGCCACGCGCTGACGCTGACCGCCCGACAGCTCGTTGGGCCGGTGGTGCATGCGGTGCGTGAGCTGCACCTTGTCGAGCGCCGCCCTCGCCCGCTCCCGTCGCTCCTTCGCGGGCATGCCCCGGTACACGAGCGGCAGCTCCACGTTGGCGAGCGCCGTCTCCCGGGGCAGCAGTTGGAACGTCTGGAAGATGAAGCCGATCTCCACGTTGCGGATGACGGCCAGGTCGTCGTCGTCCATGCGCGACACGTCCTTGCCGTTGAGCATGTAACGACCGCTGGTGGGCGTATCCAGGCAGCCCAGCACGTTCATCAGCGTGCTCTTGCCGGAGCCCGACTGGCCGATGATGGCCACCCATTCGCCCCGGTTGATGCCGAAGGTCACGCCGCGCAGCGCGCGCACCTCCTCGCCACCCACGAAGAAGGCGCGCGTGAGCGCCTCCACGAGGATGAGGGGGCCGCTGCCCGGAGCATTGGGGGTCGTCACGACTTGCGCCCGCCCTTCCCGTCGCCAGCGGGCACTTCCGGTTCACGCACCGCGTCCCCGTTCGCCAGCTCCTTGGACAGCGTGCGGTAGGGGCCTTCCACCACGCGGTCCCCCACCTGGAGTCCCTCCAGGACCTCCAGCTCCGTGTCGGAGGCGATGCCGGTGCGCACGCGGCGCACCTGGGCCTTGTTCTCCCCGTCCACCACGAAGACGACCTTGGCCAGGGTCTCCGTGCGGCGCTTGGCGGTGAGCCCGCCGCCCTCCACCGGAGGCTGGTAGTCTGGCAGCGAGCGCTCGGAGCGCACCGTGACGGCCTGGATGGGCACGAGCACCGCGTCCTCGTGCGTCTCCGCGCTGATGCGCGCCTCGGCGCTCATGCCGGGCAGCACGCCGGGAGGCCGCGCGTCCAGGGCGACGGTGATGGGGAAGCTGGTCACCTCCGCCTCCGTGCCCGGGTTCTTGATGAGCGCCTTCTGGGCGATCTCCACCACGGTGCCGTTGAAGGACTGGCCCTCCAGCGCGTCCAGCGTCACCTCCGCGGGCTGGCCGTACTTCAGGTGCACCACCTCGTGCTCACCCACCTCGAACTTCACCTCCATCTGGTTGAGCGCGGCGATGGTCATCACCACATCCTCGGAGAAGTCGGAGCCACGCACGCGCTCACCCACCTCGCGCGACAGCTCGATGACGTTGCCGTCGATGGGCGACAGCAGCGTGGTGCGCGACAGGTCCGTGGCGGCCTGGTCCAGCACTGCGCTGCTCTGGGCCACGCGCTGCTTGGCGGCGGTGAGGCGCGCCTGGGCGGTGTCCACCTGCGCCTGGCTGATCTCCACCTCCGACGTGGAAGCGAGCCCCTTGTCCGCGAGCCCCTTCACGCGGGCGAGCTCCGCGCTCTGCCGCGCGACGTCCACTTCCGACACCTGCACCTCCGAGCGGGCCGCGTCCTTGGAGGCCGTGGCCTGCTTCACGGCCGCCTCGTAGTAGCGCTTGTCGATGCGCCCCAGGACCTGCCCCTTGGTGACGGGGTCGCCGTCCTTCACCTGCAGGGCCACGAGGTCCCCGGACAGGTTGGAGGAGATCTTCACCGTGGTGGCCGCCTGCACCTTGCCCGCGCCCGTGATGGTGCGGGTGATGGTGCCCTTGCGGGCCTTGGCCACCTGGACTTCCTGCGTCGGGGGCGGCCGATCACGCAGACCGCCCACGGTGATGGCCGCCGCGCCGAGCAACAGCGCGCCGGCGATTGCCGCCTTCCACCACGTCATTGTGAGTCTCCCGGGTTCAGCGTGCCCGTGGCCCGAATCAGGGCATAGCGGGCGATTTCGACATCGATGCGGCTCTGGAGCAAGACCAGCTCCGATTGCGTCAGTTTCAGCTGCGCGTCACGGACTTCCAGCGTGGAGCCGGCCCCGGCGCGGAAGCGCTCCTCCGCCAGCAGCAGGCCCTGGGCGGCGGCCGCGCGGTTGGTGGTCGCGAGCTTCGAGGAGGCGATCTGCCCGTCCAGCACCTGGTGCGCCCGGCGCACCTCCGCCTCCAGCTCCCGCGCCGTCTGGGCGAACGTCAGCTCCGCCTTGCGGATGTTGGCCTGGGCCCGCGCGGACTGGGCGTCGGTGACGAAACCGTTGAACAGGTCCCACGTCAGGGTGATGCCGCCGTTGAAGGTGTTGCCGAGGCGCGCCTCGCTGAAGAACGGCCCCAGGTCCTGGCTGGTGTGCGCGTACTGGGCGGACAGGCCCACCCGGGGGATGTAGTCACCCTGGACGATGGCGCGCTGGAGCTCCGCCACGCGCACGCGCTGGACAAGGGCGCGCAAGAGGGCGCGGTGTTCGCGGGCCTGCTTGAGGGAGTCCTCCAGCGGGGGCGCGGGCGCCGGCTCCGTCTGGAACACACCGGGGTCCACGGCCTGGAGGAGTTCGGTGCCGGGGCGGGCCAGCCACACGGCCAGCTGCACCTGGTCCGCCACGAGCTGGTTCTGGCGCTGCACGACGTTGATGCGGTCGTTGCCCAGGTTGACCTCCGCGGCGATCTCCTCTGTCTTGCCCACGCGGCCCGCCAGGAACAGGGCGCGCGCGCGCTCCAGTTGCTCCTCGCTGCGCGTCGCGGTGGCCTTGAGCACCTCCAGGTTCGCCTGCGACAGGTAGAGCGAGAAGAAGCGGCGGATGGCCTCCAGCTCGGAGGTGTCCGCTTCCTCGATGGACTGGTTCTGGACGGCGTCCACGTTGACGCCCGCCTGCTCCAACTGCTTCCAGAGGCCGCGGTTGAAGATGACCTGCGACAGGCCCAGCGACGCGAAGTAGCTGTCGGCGGTGTTGGAGCTGCTCTCCACCTCGCGCGTGAGGACCTCCGTATCGGAGATGGGGATGGTCACCACCTGCCGGCGCCGGCCCAGGTAGTTGAGGCTGGGACCCACGTTGAACTGCACCTGGGGCAGCAGGCTGGAACGGGCGACGCGCTCATCCTGTTGCGCCACGGCCACGTCCAACTGCGCCTGCAGGGCCTGGGTGTTCTTGCGGCCCAGGGCGCGCGTCTCTTCCAGCGTGATGGGCGTGGCGGCGAGCAGCGCCGTGACGACGAGGAGCGCGTTCACTTGCCACCGCCCGCGGGAAGACCGATGAAGAAGATACCGGCGTACATGACGTAGAGCACCAGCGCGAGCACCAGCGACCGACCCAGCCGCATCCCGGTGGCGGTGGAGAAACCCACGCCCAGCAGGCCCACGCTCCAGAGGTTGAAGAAGTCCACCCCGCGCAGCACCCGCTCCATCTTCGGCGTCAGGCCACCGAGCAGGGAGAGGTTGGACGGCACGAGCCGGGCGGCGCGCAAATCCGTGAGGGAGTACTGGAAGCTCGCGCACACCGCGTAGATGAGGTGGTAGAGCGCGATGGGCAGCAGGGCCACCGCGGCCGCCGCCATCAACTGGCCGAAGGACGCGGGCCGGTTGAAGAGCCAGGCGCACACCCACAGGATGCACGCGAGCAGCAACACCGACAGGGGCATCACGATCAGGCCCTTGGCGATGCCGCCCACCAGCGCCTTGCGCGAGGCGGTCTGGATCTGCTCGGCGATGTCGGACTCGGACACCGCGGGCGCGCCCACCTCCGTCGGGAGGGCGCCCACGATGGACGCGGTGGCGTCCCAGCGCAGCGCGTACGCGACACCGGACGCGGCGACGCACAGGGCGAGGAGGATGAGGGGCCACAGCCAGCGGCGGCCTTCGACGGCGGAGCGCGTGCCCTCGAGGGGATCCACGAAGACGCGCGCCGGTTGTACAAGGGAGGTCATAGGGATGGGGTCTCTGGGCGGATTACGCAGCCCTCCCGGAGTGATTGCCCGGTCCCTTGAATTGAGTCGGGAAACGGGCAGGCAGCCAATCGAATTCCGTCAGCGGGCCAAGGTTCTACCGCGCCTTGCATCCATCCTGTAGCGGTCTGTAGCCTAAATTTTGCGGCGGGGGCCCGGACGGTGTATTCCGCTCGGCTGCACGCTTGCCGGAGCATGAATGGTCGACAGCACGGATCTCGCCCAGGTTCTTCATGAGGCGCAGGACATCGCTCGCAGCGTCGCCCAGAAGCCCACGTCGGCCCACGTGCTGCTCGCGCTCTTCACGGTGGAGAACCGCGCCCAGCTCCTCTTGAAGGAGAAGGGGGTGGACGAGGACGCGCTGCTGCAGCTCATCACGGAGGCGCCCGCGGAGACGGGCAGCGTCGTGAACGAGCTGACCACGCGCGCGCGGGAGCTGGCCAGCAACTCGCGCTCGGGCGAGGCGGACTGCCTGCACCTGCTCATCGCCATCATCCGCAAGCGCTGCGCGGCGTCGGACCTGCTGGCGCGCACGGGCATCGACCTCATCTCCCTGTCGAACACGGCGCTGTCCTATTCCACGAGCGGAGGCCCGCCGCGCCGGCTCCAGCCCGGCTATGGCCAGGCGGTGACCACCCGCGCGCCGGTGAGCCGCCCGGTGGGCGCGCCTCCCTCGCCCCTGCCCTTCTCCACCCTGGCCCTGAGCGTGCCGCGCCCGGCCCCGGTGATGACGCCCCCTGTCACGGTGCCGCCGCCGGCCCCGCGCATGACGCCCGCGCTGTCGCCGCGCGACCTCATCGACGTGGACGAGGACGACTCCGCGCTGAACACCCAGGCCGAGCCGGCCGTCCCGCCGATGCCGCGCATGGCGCCGCCCGCCCCCGTGGCCCCGCCGGTCGCCCGGGCGACCGGCGGGGCCACGGGGGCGGGC
>NZ_RAWI01000021.1 GCF_003612125.1 Corallococcus praedator
CCGCCGCACGCACCCCGCCCGAAACGCCAGCCCCCCGCGTCCGCGACCGCAGGAAGACGCCCACCAGGAGCCCCGCCAGCAGGCCGCCCAGGTGCCCCGCGTTGTCCACGCCCGCGCTCGTCCACCCGAGCCACAGGAAGACGAGCACCGTGGGCAGCGCGCTCTCCCCGGAGAACCACCCGAAGCGCGCCTTCGGCCCGTTGCGCGAACGCCGCCCCAGCACCAGCAGCGCGCCCACGCAGCCGAACACGAGCCCCGAGGCGCCCACGCTCACCGTCGGCGACCACCAGAGCGAGCCCGCCATCGTCGCCAGGCCGGACACCCCCAAGAGCGCCAGGTAGTCCCACCAGCGGCACGCCCGCTCCACCGCCGAGCCCACCACCGCGAACACCAGCAGGTTGAGTCCCAGGTGCAGCCCGTCCCGGTGCAGGAGGTTGGCCGCCAGGAGCCGCCAGCCCTGCCCCACGTCCGTCACCAGGGGGCCGGCCTTGGCGCCCCACCGCACGAGCGCATCCACTCCGGGGGGGCCACCGGGCGCCAGCGCGACGTACAGAATGGCCTGCGCCCCGACCAGTGCTAGCGTGAGCCACGGTAGCCTCGACTCCCCACCCTTTCCGGCCAATCGACCGATGGACAACACTGCCTCCCTGACCCTGGGATGGGCAAAAAACCCTGTTGTTCCCGGGGGATACATGGCTTGTCTCGGCAAAGGGCATTCTGCTATAGCTGTACTCGGACCGGACCCGTGCTGAAGCTCATCATCGAAGACGACGAGGGGCGCAAGACCGTTGTTCCCTTCGTGCGCGACGAAATCACCATTGGCCGTCAGGAGGGCAACACGATCCGCCTGACCGAGCGCAACGTGTCACGTCGACACGCTCGACTCGTGCGCCTCAATGGTCACGTCGTGCTCGAAGACCTGGGGAGCTACAACGGCACCCGGATCAACGGTGAACGCGTCGCAGGCCAGCTCCCTCTCAAGGAGGGCGACCTCATCCAGATCGGCGACTACGATCTGGCGCTGCAGGTCGAAGGCGCGGCCGCCACCGCCGCCCCTACTGGCGCCATCACCGCCAAGGTGCCTGCCTCCCGCCGGGCGGAGCCCGACGACGAGGACGACGCCCCGGCGCCCGCCGCGTCGCAAGACGACGAAGAGGAGGACGAGGACGGCGCCGAGGATGGCGACGAACACGACCACACGCCTCCGTCGGCGGAGATGCGGCGCAACGCCACCTCCATCATCCGCATGGATCAGATGGAGGCGGACCGCCCCCGCAAGGTGGAGCGCGTCCCGGACGACGAGCAGCCCCGGCTGCTGGTGCTGTCCCCCACCGAATTCAAGGGCCAGGAGTACGACTGCAACCGCACGGAGCTGCGGATCGGTCGCACGTCGGAGAACGACATCGCCCTGGACCACCGCTCGCTGTCCCGCACGCACGCGAAGATCGTGCGCGAGGAGACCGGTGAGTGGCGCGTCATCGACATGCAGTCGGCCAACGGGATGACGGTCAACGGCGAAAGCTACGCCCAGGCCACGCTGTCGCACGGCGACGTCATCGAGATGGGCCACGTGAAGCTGCGCTTCGTGGGCCCGGGCACGCTGGCGGAGGACATCGCCGCGCAGAGCCGCTCGGGCTCGAAGAAGATGCTCGTGACCGCGGTCGTCGCGTTCCTGTCCATCGCCGCGGGCGCCGCCATCTTCGTGGTGAAGGGCGAGGAGTGGTTCGGTCCGCCGCAGCCGCCGCCCGTCGTCACCGACAATCAGCCCCCGCCGACGAACCCGCCCGACACCGCGCCTCCGCAGCAGCCTGAGACCGTGGTCGCGACGCCGGAGACGCCGCCGGACACGAAGACCCCTGAAGCCCCGAAGCCTCCCGCGGTGACCCGCGACGACTTCTACGCGGCCCTCAAGGACGGCAACCTCCAGAACGCCGCAGCCGTCCTGAAGGGGCTGCGGGAGACCGCGAAGGGGCCGGCGTCCGCCAAGGCGCTGGATGGACTGGAGAACGACCTCAAGCGGGAGACCGCGGCCGACAAGGGCCTCACCGACACGGAGACCGCCCTGAACCAGGGCAATGACGCGGAGGCCATCCGCGTCTTCGCGAAGGTGTCCAAGGACACGGTCTTCGCCAGCCGCTACAGCGACCTGGGCGCCCGGGTGGACGAGGCGAAGAAGAAGGCCGCGGAGGAACCTCCGCCGGAAGCCCCGGTCGCCGCCGCGGAGACCGACGCGACCCGGGAGAAGTTCAAGGTCATCAACCAGCAGGCCTATGACCTCGCGACCGCGCGCAAGTACGACGAGGCGCTCAAGGTGGCCCAGCAGTGCCCGGCCATCGCCGCCAGCAATCCGGATTGTGCGCTGCTGCTGGGGTACCTGTATGCCAAGGTCAAGGACTTCAAGAAGAGTGAGGAAAACTACGAGCGTTTCCTCACCCTGGCCCCACCGGATCACCCCCGCCGGACGCGGGTGATCGACATCCTGAAAGTCAACAAGGCCGAAGGGGCAGGCTCCCCCCAGGACAAACCTTCCGCCCAGAAGACCAGTCAGTAATTCCCCCCCGCAGCACTTCCCTCAACCTTGCAGCGAGGAGACGCTGTGCAGATTCGCATCCTGGTAGTTGATGACGAGCAGGACAACTGCGACTACCTCAAGCTGGTGCTGACCCGTGAGGGCTACGAGGTGGTCACCACCACCGACCCCACCCAGACGGTGGACATCCTCCGGGGCTCTGACTTCCACCTCGTCATCCTCGACATGATGATGCCGCAGATGTCGGGCACCGAAGTGTTGGAGCTCATCCGCAAGTACGACACGGACATCGCGGTCATCGTCGCCACGGCCTATCCCACGGTGGACACGGCGGTCGCCTCGCTCAAGGCGCAGGCGTCCGACTACGTGAAGAAGCCCATGGAGCCGGAGCAGTTCACGGCCGCCGTGCGCAACGCCCTCCAGAAGAAGGGTCTGTCGCAGGACCCGGAGGCGGACCTTCACCGCGCCATCGGCCGCACCATCCGCGACGCCCGCAAGACGCAGGAGCTCACGCTCAAGCAGCTTGCCCGCCGCACCGGCCTGTCCGTGTCCCTGCTGTCGCAGATTGAACGCGCGGAATCCTCCGCGTCCATCTCGTCGCTCTACAAGATCGCCTCCGCGCTCCAGCTGCGCATGGGCGAGCTGTTCGGCGACACCTAGCGCCCGTTGAACAGGGGCGCGCGCTTCTCCAAGAAGGCCGCGCGCCCCTCCTTCGCATCCTCGCTGCCGAACGCCTCGCCGCGCACCTGACGCAGCCGCGCGACGTCCTCCGGAGCCAATCCGGAGCGCGCCAGCAGCCCGAACGCCTCCTTCATCCCCGTCACCGCCTTCGGGGCCTGCGCGGCCAGCGTCGCGCACAGCGCCAGCGCGCGCCCCTCCGCGTCCTCCAGGCACTCGTCCAGCAGCCCCCACGCCAGGGCCTCCGCCGCCGGCAGCCTGCGCGCGGTGAGGAACAGCTGCTTGGCCCGGGACAGCCCCACGAGCCGCACCGCCCGCGCCAGGCCCTCCGGCGAGTACACGATGCCCAGCCGGGCCGGGGGCATGAGGAAGAACGCGTCCTGGGCGCCCACGCGGAAGTCGCACGAGGCCGCCAGGTCGAAGCCCGCGCCCACCGCGCCGCCCTGCACCAGCGCCACCGACGGCACCGGGTGCCGCTCCAGCTTCAGCAGGCACGCCACCAGGGGGTCATCCGGCAGCCGCCCGTCCGCGCCGGGAGGCCCCAGGTGCGTCAAATCGTAGCCCGCGCAGAAGTGCCCTCCCTGCCCGCGCACCAGCAGCACGCGCACGTGGGGGGCGGGCTCCAGCGCCGCGTCCAGGCGGGCCAGCAGCGCGTCGTTGAGGGCATTGCGCCGCGAGGGGTTGGAGACGGTGAGCACCCGGACGCCGCCCTCGCGGTCCTCCACTTCCAGCGTGGGCTCCATCGCCGTCTCCTGGAACACGGGCCCGGACTAGCCGAGCACCACGAGGACGTCGCCCTCGTTGACCGGCTGCGCTTCCTTGCAGCGGATCTCCTTCACCGTGCCGCCTTCGTCGGTCTCCACCGGCATCTCCATCTTCATCGACTCGAGGATGACGAGCGTGGTGCCGGGCTCCACCTTGTCGCCGACCTTCACCTCGATCTTCCACACCGTGCCCGTGATGTGCGCCGCAACGTCCGCCATGAACCAGTCCCTCCTCGGGTGTGAAAACGATGCGCGGCCTGCCCGCGCTCCTACGGCTTCGCGTGATGATCCAGGAAATGCGTGTCCAGCTCGCCCGCGCTGAAGGCAGGGTCCTTCAGGATGCGCAGGTGCAGCGGGATGTTCGTCTTGATGCCCTCGATGCGGAAGTTCTCCAGCGCCTTCACCGCGCGGGCAATCGCCTCGTCGCGCGTGGCGCCGGTGATGATGAGCTTCGCGATCATCGGGTCGTAGTTCGGCGTCACCACGTCGCCCTCGGCATAGCCCGAGTCCAGGCGCACGCCCTCGCCCGTGGGCGGCTGGTACACCTTCAGCGGGCCAGGGGACGGGAAGTACTTCACCGGGTCTTCCGCGTAGATGCGGAACTCCAGCGCCGCGCCCTTCCGCTTCACGTCCTCCTGCTTCACCGTCAGCTTCTCACCCGCGGCGATCCGCAGCTGCCAGCCGATGAGGTCCAGGCCCGTGGTCAGCTCCGTCACCGGGTGCTCCACCTGGAGCCGGGCGTTCATCTCGATGAAGTACACCTGCCCGTCCGAGTACAGGAACTCCACCGTGCCCGCGTTCGCGTAGCCGAACGCCTTCGCCGCGGTGACGGCCGCCGTGAAGAGCTTCTCCGACAGCGCCGCGTTCTTCCCGTTCGCGAACAGCACCGACGGGGCCTCCTCCACCACCTTCTGGTGCCGGCGCTGGATGGAGCACTCGCGCTCCAGGCCGTGGATGAGGTGGCCGTGGGTGTCGCCCAGGATCTGGACCTCGATGTGGCGGGGCGCCGGGAAGTAGCGCTCCAGGTACACGCCCTCGCGGCCGAAGGCGGCCTTCGCGCGGTCCGTGCACTGACGGTAGACCTTCTCCAGCTCCGCGGGGGTGTTCGCCGCCGCCATGCCGATGCCGCCACCGCCGCTGGCGGCCTTGCACAGCACCGGGTAGCCGATGCGCTCCGCGGCCTCCAGGGCGCTCTGCACGTCCGGCAGCACGCCGTCGCTGCCGGGCACCACGGGCACGCCCGCGGCGGACACCAGCTTGCGCGCCTGGCTCTTGTCCTTCATCCGCGCCATGGCCTCCGGCGGCGGCCCCACGAACACCAGGCCCGCGTCCGCGCACGCCTGCGCGAACTCGCCGTTCTCCGACAGGAAGCCGTACCCGGGGTGCACGGCCTGCGCGCCCGTCTTCTTCGCCGCCTCCAGGATGGCGGGGATGCTCAGGTAGCTGTCCTTCGCCGGCGCGGGACCGATGCGCACCGACTCGTCCGCTTCCTTCACGAAGGGCAGCGTCGCGTCCGCGTCCGAGTACACGGCGACCGTCTTGACGCCCATGCCTCGGGCCACCGTCCCGATGCGGCGCGCGATTTCACCCCGGTTGGCGATGAGCAGCTTCTGGAACATGGCGGAAACCCCGGCGTTGCGAAGGGCGGCCAAACTAACCCCCACCCCCCTGCCTGACAAGCGCTCGGGCAGGCGCGCAACAGGTCCGTACAGTCCCGTAAATTTGCGGGGTTGAGGACCCCTGGCGTACCTTGCCCGACGTGAAGCCTCCCTCGACAGGAACGGAAGGCGTCGTGGACCTGCATGGTGCCCGTCGCGCTCGCCGTCTGGATTTGTACCGCACCCGGCTCAATGAGCGGGTACAGGACACTCGCGCCAATCTGGTGACGCTCTACCAGGGCGGCACCCTCTTCACGCCCGACGGCACGAAGCAGGGCCGCTCGCTGCTCAAGGCCCTCCAGTTGCTGCAGCGCGTTGGCCCCAAGCTGGAAGAGCTGGCCGGCAGTGGCGTCCTGCCCGCCCCCCGTGCGTCGGAGCGCATCGACGCGCTCTACGACGAGGTGGACGGCCTGTTCACCCGCTGTGACCGCCTCACCGGCCGGGGCACGGCGAGCGTCGCCCGCCTCCCCCGCCGTTAAGCCCTGCCCTACGGCAGTTCCGTCTGGCCCTGACGGCGCAGGAACGTCGGGATGTCGAACTGATCCTCGTCCAGGGGCAGCGCCGCGTCCTTCACCACCGACGTGCGCGCGCTCTGCATGGAGGACTTCGGGTTCTCCACCGTGGACATGCTCGGACGGGGCGTGCTCTTCGCGGGCACCAGGCTGGCCACCTCCTCGCGGGAGGAGGACAGCACCGACGGCGCGGGACGGCTGGGCAGCGGGACCTGGACCACCTGCGCCATGGGCCGCACCTTGGCCGCCTCGCGGTGCACGAAGCCCGTGGCGATGATGGTGATCTTCACCTCGTCCTGGATCTGCTCGTCGATGAGCGACCCGAAGATGATCTCCGCCTCGCCGTCCGCCGCGTCGTGCACCAGCGTCAGCGCCTCGTTGACCTCCTGCAGGGTCATGTCGCGGCCGCCCGTGATGTTGATGAGCAGGCCGGTGGCGCCGTCGATGGAGACGTCCTCCAGCAGCGGGCTGGAGATGGCCTGCTGCATGGCGATGACCGCGCGCCGGTCGCCGCAGGCGTTGCCCGTGCCCATGAGCGCCAGGCCCTTGTCGCTCATGATGGTCTTCACGTCCGCGAAGTCCACGTTGATGTAGCCGTGGTACTGGATGAGGTCGCTGATGCCCTGCACGGCGTTGAGCAGGACCTCGTCCGCGCGCTTGAAGGTCTCCAGCAGCGGCATGGGCTCGTTGGAGAGCGACAGCAGGCGCTGGTTGGGGATGGTGATGAGCGTGTCCACCGCGGCCTTGAGCTCCACGATGCCCTGCTCGGCCTGCTTGCGGCGCTTGTTGCCCTCGAAGAGGAACGGCTTGGTGACGACGCCGACGGTGAGGCAGCCCAGGCTCTTGGCGATGTCCGCGATGATGGGCGCGGCGCCAGTTCCGGTGCCACCGCCCATGCCGGCCGTCACGAAGACCATGTCGGCGCCTTCCAGCACCGCGGCGATCTGATCGCGCGACTCCAGCGCGGCCTCGCGGCCCATCTCCGGGTTGGCGCCGGCGCCCAGCCCCTTGGTGAGGGCCTGGCCCAGTTGCAGTCGGGTGGGCGCCTTGCTGGCGGCGAGCGCCTGGACATCGGTGTTGGCGGCGATGAAATCGACGCGATCCAGCTTCGACAGAATCATCGTGTTGACCGCGTTGCAGCCCGCCCCGCCCGCGCCCACGACACGAATCTTCGCGGCCTGCTTGTTCTGCTCGAACTGGTCCATGTCGTTCCTCTTGGCGGAAGCACCCCAGCGCCGTCCGCGATGACTGCCGCCTTCGACAATCATCAGGAAGTCGGGCGCTTTGGCAAGTATTCCGCTACCAGCCTGTAGCGCCCTGCTGCGGTGTCGAGTCCTGACGCCCACTTACGCGCGCGGCGTCAGCAGTCATGCGTGCGCGTCGGTGGGTGAAACGCCCTCTTGACTCGCGCGCATGACTCGCCGTGGTCGGTTGTGCGCGCCTCGCACGCCTGGGGACGTGTGGAGACGGGGTCCGGATGACGAAAAGGCCCGGCTCCCTCTACGGGAACCGGGCCTTCGCGCTCAAGCACGACGGTGAAGGACTACGGGGCCGGACGCTCGATTTCGACCTTGCCCATCTTCACGATGTTGAACTCCACGCGGCGGTTGTTCTCCCGGCCCGCGGCCGTCTTGTTGGAGTCCACCGGCTTCGTCTCGCCGAAGCCCTCGGAGGTGAGGCGCTCCTGCGCGATGCCGTCGTTCACCAGGAACGTGCGCACGTTGGCGGCGCGGCGCTTGGACAGGTCCAGGTTGGCGGCGTCCTTACCCTGGTCGTCCGTGTGGCCCTCGACGCTCAACAGCTCCACCTGCGGGTTGGCGCGCAGCACCGCGGCCACCTGCTTCAGCAGCGGGAACGAGCGCGGCAGGATGACGTCCTTGCCCGTGGCGAAGTAGACCTTCTCCAGGATGAGGATGCGCTCGCCCTCGACGAGCACCTTGACCTTGCCCTTGTCCGGGCAGCCGTCCTCGTCGGTGACGCCGTTGATGGTCTCCGGCTCCAGCGGGCACTTGTCCGCCGTGTCCGGGATGCCGTCCTTGTCGTTGTCCGGATCCGGGCAGCCGTCCTCGTCCTGGAAGCCGTCCTTGTCCTCGGGCGCGTTCGGGCACTTGTCGTCCGGATCCATCAGGCCGTCGCCGTCGGAGTCCACCGGGGCGGGCGGAGGCGGAGCGGGCTTGGTGTCCGGGCAGCCGTCGGTGTCCTCGTACGCGTTGACCGTCTCCGGCTCGTTCGGGCACTTGTCCGCCGTGTCCGGGATGCCGTCGTTGTCGTTGTCCGGGTCCGCGCAGCCGTCCGCGTCCTGGAAGCCGTCGAAGTCCTCCGGCCCTTCCGGGCACACCGGCCGGGGAGGCGCCGGGGCACGCTCGGGGGTGCTGTAGCTGAGGCCCGCGAGCACCCGGAAGGTGGGCGTGCCGTAGCCATGCGTCAGGCCCGGGCCCGCGCCCACGTGGGCGGCGAGCCCGCTGGTGGCGCGGTACTTCAGCGCCGCGAGCAGCTCCAGGGGGATCTCCTCTTCATCCTGCTGCTTGAAGCCCAGCGCGCCCGCCAGCGTGGCCTCCACGGCCAGGGGCACCTTGCCCAGTTCGAAGGGCACCTGCGCGCCCAACCCGTACGCCAGCGCGCTGCCGGTGTTCAGGTTGCGCAGCTGCTGCGACTTGCGCAGGTCCACGCCCACGTTGGCCAGCACCCGGAAGCGACGGCCGTACTCGGCCACCAGGCGCGGGTTCACGGACACGCCCGACCCGCCGAGGAAGTCCGAGGCGCCGCCGGTGGGCAGCGACACGGGCACCGCCAGCGACAGGCCGTAGCTCTCACCTTCCAGCAGCCGCGCCTTCGGGATGAACCGCAGGTCGCCGATGCCGCCGCCGCTCACCCCGTTGGCGAAGGAGGGGTCCACGGCCGGCGAGTTCTCCGAGCCCTGGATGGTGATGGGCAGCACGACCCCGATTTCGAACCGGTCGAGGAAGCCCACCGCGCCCATCAGGTCCACGCCCACCTGGCTCTTCACCAGGGAGGTGACGTACTCGTCCTTGCGGGGGTCGAAGAAGTTGAGCGGCTTGTCGGCGTAGTTGACCGAAAGCCCCACGTTCCACCCCAGGTGCCGCTGCACCTTCGCGCCGTGCAGGCCGAGCACGTCCGACACGCCCGGACCCGGCTTGTACTGCTGCACGTCGATGGCCTGCGACACCGCGCCGGCCTGCGCCAGCGCGGCCGGGGCCGCGAAGAGCGCGGCCACGAACATCGCGACAGCCCCACCCGCGCGGGCCAGGAGCTGCCCGGCCTTGCGGATGCGGCGGCCCACCAGGGGCAGGGCCAGCAGCATCAGCGCGAAGGGCGCCAGCGAGCCCGTCCCACCCGTGCTGCAGCCGTGGCCCACGACGAGGAAGTCGTCGTTGGCGTCGAGCGGGTTGGAGCCGCCCTGCACCTCCACGCCGTCGTCGATGCCGCCCTCGTCGGTGTCCTTCTTGTTCGGATCCGTCTCCGTGGCGTCGCGGCGGCCGTCGTGGTTGGCGTCTTCCGCGCCGTCCTTCAGGCTGTCACCGTCCGTGTCCGGGTTCTTCGGATCCGTCTTCGTCGTCGGATCGGCGTCCGGCTTGAAGTTCGGAGAGGACTTGTCGGTGCCCGGAGGCGCGGTCTCGGCGGTGACGCCCAGCTCCGTGCCGTCGTTGATGCCGTCGTTGTCGCTGTCCGGGTCCAGCGCGTCGAGGGTGCCGTCGCCGTCCGTGTCGGTCAGCCCGTCGATGCCGTCCGCCACGCCGTCGTCGTCGGTGTCGGAGTCGAACGGATCCGTACCGGCTTCGATTTCACGCTGGTTGCTGATGCCGTCGCCGT
This sequence comes from Corallococcus praedator, assembly GCF_003612125.1. GTDB lineage: Bacteria > Myxococcota > Myxococcia > Myxococcales > Myxococcaceae > Corallococcus > Corallococcus praedator. The sequence continues at coordinate 9,974 of NZ_RAWI01000021.1, forward strand.
CCGCGTCGTTGTCGTCCGCGGGGTTGTTCGGATCCGTCTCCAGCACGTCCACGCGGCCGTTGTGGTTCGCGTCTTCGATGCCGTCGAACACGCTGCCACCGTCGGTGTCCTTGTTGAGCGGGTTGGTCTTCGTGGCGGGATCCTGGTCCGCGACGAACTTCGTCGGGTCGGTGTCGTCGCCCTGGGGCTCGGTGAGGCCCAGCTCCAGACCGTCCGTCAGGCCATCGCCGTCGGTGTCCGCCTCGTTCGGGTCCGTCTCATCCGCGTCCACGATGCCGTCGTGGTCCTTGTCCTCGTTGCCGTCCAGGATGCCGTCGTCATCCGAGTCGTCGTCCAGCGGATCCGTGCCGCCGACCTTGACCTCGACGCCGTCGGGGATGCCGTCGCCGTCGGTGTCCGGGTTGTTCGGATCCGTGCCGATGATGGCCTCTTCCACGTCCGGCAGACCGTCGTTGTCCGAGTCCGCCGTTCCCGTCGAATCCACCGTGAAGGTGGAGGACGCGGTCGAGCTCGTGGCCGTACCGTCCGTGGACACCGCCGTCACCGTGTACGTGCCATTGGCCAGCGGGCCGGGCAGCGCCTGACTCCAGCTGCCAGAAGCATCCACCGCGATGGGGCCGTAGTTCGTGCCCTGGAACGTCACCGTCACGCTCGTCGCGTTCGCGGTCGTGCCCGTCACCGTCACCGAGGTGGAGGCGACGGTCGAGCCGTTGGCCGGAGCGGTGATGGCCACCGTCGGCGCCGCCACGTTCACCGTGAAGGTGGAGGTCGCGGTGGGGCTGGTGTTGCCCGCCGCGTCCTCGGCCACCGCGGTCACGGTGTACGAGCCGTTGGTCAGCGGGCCCGGGAGCGCCTGGCTCCAGTTGCCCGAGGCATCCACGGCGATGGGGCCGTAGTTGGTGCCCCGGAAGGTGACCGTCACGGACGTGGCGCCCGTGGACGTACCCGTCGCCGTCACGTTCGGGTTGGTCACCGTCGAACCGTTGGCCGGCGTGGTGATGGCCACGGTCGGAGCGGTCAGGTCCACCGTGAAGGTGGTGGTCGCGGTGGGGCTGGTGTTGCCCGCCCCGTCCACGGCCACGACGGTCACGGTGTACGTGTCCTCATCCAGCGGACCCGGCAGCGTGTAGCTCCAGTTGCCGGAGGCATCCACCGTGATGGGGCCGTAGTCCGTGCCTTCGAAGGTCAGCGTCACGGACGTCGCGTCCACGGAGGTACCGGTCACCGTCACCGTGGAGGTGTTGACGAACGCGCCGTCGGCCGGCGTGGTGATGTCGACCTCCGGGCCCGTCAGGTCCACCGTGAAGGAGGTCTGGTCGGGCGTGCTGGTGTTGCCCGCGGCGTCCGTGGACACGGCCGTCACGGTGTAGTCGCCATCCGTCAGGGTCACCGGCAGCGTGAAGTTCCAGTTGCCCGCGCCATCCACGGCGATGGGGCCGTGGTTGGTGCCCTGGAAGGTAAGCGTCACGGACGTGGCGCCCGTGGACGTACCCGTCACCGTCACCGTGTCGGTGCCAATCGTCGAACCGTCGGCCGGCGTGCTGATGGCGACCGTCGGATCGGTCAGGTCCACCGTGAAGGTGGATGTCGCGGTGGAGCTGGTGTTGCCCACGCTGTCCACGGCCACCGCGGTCACGGTGTACGTGTCTTCGGCCAGGGGGCCGGGCAGCGTGTAGCTCCAGTTGCCGGAGGCATCCACCGTGATGGGGCCGTGGCTGGCGCCGTCGAAGGTGAGCGTTACGGACGTCGCGCCCGAGGACGTACCCGTCACCGTCACGGTATCGGTTCCCACCGAGGTGCCGTTGGCCGGGGTGCTGATGGCTACCTGCGGGCCAGTCAGGTCCACGTCGAAGTTGGAGGTCGCGGGGGTGCTGTCATTGCCCGCCGCGTCCGTGGACACCGCCGTCACGGTGTACGCGCCTTCGGTCAGGGTGACCGGCAGCAGGTAGCTCCAGTTGCCGGAAGCATCCACCGTGATGGGACCGGAGTCGGTGCCCTGGAAGGTGACCGTCACGAACGTCGCACCCGTGGAGGTACCCGTCACGGTCACCGTGCTGGTGCCCACCGTGGAGCCGTCCGCCGGAGAGCCGATGGCCACCGTCGGAGCGGTCTGGTCCACCGTGAAGGTGGAGGTCGCGGGCGTGCTGGTGTTGCCCGCCCCGTCCGTGGCCGTGGCCGTCACCGTGTAGTCCCCATCCGAGAGGGGGCCGGGCAGCGCGAAGCTCCAGTTACCGCCCGTCACCGTGATGGGGCCGTAGCTGGCGCCGTCGAAGGTGAGCGTCACGAAGTCCGCGTCCGTGGCGGTGCCCGTCACCGTGACGTTGGGGGTGTTCGTCGTGGAGCCGTTGGCCGGCGTGGTGATGGCGACCACCGGGGCGGTCTGGTCCACCGTGAAGGTGGAGGACGCCGTGGTGCTGTTGGTGCCACCAGCGTTCGTGGACACCGCCGTCACCGTGTACGAGCCATCGGCCAGGGGGCCGGGCAGCGCCTGGCTCCAGTTGCCCGAGGCGTCCACCGTGATGGGGCCGTAGTCGATGCCCTGGAAGGTGACCGTCACGCGCGTCGCGTTCGCGGACGTACCGGTCACCGTCACGCTCGGATTGGCCGTCGTGGAGCCATTGGCCGGCGTGCTGATGGCCACCGTCGGCGCCGCCACGTTCACCGTGAAGGTGGAGGTCGCCTGCGCGCTGTTGGTGCCGTACGCATTCGTGGACACCGCCGTCACGTTGTACGTGCCGTTGGGCAGCGGGTTCGGGGTGAGCACCTGGCTCCAGTTACCGCCCGTCACCGTGATGGGCCCGTAGTTGGTGCCGTTGACGGTGAGGTTCACCGTCGTGGCGTTCGCGGCCGTGCCAGACACCGTCACGTTGGCGGGATTGGTCACCGTGGCGCCGTTGGCCGGCGTGGTGATGGCCACCGTCGGGGCCGGCACGGCCACCGTGAAGGTGGACGAGGCCTGGGTGCTGTTCGTCGTGCCGTTCGAGGACACCGCCGTCACGGTGTAGCTACCGTTGGTCAGCGGGCCCGGCAGGGCCACGCTCCAGGTGCCGCCGCTCAGTGTGGCCGGGTAGTCCGTGCCCTGGAAGGTCACCGTGACGCTGGTCGCGTTCGCGGCCGAGCCCGTCACCGTCACGTTGGGATTCGTCACCGTCGAGCCGTTGGCGGGCGCCGTGATGGCCACCGTCGGGCCCGCCACCGTGAAGGTGGAGGTCGCGGCCGTGCTGTTCGTGGTGCCGTTGGTGGACACCGCATTCACGGTGTAGCTGCCGTTGGCCAGGGGGCCCGGGACCGTGGCGGTCCAGTTACCGCCCGTCACCGTGTAGGGGCCGTAGTTCGTCCCGTTCAGCGTGAACGAGACAGACGTCGCGTTCGCGGCCGTGCCCGCGACCGTCACGTTGGTGGGATTGGTCACCGTCGAGCCGTTGGCCGGCGTGGTGATGGCCACCGTCGGGGCCGGCACGGCCACCGTGAAGGTGGAGGTCGCCGTGGTGCTGTTCGTCGTGCCGTTCGTGGACACCGCCGTCACGGTGTACGTGCCGTTGGCCAGCGGGCCGGGCAGCGCCTGACTCCAATTGCCGCCCGTCACTGTAGCGGGACCGTAGTTCGTGCCCTGGAACGTCACCGTCACGGACGTGGCGTTCGTGGCCGTGCCCGTCACCGTCACGGTGGGGTTCGTCACCGTGGAGCCGTTGGCCGGCGCGGTGATGGCCACCGTCGGCCCGGCGACGATGGTGAAGGTGTTGGTGTTGCTCTTGAGACTCGCCAGGCCGTTGCTCTCCGCGTACGCGTAGACGGAGTGGGCCGCGACGGAGAGCTGGACGGTGGGCGTGAAGGTCCAGTTGCCCGAGGCATCGGACATCGTCCGACCAATCTCCTGGTTGTCCACGACGACGACGATGGTCGTGTTCGCCGGGCCCGTGCCGGTGAAGGCGGGCGTCCGGTTGGTCGTGGTGGAGCCATTGGCCGGCGTGACGACAACCGGCGCAGCGGGCGTGGTCAGCGGAGACGTGAGCGTGTTGACGACGCCGACGTTGCCAGGTGCCGCCCCGTACGACGCACCATCATAGATGGAACTCGCGAGCGCCTGCGTACCCGCCGCGCCACCCGAGGTCGCAGTGGCGGGCGTCGTCGTGCAGTTGAGGGTCGCGCCCTGGAGGAAGATGTTGCCACCGCCGGCGCCGCCGCCCGTGCCGTGCTCCACGGCAGTGCTGCTGCCGCCGCTGCCACCCTTCGCGGAGACGTTGCCAGCGTTGCAGCTCAGCGCGCCATTGAACCGCAGCGACACCGTACCACCCGCCCCACCACCACCCGCGGCGTCATTGTCAGAGCTTCCGCCAGCAGTGCCATCCGCGCTGATGGAGCCAGCGCCCGCGAGCGAGCCACCACGAATGAACACGATGCCACCGGCATTGCCTCCCGCGCCGCTGGTGTCGTCGTTGCCATGGCCACCACCGCCACCACCGCCGAACAGGAGCCGGGTCGTCGGATCGAAGAGCATCCTGCCGCCCCCCATACCGCCCACGGGTCGCGCGGGGCCTTGGTCCCCCGTCCAGGTTCGACCGCCGATACCGCCCGCGCCGCCATTACCACCACCGCCACCACCCGAGTTGTGACAGATGCCACCACCGCCACCGTTGAGAACGTTGCCACGACCCAGGGCGGTCGCGGCCGGGGGGGGCGACAGCGGCACCTTGAACTTGGCCGGGAAGACGCTCTCGCCCTTGACGGCACCGCCCGGGTACGGCTCGTCGTTGGCCGTGCACAGGTCGCCACCACCATTGGTCTTCTCGCCTCCCCGGAAGCCCGTGCCGTTGGCGGAGATGGTGCCGTTGTTGATGACCGCGCCCTGGGCCAGGAACACGACGACGCCACCCAGGTTGTCCGTGGAGTCGTCGTCGTTGGACCAGACCTTCGCGACGATGCTCGCGCCCGCGTTGATGGTCACAGTCGTGTACTCCGGCACGCGGATGACCTGCGCGGAGGTACGAATCGCTGTCGCCGACGTACCGCCCAGGAACTGCTGCGTGAGCGTCGTCCCGGTGGCGAAGTTCAGACGGGTCGCGGTGAGCGACGTCACCCGCGCGAACTGCCAGCGGCCCACATTCTCCGCCGTGAAGTTGAACGGGCCCGCTGTGCCAGACACCGGCGTGGTTCCATTCCAGCCGGTGGTCTGGAACACCATCACCAGATCGCCCACGGCGAAGCCCGTCGTGGACGTCACCGTCACGAAGGTGGCGCCCGCGTTCGCGGTCGCCGTCAACCGCGTGTACGTGTTGATGACCGTGTTGGGGCCAGCGACGGTCAACGCTCCGTTGTGGCCGTTGCCAAGGCCGAAGGTGTCCGGTTCGGCCATGGCCGGCGGCGCCATGAACACGGCGCACAGCAGGGCCAGGAGGCCCGCGGCGGAGCGGCGAACTCCCGGCAAGGGCGTCAGCAACCGCGTCTTCTTTTGTGGAGTCATAAGGTCAGGGGCTCGCGCGAACAGCGGGATGGTTCCGAGGGCCTGAAGCCCCCCTAGCAAGCCGGGCGCCATCCTCTGTCGGATTTTCATTCCCACCAAATCCGGGCACTTGCGCGGCTTGCCCAGCGTCCTTACGAGCGGCGTCCGGAAGGTGGATCCAGTTTCCAGAATCTGGAAGGCCTCCAGCGTCTCCGGCTGACGCGTCAGCGTGCGCCGTTGACGCGTCAGCCCTACCCCGCGCGTCCCCCCCAGAAACGCGAAAGGGCCCCCCGAAGGGAGCCCTGACTCAGCGTGTCACCACCCCGGGTGTCGCTAGAAGATCTCTTCCAGCCACTCGCGCATCCGGCCCTTCACCTTCTTGTAGACGTTGCTGTCCTCGCGGTTGCGGAACATGCGGCGGTCCATGTGACGCGCGCCGTAGACGACCAGGCCCACGCCCGTGGCGTACATGGGGCTCTTCACCACGTCCACCAGACCGCCAATGCCGCGCGGCATGCCCCGGCGCACCGGCAGGCCCAGCACCTCTTCGGCCAGCTCCGGCATGCCCGCGAGCAGTGTGGAGCCGCCCGTGATGACGATGCCGGAAGCGAGCAGGTCCTCGTAGCCGCACTTCTGGATCTCCCGGTGCACGAGTTGGAAGATCTCCTCCACGCGCGGCTCCAGAATCTCGGAGAGGATCTGCCGGCCCAGGACGCGCGGCTGACGGCCGCCCACGCTGGGGACCTCGATCGTCTCGTCCTTGTTGATCATGGACGCGAGCGCGCAGCCGTACTTCTGCTTGATGCGCTCGGCCTCGTGCGCGGGGGTGCGCAGCCCGATGGCGATGTCGCTCGTCAGGTTGTTGCCGCCCAGGGCAATCACGGCCGTGTGGACGATGGAGCCGCCAGAGAAGATGGCGATGTCCGTGGTGCCGCCGCCGATGTCGACGAGGCACACGCCCAGCTCCTTCTCGTCCTCGCTCAGCACCGCCTCCGCGGACGCCAGCGGCTGCAGCACGATGTCGGAGACATTGAGCCCGGTGCGGTTCGCGCACTTGACGATGTTCTGCGCGCTGGAGACGGCGCCCGTGACGATGTGCACCTTGGCCTCCAGGCGCACGCCCGCCATGCCCAGGGGCTCCTTGATGCCGCCCTGGTCGTCGATGATGAACTCCTGGGGCAGGACGTGGATGACCTCCCGGTCCAGGGGGATGGCCACCGCCTTCGCGGCATCGATGACGCGCGCGATGTCCGCCTCGCGGACCTCCTTGTCCTTCACCGCGACGATGCCCTGGGAGTTGAAGCCCTTGATGTGGCCGCCGGCGATCCCCGTGTACACGTGGGAGATCTCCGCCCCGGCCATCAACTCGGCTTCCTCCACGGCGCGCCGGATGGACGACACCGTGGCCTCGATGTTCACCACGACGCCCTTGCGCAATCCCTTCGACGGATGCGTGCCGATGCCGATGATGTCGATCCCGCTATCGGTCAGCTCGCCGACGATGGCGCAGATCTTCGTCGTGCCGATGTCGAGGCCGACGATGATCTCCCCCGACTTCTGCTTCGCCATGAAACCTCCCAGGCCCCTTCACTCTCGTGAAGGAAGCATCCTCACTGCGTCGAGCCCCCGCTCCTCACGGAGTCGGACCCGCTCGAAAGCCTCACCGCCACCCAACCCGGTCGGGCACGGTTATCCAGGCGAATGATCTCGGCCGCAAGCCCCCTTGTGCTGAGCTCGCGACGAACGCGCGCCAGCCGCTGGAGCTTGACTTCCGTATCGCCCGCGCCGAGGCGCACCTCCTGCCCCGTCGCCGTCACCAGCGCAAGCCCGCTGTTCTCCAGGCGCACCTCGGACAACCGCTCGGATCGCCCCGGCAACAGCCGTGCATAAGCACGGGTTACATCCAAAGCCTCGCGGAAGCGCGCACGCACCGCGTCCGCGTCCGCGACGTACGCATCGCGCTCCAACCCCGTGACGAGCGGCAGGTCCAGCCCGTCCCCAGGGGTGACGCGCTTGAAGGGCTCGCCCTCCTCGTCCAGCACGTACAGGTCGCCCAACACCGCCAGTGCCGCCGGCGCGTGCTCCGACACCTCCACCGACACCCCGCGCGGAAACCGCCGCGTCACCTCCACCGTGCGGACCCACGGGTGCTGCCCCATGGCCTTGGCCAGCGCCGCCGGCTCCAGCGACCACAGGTTCTGCCCCGCCGCCAGCCCCGACAGCTTGAGCAGCTCCGGGCGCGACGCCCGCTCCAGCCCGGTGAACGTCACCGACTCCAGCGCGAAGCGCGGAGACACCCGCGCCCAGGCGCGCAGTTCGATGCCGCCCCACACCAGCGCCGCCGTCGCCACCGTCAGCCCCAACGCCTTCGCCACCCGGGGCCCATGCGAGCGCACGGCGCCCTTCACCGCGGTGTTGCGCGTTGCGGCGTCCTGGTGCCGGCGTTTCTTGTTCTTACCGAAGGCCATGGGGAGGGATGCGCATGCTGCGTGCGGACACTGCTTGACGCCAGTTTTTGGCTACAGGCACGTCGCTGTAGCGGCCCGGACGGACACCCCGGCCCTGCAAGGGGCCGGAACTCCAGGGGACACGTCGCCGGCTCAGGCCTTGAGCGACGCGCCCCGGAGCAACCGCTCACACAGCGCCGGGAAGTCGATGCCCCGCCCCGCCGCGATTTTCGGCAGCAGGCTGGAGGCCGTCATTCCGGGCAGCGTGTTGATTTCCAGCAGGAAGACGTCGCCCGCTTCCGTGACGATGACGTCCGAGCGCGAGCCGCCCGAACACCCCAGCGCCACGTGCGCGGCGAGCGACACCTCGTTGACGCGGGCATAGAGGTCCGGCGGCAGGGGCGCGGGGAACAGGTACTGGGTGCCGCTGCCGGCCTTGTACTTGGCCTCGTAGTCGTAGAACTCGCGGGCCGCCTTCACCTCGATGACGCCCAGGGCCTCGTTGTCCAGCACGCCGCCCTGCACCTCGCGACCCTTGATGAACTGCTCCACCAGCAGGGTGCCCGCGTGCTTCGCGGCGTCCTCGACGGCGGCCGCGTAGTCCTCGCGCGTCTTGCAGATGTGCACGCCCACGCTGCTGCCCTCGCGGCTGGGCTTCACCACCACCGGGAAGGGGAAGGGCAGCCGGTCCGCCTGGGCCAGCGCCGCCTCCGCCGAGGGGAAGGCGCGGTAGGGGGGCGTGGGGATGCCGCGCGAGACGAAGATCTCCTTCGCGTACACCTTGTCCATGCCCACCGCGGAGGCCATCACGCCGCTGCCGGTGTAGGGGATGAACATGGCTTCCAGCAGGCCCTGGATGCAGCCGTCCTCGCCGAAGCGGCCGTGCAGCGCGAGCCACGCCACGTCCACCTTCTCCGCGATGAGGCGTGCGGGCAGGTCCTTGCCCACGTCGATGTCCACCACGTCGTAGCCCAGGCCCCGGAGGGCGCCCGCCACCGCGGCGCCGGTGCGCAGGGAGACTTCGCGCTCGGAGGAGAGGCCGCCGTACAGCACGCCCACGCGCTTGGCCTTCAACTCTTCCGGGGTGAAGCCACGGGAACCGAGGGTCATGGAAGGAACGCTCCGACGAACTTGACTTCGGGTTGCATGGAAACGCCCGAGGCCTCCAACACCCGCTGCTGCATCAGGGTGATGAGGCCCCGCACGTCGCGAGCGGCCGCGCCGCCCAGGTTGACGATCCAATTGGCGTGCAGCGTGGACACCTGCGCGCGTCCCAGGGTGTGCCCCTTCAGGCCGACAAGTTCAATCAGCCGCCCGGCGGCGTCGCCCGGCGGGTTGGTGAACACACTGCCGAAGTTGGGCTGACTCAAGGGCTGCGTGCGCTTCCTGTACCCCAGGTCCGCGTCCATCGCCGCCTTGCTGGCCACGACGTCACCTTTGGGAAGCACGAAGCGCACGCGGGTGACGATACCTCCAGGCGGCAGCGTGGCGTGACGGTAGGTGTGGGGCACCTGCGCTTTCGTCAACCACCCCACGCCGTCCGCCGTGGCGACCTCGATGGCCTCCACCACGCGGAAGCACTCGCCGTTCTTGGTGCCCGCGTTCATGGTCACCGCGCCGCCCAGGGTGCCGGGAATGCCCGCGAGGAACTCCGCGCCCACCAGCCCCTGCGCCCGCATCACGTTGACCAGCCGGGCAATGGCCGCGCCCGTCCCCAGCGTCACCCGCCCCTCGGCCGGGCCGACGTCCAACTCTTCCGGGAACAAATCCGAGGGCAGCTTGAGCGTGATGCCGGGCACGCCGCCGTCGCCCACCAGCGTGTTGGCGCCGCCGCCCAGCACCGTGACGGGGACGCCCTCGTCGCGGGCGAAGCGCAAGAGGTCCACCAGCGCGTCCGCGGAACGGGGACGCACCAGGGCCTCGGCCGGGCCGCCCACGCGCACGCTGATGAGCGGCGCCAGGGGTTCGCCCGGCTTCACGTCCAGGCCCGGCAGCCGCGCCAGGCGCGCCGCGAGCGGTGTGACGACACCCGCCTCCATCCCCTACCCGCCCTTCGCCGCGCCCATCAGGTTCAAGAGGTCCGGGCCCACCTGGGTGATGTCCCCGGCGCCCAGCGTCAGCACCAGGTCGCCTTCGCGCACGCGCTCCTGGAGCGCCTTCGCCACGTCCGCGCGCTTCTCCACGAACGTCACGTCGCGGTGACCGTGCGCGCGGATGGCCTCCGCCAGCGCGTCCCCGGTGGCGCCCGCGATGGGCTCCTCGCCCGCCGCGTACACGCTGGTGACGAAGAGCACGTCCGCGTCGTTGAACGACGTGGCGAACTCCTTCATCAGGTCGTGCGTGCGCGTGTAGCGGTGCGGCTGGAAGGCGGCCACCACGCGGCGCCCGAAGGCCCGGCGCGCACCCGACAGCGTGGCCATCACCTCCGTGGGGTGGTGCCCGTAGTCGTCCACCACGGTGATGCCACCCACTTCACCGCGCACGGTGAAGCGGCGCTGCACCCCGCCGAACTCCGCCAGGGCGCCGCGCACCGTCTCCAGCGGGATGTCCATCTCCTCCGCGATGGCGACGACGGCCAGCGCGTTGAAGGCGTTGTGCGCGCCCACCATGCGCACGCGGAACTCCCCCAGGTCCTCTTCGCGGCGGAACGCGCGGAAGGTCGTGGTGAAGCCATCCAGCGTGATGCCCTCCAGCCGGTAGTCCGCCATGTGCGAGCTGCCGTAGGTGACGAAGCGCTTCTCGATGCGCGGCAGCAGCGCCTGGACGTTGGGGTTGTCCAGGCACAGCACGTTGAGGCCGTAGAAGGGAACGCGGTTGCAGAACTCCACGAAGGCGGACTGGAGCGTCTCCAGGTCGCCGTAGTGGTCCATGTGCTCCGGGTCGATGTTGGTGACGACCGCGATGGACGGGTGCAGCTTGAGGAAGCTGCCGTCGGACTCGTCGGCCTCCACCACCATCAGCTCGCTCTTGCCCAGCTTGGCGTTGGAGTCGAGCACGTTCACCTTGCCGCCCACCACCGCCGTCGGGTCCAGGCCCGCCGCGGACAGCACCGTGGCCACCATGGACGTCGTCGTCGTCTTGCCGTGGCTTCCGGCGACGGCGACCGCGTACTTCAGGCGCATCAGCTCCGCGAGCATCTCCGCGCGCGGGATGACGGGAATCTTGCGCTGGCGCGCCGCCACCACCTCCGGGTTGTCCTTGCGCACCGCGGAGGAGATGACCACCACGTCCGCGTGCACCAGGTTCGCCGCGCGGTGGCCCTCGTACAGCGTGGCGCCCAGCTTCGCGAGCCGGCGGGTGATGTCGCTCTCGCGCAGGTCGGAGCCGGACACGCGGTAGCCCAGGTTGAGCAGCACCTCCGCGATGCCGCTCATGCCGATGCCGCCCACGCCCACGAAGTGCACGTGCGCCGCGTGGCGCGTCTTGTAGAGGCTGCCGGGCTTGTTGCTGACGGACTTGCTCATGCCTTGCTCCCGGGTGCCTTCTTCGAGTCCTTCGCGTCCTTCGACTCCTTGGGGCCTCGGTCGCGCCCCTGGGGCCCCCACGCCTGCGTCGTCAGGTCCACGCACACGTCCGCCAATTCCTTCGCGGCCGCGGGCCGGCCCAGGATGCCGGCCTTCTTCGCCATCTGCTTGAGCTTCGCCGGGTCCGTCATCAGCCCGCGCAGCGTCTCCGCCAGCTTCTGGCCGGTGAGCTCCGACTCACGGAACATCAGCGCCGCGCCCGCGTCCACCAGCGCCCGGGCATTCACCTCCTGGTGGTTGTCCGTCGCGTGCGGGAAGGGCACCAGGATGCTGGCCTTCTTGCACACCGTCAGCTCCGCCAGGGACGTCGCGCCCGCGCGACAGATGACCAGGTCCGCCTGGGCATAGGCGGAGGACATGTCGTCGATGAACTCCACCACCGTGGCCTGCGCGCCGAAGCCCTTGTCCGCGTAGCCCTTCTTCACCGTCTCCAGGTCGTTCTTGCCCGTCTGGTGGACGATGGACACCTGATCCTTCAGGTCGCCCAGCGAATCCAGCGCGTCCAGCATGCGGTTGTTGAGGCCGCGCGCGCCCAGGCTGCCGCCGAACACGAGCACGGAGAACTTCTCGTGCGCCGCGCTGCTGCGCAGGTAGTTGTCCATCAGCTTGCGGCGGATGGGGTTGCCAATCATCTGCACCTTGGCCTCGGGGAAGAACGCTTTGGCTTCCTCGAAGGCGGTGAAGACGACCTTCACGATGCGGCCCAGAATCTTGTTGGTGAGGCCGGGCAGCGCGTTCTGCTCCTGGATGGCGGTGGGAATCCCCATCATCCACGCGGCCAGCACCACCGGCCCGCTCGCGTAGCCGCCCACGCCCACCACCACGTCCGGCTTCTGGCGCGACAGGATGCGGAACGACGCGAGGAACGCCAGCGGCAATGCGATGAGGCCCTTGAGCAGGCCGATGAAGCCCTTGCCCTTGAGGCCCTGCACCTTCACGAACTCCAGCGGGTAGCCCTCCTTGGGAACCACCCGGGCCTCCAGGCCCCGCTCGGTGCCCACGAAGACGACCTCGTTGGCATGGTGGCGCGTGACGACTTCCTCCGCCAGCGCGATGCCGGGAAACAGGTGTCCCCCGGTGCCGCCACCCGCGATGAGCACCTTCACGCCGTCACCTCCCGCAGGTCCGTCGTCCCCGTCCGCACCGGCCGCGAGGCGCCCTGCGTGTTCGCGCTCAGCGACAGCAGCACGCCCGCGGAGCCCATCAGCACCACCAGCGACGTGCCGCCGTAGGACACGAACGGCAGCGTCAGCCCCTTCGTGGGCAGCAGGCCCATGGCCACGCACATGTTCACCGTGGCCTGGAACGCGATGATGGAGCTGATGCCCAGCCCCAGGTAGGTGCCGAAGGTCTCCCCCGCCGCGAGGCTCGCGCGGATGCCGCGCCAGAGGACGATGGCGTACAGGGACACGAGCAGGCCCACGCCGATGAGCCCCAGCTCCTCCCCCAGGATGGAGAAGATGAAGTCCGTGTGCGCCTCCGGCAGGAAGAACAGCTTCTGCCGGCCGTCACCCAGGCCCAGGCCGGTGATGCCGCCGGAGCCAATGGACATCAGCGACTCCGCCACCTGGTAGCCCACGTCATGCCGGTGGGCCCACGGGTCCATGAACGCGAGGATGCGCTTCATGCGGTAGGGGCTGGTCGCGATGGCCACGAAGGCCAGGGGCAGCGCCAGCAGCACCGACCCCACCAGGTAGCTGAGCTTCGTGCCCGCCGCGAACAGCAGCACGAAGAGCATGAACACCAGGAGCACGCTGCTGCCGAAGTCCGGCTGGAGCATGCACAGGAACACCAGGATGCCGCACAGCGCGAGGTGCGGCAGGAAGCCGATGGAGAACGTGGCCACCTTCTCCCGCTTCTTCGCGAGCGAATAGGACAGGTAGACGAGCCACGCGAACTTGGCGACCTCCGCCGGCTGGAGGCTGAAGCCCGGCAGGCGGATCCACCGCCGCGCGCCGCCCGCCGTCGTGCCGATGCCCGGAATCGCCACCAGCACCATCAGCACGATGGCCACCAGCAGCAGCGGGTACGCCAGCCGCGCCAGCCGCCGCCAGCCCAGCTTCATCATCACCGCCATGCCCACGACGCCCAGGCCCGCGGCCGCCAGCTGGCGCTTGAGGAAGTACAGGCTGTCCCCCAGCTTGTCCTGGGCGAGCACCGCGCTGGCCGAGTACGTCATGACGAGGCCCAGCGAGACCAGCGCCAGCACGGCGCACAGCAGGATTGGATCGAACCGCACGGGGGCGGTTGGAGGAGAGGTCTTCATGAAGGTCAGAGCGCTCCGACGAGGCGCTTGAACGTGTCGCCCCGGTCCTCGAAGTTCTTGAACTGGTCGTACGACGCGCACGCGGGCGACAGGAGGACCGTGTCCCCCTCCACCGCGAGCCCACGCGCCTTGGCCACCGCCGCGTCCAGCGTGCCACAGGCGTGCACCGGGGCCTCGTTGGCGTAGGCCCGCGCGAGCGCGTCCGCGTCCTGGCCGATGGTGAGCACGCCCTTCACCTTCCCCTGCCCCGCCTCCACCATGGGCGCGTACGGAGCGCCCTTGCCCTTGCCGCCCGCGATGAGCCACACGCCGCCCGCGAAGGCCTTGAGCGCCACCAGCACCGAGTCCACGTTGGTGGCCTTGGAGTCGTTCACCCACTCCACGCCGTCCAGCACGCGCACGCTCTCCAGCCGGTGCGGCAGGCCCGGGTAGCCATCCAGCCCCGCCTGCACCGCGTCCCGGGACACGCCGCCCAGCCGCGCGAGCAGCGTGGCCGCCATCGCGTTCTGCGCGTTGTGGGCGCCCCGGAGCGCGCGGTTGCGCAGGACGAAGTCCTCGCCGGAGAACTCCAGCCGGAAGCCGCCCTCCTGGGCCACCGCGAGCCCCGCCAGTCGGGGCGCGTCCGCCGCAGGGCGGCCCGTGACGCTGAAGCCGTACACCGGCACGCGCGCGGAGGCCGCCAGTTGCATCACCGCCGCGTCGTCCGCGTTCACCACCGCGAAGTCGCTGCCGGCGTGCTGGTTCATGAAGATGCGCGCCTTCGCCGCCCCGTACTCGCCCTGGCTCGCGTAGCGGTCCAGGTGGTCCGGCGTGAGGTTGAGGATGGCCGCGCCGTAGGGGCGCAGCGCGTGGATGCCCTCCAACTGGAAGCTGGACAGCTCCACCACCAGCGCGTCCCAGTCTCCGGGGGACATGGCGGCCTCCGCCAGCGGACGACCCAGGTTGCCTCCCACGAAGGTGCGCTGGCCGCCCCGGGCGTACAGCTCCCCGGTGAGCGCCGTGGTGGTGCTCTTGCCGTTGGTGCCGGTGATGCCCAGCAGCCGCGTGACGCCGGCCTGCTCCAGGACGCGCCCCGCCAGTTCGACCTCACCCCACACCGGGACACCCGACGTGCGCGCGGCCTCCAGCTCCGGCAGCGACAGCGGCACGCCCGGGCTCACCACCACCAGGTCCTGGCGGGTGAGCAGGCCCTCCGGCGTGGCGCCGGTGACGAGCGTCACGCCCTTCGCGTGAAGCTCCTTGACCACGTCGCCCAGAGCGTCCGCGGAGCGGGCATCCAGCGCCGTCACCTTCGCGCCGTGCTGGAGCAGCAGGCGCAGCGCCGCGACGCCACTCTTGGCCAGCCCGAACACCGCGACCTTCCGACCGGACAGCGAAGCGTTCATGGGCGGGACCGACCCCTTTGGGGACTAGCGCAGTTTCAGGGACAGCAGGGCCACGCCACCACAGAGGATGGCGACAATCCAGAAACGCACGATGATCTTCGGCTCGGCCATGCCCTTGAGCTCGAAGTGGTGGTGCACCGGCGCCATCTTGAACACCCGGCGGCCCGTCATCTTGAACGACGCCACCTGGATCATCACGCTCAGCGCTTCCGCGAAGAAGATGCCGTGGATGATGGCGGAGACCACCTCGTTCTTCGAGAACACCGCCAGCGCCCCCAGCGCGCCACCCAGCGCGAGCGAGCCGATGTCGCCCATGAACACGGACGCCGGGTAGGTGTTGAACCAGAGGAAGGAGATGCCCGCGCCCACGATGCTCGCGCAGAACACGGCCAGCTCCGCTCCGCCCGGCACCTGGAGGATGCCCAGGTAGCGGTACAGCGGCGTGGCGGTGAGGCGCGCGACGCCGTTCACCGTCTCCGTGTCCGCGATGTGCAGCGTGGTGCCCGCCACGTAGCAGAGCACGCAGAACGTCACCGCCGACACGATGGTCGGCACGATGGCCAGGCCGTCCAGGCCGTCCGTGAGGTTCACCGCGTTGGACGTGCCCACGATGACGATCCACGCGAACACGACGTAGAACCAGCCCAGGTCCGGGTTGAACCAATGCGACGGCACGAACGGCAAGGTCAGCCGCGTGTCGATGAGCAGCGTGGGCCCGAAGGAGCCGTCCGCCTTCGTCCACGTGCACATGAGGCCGAAGATGGCGATGAGGAAGAAGACGGTCTGCAGCACCATCTTCTTGCGCCCCGCGAGGCCCTTGGAGTTGCGCTTGGACAGCTTGAGCCAGTCGTCCAGGAAGCCGATGAAGCCGTAGCCGAAGGTGAGGAGGATCATCACCCAGACGCCGCGGCTCTTCAGGTCCGCGAACAAGAGCGTGCCCGCCGCGATGCACAGGAGGATGAGCGCGCCACCCATGGTGGGCGTGCCCTTCTTCTTCTGGTGCGAGTCCGGCGTGTCCTCGCGCACGTTGCTCTGCCCGTGCTGCTTCAGGCGCAGCCGCGCGATGAGGCGCGGACCGATGAGCATCCCCAGGAGCAGGGCGAAGACGCCCGCGGCGATGATGCGGAAGGTCGGGTAGCGCAGGAAGTTGAGGACGCGCCCGGCCTCGGTGTTCTGGATGAGCTCGTACAGGAGGTACAGCACTTAGTGACTCCCTTTGGGGGCGGCCGTGCCCGTCAGGGCGGCCACCACGCGCTCCAGTCGCATGCCGCGACTGGCCTTCACCAGCACCACGTCACCGGGGTTGAGCCGGGGCGTCAACCACGCGACCAGGGGCTCCACTTCGGTGAAGTGCGCGGCGGATGCTCCCAGCTTCGCGCTCTGGTGACCGTCCTCGGACCGGGGCCCGAAGAACGCCACCAGCGACGCGTGCTTCGCGACGAGCGTGCCCAGCTTCGCATGCTCCTCCGCCTCGCCCGCGCCCAGCTCCAGCATGTCGCCCAGCACCGCCACCGCGCGTCCCCCCTGGGGCACCAGCGTGCCCAGCGTGACGAGCGCCGCCTCCATCGAAGCGGGGTTGGCGTTGTAGCAGTCATCCACCACCGTCACGCCGGCCTGCCCGTCCAGGATGTTGAGCCGCCGCGCGTACGGCCGCGCTGACTCCAGGCCCCGCACGCACTCCTCGGGGGAGTAGCCCAGGGCCAGCGCCGTCGCGAACGCCGCCGTCGCGTTCTGCGCGTTGTGCGGTCCCACGAAGTGCAGGCGCACCGGCCAGTCCTGCTGGGCGTAGCGGACCGTGGCCACCATGCCGTCGCGGCCCAGCGTCTGGATGCCTGTGAGCCGCACGTCGGCGGCCTCCGCGCGGCCAAACGTCAGGTGCTTCGCGCCACTGCGCGCGGCCTGGTGCACGATGTGCTCATCGTCCAGGTTCACCACCGCGGTCGCCTGGGGAAGCAGCTCGCGGAACAGCTCGCCCTCCGCCTCGGCCACGCCCTGGAGGCTGCCCAGCCCTTCCAGGTGCTCCGGTTGGACGACGGTGATGACGCCCGCGTCGGGCTGCACCCGGCGCGTCAGCCGCTCGATCTCCCCCGGCTGGTTCATCCCCACTTCGATGACCGCCGCCACGTGGGACGGCTCCAGCCGGAAGAGCGTCAGCGGGACGCCAATCTCGTTGTTGAAGTTGCCCTCCGTCTTCAGCGCCGGGCCTCGCGTGGCCAGGATGGCGCCCACCATCTCCTTGGTGGTCGTCTTCCCGTTGGAGCCCCCCACCGCCGCCACCGGGATGCGGAAGCGGCGGCGGTGCAGCGCGCCCAGGCCGCCGAGCGCGGCCAGGGTGTCCTCCACTTCGTACAGCGGGAAGTGGGCGGGCAGGGCTGGAAGCGCCCTGCCCTTCTTCACCACCGCCCCCGCGGCCCCGGCGCGCATGGCGCCGTCCACGAAGTCGTGGGCGTCGAAACGCTCGCCCTGGAGCGCCACGAACAGGCACCCCGGGGTGAGCGACCGCGTGTCGGTGCGGACGTCGGGAAACCCCGCGGGAACAGCGTCCCCGCGGCGGGTCGCCCCGGTCGCCTGCACCACCTCATCGTCGGAGAATCGAGCGGCCATGAAGGGGGGTGGCGTTCGGCCTGGTGGAGGTCAGCCCGGGATGCGGTTGGCCAGCGCCTTCGCGGCGACCTCGCGGTCGTCGAAGGCGTGCTTCTCGGAGCCCACCGTCTGGTAGGTCTCATGGCCCTTGCCGGCGATGAGGACGACGTCGTCGTCCTTGGCCAGGTTGATGGCCTGCTCGATGGCGGCGCGGCGGTCCGCGTCCACGAGGTAGCCCTTCTCCCCGACCTTCGCCTTGCCCGCGGAGATGCGGCGCAGGCCGCCCTTCTCCAGGCCCGGAGTCACCTCGGAGATGATGGCCTCCGGGTCCTCCGTGCGGGGGTTGTCGCTGGTCACCATCACCAGGTCGGCGCCCTCCGCGGCCACCGTGCCCATCAGCGGGCGCTTGCCCTTGTCGCGGTCGCCGCCGCAGCCGAAGACGACGATGACGCGGCCCTTGGCCAGCGTGCGCGCCGCCTCGATGGAGCGCTTGAGCGCGTCATCCGTGTGCGCGTAGTCCACCAGCACGGCCGGAGCGGGACCGCCCCGGTGGTTCTCCGCGCGGTCCATGCGGCCGGACACCTTGGAGACCAGCTCGATGCCGCTCTTCACGTCCGCGCGCGAGATGCCCGCGCCCAGCGCGATGCCCGCCGCCAGGAGGATGTTCTCCAGGTTGTGGGGCCCGAGCAGCTTGCTCTTCACCTTGATGTCGCCCGCGGGCGTCTTCACGGTGGCCTCGATGCCCTTGAGCGAGAAGGTCGCGTCCGAGGCGGAGATTTCACCGGGCCCCAGGCGGCTGAACTTCCACGCCATGCGCTTCTGGCCGCGCAGCTCGTTGTAGATGCGGCTGGCGAAGGTGTCGTCGCCGTTGACCACCGCGGTGCCCGTGGCGGCCAGGTTCTCCGCGAAGAGCTTGCGCTTCACCTGGAAGTACTCCTCCAGGTCCTTGTGGTAGTCCAGGTGGTCGCGCGACAGGTTGCTGAAGCCCACGGCCTTGAAGGTGAGCCCGTGCACGCGCTCCTGCGCGAGCGCGTGGCTGGACACCTCCATCACCACGGTCTCCACGCCGGCATCCACCATCTCGCGGAAGATGCGGTGCAGCTCCAACGGGTCCGGCGTGGTGTTGGCCAGCTCCGTCGTCTTGCCGCCGAACTTGTAGCCCAGCGTCCCGATGACGCCCGGGGCCGGAGAGCCGGAGTACATGGCGGCCGTCGCGAGGATGGCCTCCAGGAGGTACGTCGTCGTCGTCTTCCCGTTCGTCCCGGTGACGCCCAGGAGCGTCAGCTTGTCGGCGGGGCGGCCGTAGAAGTTCGCCGCGATGAGGGCCAGCGCCTTGCGCGCGCTGCTCACCTTGAAGAACGGCACCTGCGAGGACTGCCCCTGCTTCTCGGACACCACCGCCACGGCGCCGCGTGACACGGCTTCACCAATGAACTGGGCCCCGTCTTCCTTCAGGCCGGGCACGGCGATGAAGAGGTCCCCCGGCTTCACGCGCCGCGAATCCTGCGTCACTCCCGTGACGTCAACCGCGGAACGGCCGCCCGAGGTCTGCTCGGCTCCACACCCTGCGAGGACATCCGTCAGCTTCATCTCTTCCCCTTCACACGCATTGCTGATGCGGGGCCTGGAAAGGACACGGCCTCATTGCCGCGTCGCCAGTTCCAGCGTCACCCGGGCCCCCTTCTCCACCAGCGCACCGGCGGGGGGGGTCTGAGACACCACTCGTCCACTGCCTTGCAGCTGTGGCTCCAACGCCGCGGCAAGCAACTTCACCACGGCTTCGCGTCCCGCCTGACCCTGGACGTCCGGCACACGCACCGTGCCGGGCTCCGGGGTCTCGGTCACCGCTTCCGCCAGGACGGCCCGTACCGGGACGGCCTTCGCCAGTGCCTTCGATGCCGGAGGGGGCACCGGAGGCGCGGCGGCCGCGGCCACCTCGGCGGGTGCCACCGTACGAGACGGGGGCACGGCCAGGTGGGCCATGGCGGCGGTAGCGATTTCCTTGAAGGCGGGGGCAGCCACGTTCCCCCCGTATACGTCCGTCTTCGGTTCGTCCACTACCACGAGAATCACCGCGCGCGGGGCCTCGGCCGGCACCATGCCCGCAAAAGACGCGATGCGTTTGTCGGAATATCCACGCGCGACGGGGTCCGCCTTCTGGGCGGTGCCCGTCTTTCCGGCCACGCGGTAGTCGTCCATGGCGCCCTTGGGAGCGGTTCCTCCCTTGACCATCACGCTCTCAAGCATGCCCACGACCTGCCGCGCCACCCTCTGGGAAACGACCCGGCGCAGCTCCGTGGGCTGGTTCTCCAGCAGCACCACGCCGTCCGGGTCCACCACCTTGGAGACCAGGTACGGGCGCATCAGCACGCCGTCGTTGGCCAGCGCCCCGTAGGCCGCCGCCAGCTGCACGGCGGTGGAAGTCATTCCCTGGCCGAAGGATTGGGTGGCCAGGGAGATGTCCGATTTCGGAAACGGGATGACGCCCCGGCTCTCCCCGGTCAGCGCCAGGCCCGTGCGCTCCGCGAAGCCGAAGGCGTGGTAGGCGGCGACCATCTTCTCGCGGCCCAGGGCGTCCGCGACCTTCGCGGCGCCGATGTTGGAGGACACCTGGAGGATGCCCTGCGGCGTCAGCCACCCGTGCGGGTGGGTGTCGTTGATGGTGTGGCGGCCAATGCGGAAGGCGCCGTTCTCACAGAAGGTCAGCGTCTCCGGGGTGATGACCTTCTCTTCCAGCGCGGCGGCCACCACGAAGGCCTTCATCGTGGAGCCGGGTTCGAAGGCGTCCAGCGCGGCGCGGTTGCGGATGGCGTTCTTCACGCCGTCCTCCGGCGTGTTGGGGTTGAAGCGCGGGTTGTTGGCCAGCGCCAGCAGCTCCCCGGTGCGCGGGTCCAGCACCACCGCCATGCCGGCGATGGCCTTGGAGTCATCCACCGCCTTCGCGAGCGCCTTCTCCGCGACGTACTGGAGGTGGCGGTCCAGCGTCAGCGTCACCGCGGCGCCCTGGCGCTCCAGCGGATCCAACGCGCCCTGCACCATCAGCTTGCGGCCCTTGGCGTCGCGGAAGCCGGAGGTGCGCGCGTTCTGGCCGGACAGCTCATCCTCGAACGCCAGCTCCAGGCCTTCCAGGCCGTGGCCGTCGGTGCCCACCATGCCGACGATGTGCGCGCCCAGCTCGCGCTGCGGGTAGAAGCGCTTGGGCTCCTTGGTGAAGCCCAGGCCCGGAAGCCCCAGCGCCTTCACCGCCTCCACCTCCTGCGGCTTCGCCTGACGCTTCACCCACGCGAAGCGCCGGGCGCGGCCGATGCGCGAGGCGACGTCGTTGGGGTCCAGGTGCACGGCCTTCGCGAGCAGCCGCGCCGCCTGCCGCACGTCGGGGAGCATGGACGGGTCCACCCAGATGGAGTCCACCTCCACGCTCTGGGCCAGGGGCGTGCCGCGACGGTCGAAGATGTCGCCCCGGCGGGCCGGGATGTCGATCTGCCGGACGTACTGGTCCTGCGCCAGGCCGCGCAGCTTCTCCTGCTGGAAGACCTGGAGGTAGACCGCGCGGGCGAACGCGGTGCCCAAGAGCACGAGGAACAGCCCGAACAGCAGCTGGACCCGCAGCTTGAGCCACTTCGCGTTGGATTCGGGTGCCCGCGCGCTCTTGAAGTCCCTCACCGCTGCGCACCCCGCTCCGCCACGCGCACGGCCGGCGCCGACGAACGGGCCTGCGCGGTGCGCGAGTCCTTCACGCGGTCATCGCCCACGGAGACCACCGCGCCGCCCCGGGGCATCGCCATGCCCAGCTGCTCGCGCGCCACGCGCTCCAGGCGGCCCGGCGCCTTGAGCGTGGCCAGCTCCAGCTTGAGCCGGTCGTTCTCCCGGGTCAGCGAGCGGCTTTCGCCCTCCGCGTTGGACAGCCGGTAGCCCATGTCCACCACCAGCACGCGGCTGGTGACGTGGAGGATGCCCACGGCGGCGAACAGCGTGAAGAGGAACACCGCGGGCAACAGGTGCATCAGCACGCCCGCCACGGACACGGTGTTGCGCGAGAGGGCCTTGCTCATCGGACTTTCTCCACCGCGCGCAGGTGCGCGCTACGAGAGCGGGGGTTGGCCTCGACTTCCGCGTCGGAAGCCGCGACGGCCTTCTTGGACACGAGGGCGAAGTTGCCCTGGCTGTTGCACACGCACACCGGGAAGCCCGGCGGACACGTGCACCCTCCCACCAGGGCCTTGAAGGCTTCCTTCACCTTGCGGTCCTCCAGGGAGTGGAAGGAGATGACCGCCGCGCGGCCGCCCACCTTGAGCAGCGACGGCAGGGACGCCAGGAGCGCGTCCAGCGCCTCCAGCTCCCCGTTCACCGCCATGCGCAGCGCCTGGAACGTGCGGGTGGCCACGTGGATGCGGTCGGGCCACGCCTTGCGGGGCACCGCCCGCTTCACCACCTCCGCGGCCTCCAGCGTGCGCTGGGGCAGCGCGCGCTTGAGCTCCCGGGCGATGGGCCGCGCGAAGGGCTCTTCCCCGTAGTCGCGGAGGATCTGCGCCAGGTCGCGCTCGTCGGTGATGGCGATGAGCTCCGCGGCGGTGGGGCCGGTGTCGCCCATGCGCATGTCCAGCGGGCCGTCCTTCATGAAGGAGAAGCCGCGCTCAGCCACGTCCAGCTGGGGCGAGGACACGCCCAGGTCCACCAGCACGCCATCCACGGGCAGCAGGTCCTGCGCGACGCTCGACAGCTCCGCGAAGTTGCCCTGCCGGGCCTGGAAGCGCGCGTTGCCGCCCATGCGGGCGGTGGCCGCCGCGAGCGCCACGGGGTCCCGGTCCACGCCCACCACCGTGGCGCCCCGGGCGAGGAGCGCTTCGGTGTGGCCTCCGCCCCCGAGGGTGCCGTCGAGGATGACCTTGCCCTCTTTCGGGAGCAGGACGTCCACCGTCTCGTGGAGCAGGACGGTCTGGTGGTGGAAGTCCACGGGGGTCAGGGGGTGCTCAGACGAAGGGAGCGCGCGCGAGCGAGAAGGCGGCCCGGGCATCGTTCATGTGCGGGTACAGCTCGAAGGTGTCGTGGGCGCCGGCCGCGCGGAAGATGGCGGCCAGGTACGGCGACAGCCCGGACAGCTTCACGTCCCCACCGGCGCGGCGGAACGCCTCCGTGCGGGCCATCAGCGGACGCACGCCCCGGTAGTTCAGGTGCGACACGTCCGCGAAGTCCACCACCACCTGGCGGATGCCCCGGTGCAGCTTGTGCATCAGGTCCTCGCACAGCTGGGTGAGTTCCTCCTCGCCCAGCTCACCCTCGAGCATGAGGGTCTCCACGCGCTCGGAGGCGGCCAGCGCCGCCCTGTTCCGTCGAACCTCCTGCACCTGGTCCATGCGCTGCCACCCTTCCAGAGCACCACTTGGCGAGAACTTCCGGCTGCTGTCGACTTCCTGGCTACGGCTGGCGCAGTTCGCCCAGCACCCTCAACACGTCCTGGGAGGTGGCTTCCTGGCGCGCATCCGCCTGCGCCTTCGCCCAACCGTCCAGGCTCCAAAGCTCGATCACCTTCACCATCCCCGCCCACACCACGTCCTTCTCCAGCTTCGCGTACGTCCTGAGCGACGGCGGGATGAGCAGCCGGCCCAGCTTGTCCAACGGGCACTCCTGCGCGCTGGCCACGTACAGCCGCATCAACGTCTTGACCCCCGGCTCCATGGGGTTGCGCCGGGCGAGCGCGGTCTCCAACGCCTCCCACTCCCGCACCGGGTAGGCGTGGAGGCAGGGGTCCAGGGCCGTGGTGACGATGAGCCGCTCGTCGTAGGCGCCCACCAACGTCTCCCGGAGCTTCGCCGGGAGGCTGGTGCGCCCCTTCGCGTCGATCTGGTGCTCATAGACGCCTCGGAACACGCGGGACGATCCACCTTTTCAGCCCAGCACGGGTCGGACCACCACTCCTTCCCACTTCTTACCCCTCTGCGGCCGGCATACATACGCGCCCCCCCCAGGGGGGTCAAGAAACCGCAACAGGTTGGAACACCGCGCGCCCGCCGCCGGACATCCCGGAGGGCACATGCGGGGCGGCCTACCCCTGGAGGTGGGGCAAACTTGAGTTTTTCCGCTCCCAGGCTGAGAGTGGTGGCCGCGTGAGCACGAACGTTCGACTGAAGGTGGCCTACAAGACGCCGCAGTCGCTGGTCGGCGAGTACACCCGCAGCGTGGGCCTGGGAGGCGTCACCCTGGAGACGCGCAAGGCGCTGCCCCTGGGCACGCGCTTCACCTTTGAGCTGCACGCGGGCGGCATGCCCCGTCCGGTGGAGGTGCTGGGCGAGGTCGTCAAGGTGGAGCCCCGCCCGGGCGAGCGCTTCCAGCTCACCATCCGCTACGACGGTTCGGAGGATCGCAGCGGCCTGGACGCGGTGCTCCAGCACATCTTCGCCCAGGAGGAGCAGAACGGCCTGCGCCGCTTCCCGCGCCTGCCGCTGCACGTGCGCGCGAAGGAAGGCGACCCCCGGGCCCCGAACTACTTCGTGCGGGACATCTCGCGCGGAGGCGTGGGCCTGGAGGTGGAGGCCCCTGCCCTGCCCCGCGAGGTCCAGGTGGGCGCGCCCTTCCTCCTGGAGATGGACATGAAGGAGGGCCCCCTGCTCCTGCACGGAGAGGTGGCCTGGACCTCGTCGCTGCCGCGCAAGGGGACGACGGAGGCCGTCACCCCGGGCTTCGGCGCGACGTTCGGCCGGCTGCGGCCGGACATGCTCCAGCGGCTGGAAGCGCTGATGGCGCTGGAGCACCTGCCGCCCGGCCCCTGGCGGGCGCGGGTCAGCTTCGGGCTGGATGCCGTGTCGCGGATGCCCTGAACACAGGGCATCCGCTTCCAACAGGGACTACAGCGGGTTGTACGGGTAGCCGCCCGCGTCTTCCAGGCCCGCGACGATGGTCTCGCGCAGCTCCGCCGGGTCGTACGCCGTGAAGGCGTCCAGGGCGGAGAGCCGCTTGAGCTCCAGCGCGAGCACGTCGCCCTTGAGCGTGGCGCACAGCGCGCGGCGGGTGCGCTCGAAGGCGCGCGTGGTGGACTCCATCGCGTACAGCCGCACCAGCGACACGCGCAGCGGATCCTGCACGCCGCTGGCGGCGGACTGCCGGGTGCGCGTCACCATGGAGTCCAGCGCGTAGGCGTCCATCACCACGTCCGCCAGCGCGGCCATGACCTCCTGGTGCTTGTCCAGCTCCGTGCCGAACGTCTCCGCGGCCAGGCGCATGCCGTGGATGGCCAGGTGCTTGGCGCACTCGGCGGCGACCTCTTCGTTGGCCAGCGCGTCCTGACGGCCCGCGCGGGGACGCTCGCCCCGGTTCAGCTCCTCCGACACGGAGCGGGCCTGGGCGAACAGCGGCAGGTCGCCCTTCACCGCGCGCTTGAGCAGCATGCCGGTGATGAGCATGCGGTTGATCTCATTGGTGCCCTCGAAGATGCGGTTGATGCGTGCGTCGCGGTAGGCGCGCTCCACCGGGTACTCCTCGATGTAGCCCGCGCCGCCGTGCACCTGCACCGCGTCATCCACCAGGAAGTTCAGGGCCTCCGAACCGAAGACCTTCATGATGGAGGCCTCCGTGGCGAACTCCTCCATCGCGGCGATGACGTGCGCGTCGTAGTCCGCGTCCGAGCGCTCCTTCGCGGCGAGCCGTCCGTCCACGAGCCCCGCGGTGCGGTACGTCATGCTCTCCACCGCGTAGACGAGCGTCGCCATGCGCGCCAGCTTCTCGCGGATGAGCGGGAACGTGGCGATGGGCGCCTTGAACTGCTTGCGCTCCTGCGCGAACTTGAGCGCGTTCTGCAGCTGCAGCTTCATGCTGCCGATGACGCCCGCGCCCAGCTTGAGGCGGCCGTAGTTGAGGATGTTGAAGGCGATGCGGTGGCCCTTGCCCAGCTCTCCCAGCAGGTTCTCCGCGGGCACCTTCGCGTCCTCGAAATAGAGCGGACAGGTGGACGAGCCGCGAATGCCCATCTTGTGCTCTTCGGGGCCCACGGTGAGGCCGGGGGTGTCCTTCTCCACGATGAAGCCGGTGAACTTGTCGCCGTCCACCTGCGCGAAGACGACGAACACGTCCGCGAAGGCCGCGTTGGTGATGTACAGCTTGGAGCCGTTGAGCACGTAGTGCTGGCCGTCCGCCGTGCGCACCGCCTTCGTCTTCGCCCCGCGCGCGTCGCTGCCGCTGCCCTGCTCCGTCAGCGCGTAGGCCGCCACCCACTCACCCGTGGCGAGCTTCGGCAGGTACTTCGCCTTCTGGGCCTCGTTGCCGAACCAGACGATGGGCAGCGTGCCGATGCCGGTGTGCGCGCTGGACGTCACCGACCAGGAGCCCAGGAGGCTCATCGCCTCCGCGAGCAAGAGCGACGTCGTCTTGTCCAGCCCGGTGCCGCCGTAGGTCTCCGCGATGTCCACGCTCAACAGGCCCAGCTCACCCGCGCGGCGCAGCAGGTCGCGCAGGAGCGCGTTGTCCTTGCCCTCGATGCGCGCGGCCTGCGGCAGCACCTGCTCGCGGCAGAACTGGAGCGCCGTCTTGAAGAAGAGTCGCTGCTCCTCGGAGAAACCCTCCGGCGTGAGGATGCGGGTGGCGCCCACCTCCTGGAAGAGGAACGTCCCACCAGCGAGAACATCCTGGGGACGGGCAGCGGGCTCGGTTGCGGCGACCATCTACGACCTCCGGGAGGGACAGCGCCCTCCGTATCCAGCGAAAAACCAAGGCGCGGCACTGTAGAGCGCGCGACACGCCGGGGGTAGTAGCGACACGGGCGCGACACCTCAAGCGGATGCGCTTCCTTCCCCCGCCCCCATCCGCGCGCGCCCGGCCGGTGGGCGGGAGGCTTCGCTGTCCGTGATTACGGGGAACCCGCGTCCCGCGCGCCCGCGGGTGATGGCCGGGGCAGCGGATAGACGAGGCAGAGCGTGTCGAAGAGGGGCTCCTCCGGCGCGACGTACGTGCCCCCGAGCGCCCGCGCCACCTGCGCCACCTCCGTGCCGAAGGAGGGCACGAGGCACAGGTCGTCCGACGTGGTGAAGCGCCCCTTGAGCCGGGCAAGCTCCCGACGGAGCGTGGCGATGTCCTGACGCCCGCCGCGCACCGGCACCGTGGGGCCGTTGCGGTCCGGCCCCGGCAGCTTGCCCACGCTCGTCGTCAATTCGAAGCCGTCCGCGCGCTGGATGATGCGCAGCTTCCCGGGCGCCACCTCCTGGAGCCACGCCCGGAAGCCGTCCTCGTCGCGCAGCACCACGCGGTAGGCCACCGGCGCGTCCGGGTGCTGGAGCCACACGGAGGCGGCCTTGGTCTGGAGCACCGCCAGGAGTTCGGACACCTGCGCGAGGAACGTGTCGGCGTCGCCGATGACGAGCAGCACGCCCTTGCCGCCCACGCGTTGCGCCAGCCGCGCGGCGTCCACTTCACTGGCGGGAACGAAGGATTCCGCGCCCAGTCGCACCGCGTCTCCCGACATTTCCAGCCGGAGGACGTCTTCAGGCAGGGGCTCCCCGAAGGCCGGCGCGGACACGGGCGCGATGACCGCGTCCGCCCACGTCCCCGCATCCCTGGGCGCCACGGGGGACGCCACGGGGCGGGCGGCCTCTCCAGAGGGAGGGGAAGGCATGGGAGCCGGCGACGGGGCTGGCGGCGTATCGCGGCAGGCGCCCAGCGCCAGGCCACAAAGGATGAGCAGCAACCAGATGACGCGTTGAGAGGAGGCTGGCGAGCGCAGCGGAAAGTTCCACTCCGGGCGGCTGAATGGGCTCATGATAGCTTCTCGCGATTTTCCCGGTGGACTCCCAGCAGGAGCCGATTCGAACGTGCCGCAGCCTTCCGCGGGCCTCCAGTTCGGAAAGTACAAGTTGCTCGAGCGCATCGCGACGGGCGGCATGGCGGAGATCTACCGCGCCCGGATGACGGCGGTGGCGGGCATCACGAAGCCGGTGGTCATCAAGAAGATCCTTCCCGGCTACGCGGACGACAGCGCGTTCGTGTCGATGTTCATCAACGAGGCGCGCATCGCGCTGGGGTTGTCGCACGGCAACATCGCGCAGATCTTCGACTTCGGCGAGGTGGAGGGCGAGTACTTCCTCGCGATGGAGTGGGTGGACGGCCATCCGCTCTCGCACGTGATGCGCCGGGCCCGGGACAAGGGCCTTACCGCGCTGCCGCCGCCGCTGGCGGTGCTGGTGGCCATCGACATGCTGCGCGGCCTTGCGTACGCGCACACGCGCCTGGACGACAACGGCCGGCCGCTGCACATCGTCCACCGCGACGTCAGCCCGCAGAACGTGCTCCTGTCCTACGAGGGGCAGGTGAAGCTGGTGGACTTCGGCATCGCCCGGGCCCGGCTCGCCGGACGCAGCGAGACGAAGAACGACGCGGCCAAGGGCAAGTACGTCTACTTCGCGCCGGAGCAGGCCCGGGGCCAGCCGCTGGACGCGCGCACCGACGTGTTCGCCGCCGGCACGGTCCTCTACGAGATGCTCTGCGGGCGCCGGCCCTTCGAGGGCGCGCTGCCGGACGTGCTGCGAAAAATCTCGCAAGGTGACTTCCCCCGTCCGCGCGAGTGGACGCCGGGCATCCCCGCCGCGCTGGAGCGCATCCTGCTCACCGCGATGGCCACCAGCCCGGAGCAGCGCTACCCCACCGCGCAGGCCTTCGCGGAGGCCCTGGCGCGGCAGCTCCACGTCACCGCGCCGGACGTGTCCCAGAGCGAGCTGGGCCACTTCATGGGCTACCTCTTCGAGCCGGAGCTGGTGGACGCCGGCCGGCCCGTGCAGCTGCCCCGGGAGTTCATCGCCAAGGTGGGCCGCTGGAGCGGCGTGGCGGAGCCGCCCCCGGTGCAGACGCCGCCGGACTCGCCCCGGCACCCCACGCCGGTGCCGCACGGAGAGCCCCGGGGTGACGTCATCACGCAGCCCCTGCCGCCGCAGCCGTTGCCCACACAGGCCCCGTCGTCGCCCCCGCAACCCGCGTGGCCCCGCACGCTGCGAGGCTGGGCCCTGCGCGGCGCTCCAGTGGTGGCCGCGCTGCTGGCCATGTGGATGGGCCTGCTCGTGGGGGGCACGAACTCCTTCGCGGTGGAGCTCAGCTCCTCGCCCGCGGGCGCCACCATCCGCGTGGACGGCCGGGAGCTGAAGGAGACGACGCCCACGCTCGTCACCCAGCTCCAGGCGGACACCGAACACATGCTGGAGGTGTCGCTGCCGGGCATGGTGCCCTGGAACCAGCGCGTGAAGGCCGAGCGCGGCACCACGCTCGCGGTCCACGCCCGCCTGACGCCGAAGCGCCCGGCTGCGGCGCGAGCCCTCACCCGGCTCGAGTCCCCCGACGCCCTCTATCGCTCCGGCGGGCCCTTCATGCTCAGCGCGGACGCGCATGCCTTCCGCGTGCCCCCGTCCGCCGCGGCGCGCATGCGGTTGGATCCCTCCCGCACGTACGGCCTGCGCGCCAACGGGCACGTGTCGCTGGGGGGACCGATGCCGGTGACCCAGGCGGCGTACTTCCTGGAAGGAGGCGCGGCCCTGCCCGCGCGCGACAGCTTCGGCGTGGTGGGCACGGACGAGGTGCTGGTGCAGAACGCCTCCGTCCTCTACGTGTTCCTGTGGGACGGGCGCGCCTACGACAACCGCGGCGCCCTCCAGGTGCACGTGCGCGAACAGGCCAGCGGCGCCATCACCACCCTGCTGCTGGACGCGCGTCGCCACGCTGTCTCGCTCCCGCCCCACGAAGGCTTCACGCTGCGGGAGCTGGATGCCTCCACCACCTACCGCGTCGTCGTGCGGGCCGCGGCGGATCCGGCGCGCACGCGGGGCTTCAGCGGCGGCGCGGTGGATCAGGTGCTCGCGCTGCACGGCGAGGGGGACTCCCCGCTCACCGCGCCCGGCACGCTGGAGGTGCTGGAGGTCAACCGGCCCACGGTGATTCGGGGCGCGCGCTGGCTGCGGCTCGCGTTCCCGGACGACGACCCGGACGACAACACCGGCGGCCTCACGCTGGAGGTCACGCCGGTGGCGCCGCTGCACCAGTAGCGCGCCACGGGCCGCTACAGGGCGCAGGCGACCTGTTGCCGAAAAATTGATCATCCGGGCGTCGCCCCTACCCTTGCGCCGCAACGGAGGACGCTCATGAAGAAGCTGACGGCGGTGCTGGCGCTGGGAATCGCGGTGGTGGGGACGGTGGGACTTTCCGCTCGCGTGGATGCCCAACCTGGAGGCATGGCGGACGAGGGACCGACCGATGCCCAGATCGACGCTGTCCTGGACGCCCAGGCACACGAGGTCATGGGCCGGTTGTTGGAAGCACAGCGCAATGCCGCACGGATGACAAAGCTTCCCCGGTAATCTCGTGGCATCCGGCGGGGCACGGTGCTACGACCGGCGCTCGCTTCGGTGCTCATCACACCCGCCCACGAGGGGGCCATGCCAGAAGGGTCCGCTGCACTCCAGCTCCAGGTTGGAGACCGGGTCGTCTACCCCAACCAGGGGGTCTGTCGCGTCGCCGCCATCGATGTGAAGGAGGTGGCGGGGCAGAAGCTCACGTTCGTCACCATGCGCCGGGAGGAAGACGGCGCCGTCGTCATGGTGCCGGAAGGCAAGATCGTCTCCATTGGCGTGCGCAAGGTCGCGAGCGTCGCCGACGTGGAGGAGATCTATTCCTTCCTGCGCTCGGACAGCGACAAGGCCGACCTGGATTGGAAGCAACGCGCGCGCACCAACCTGGACCGCATGACCCAGGGCGGCATCCTGGGCCTGGCGGAGGTCGTCAAGGGCCTCCAGGTCCTGAGCGAGCTGCGTCCACTGCCCACCAAGGAGCGTGAGCTCTACGACAACGCCCGGCACCTGCTGGTGTCGGAGGTCGCCGCCGCGCTGGGCACCGCCGAGGCCAACGCCGAGGACTCCATCGACATCGTCCTCTTCCCGCCCGGCCGCGAGCGCCCCAAGCGCACCGCCGCCGAGTTCGCCCGGCCCGGAGGCGACGAGGACGACATGGACCTCGACGGCGACCTCATGGGCCTGGAGGGCGGAGAGCTGGACCTGCCCTCGGACGAGGAGCCGCCGGCCGAGCCCGAGGAGGAGTCCGCCGAGGAAGGTTCGGAAGAGGAAGGCGAAGCCAGCGAGGAGGGCTCCGACGAGGCGCCCAAGAAGCGCGGCCGTCCGCCCAAGGCCAAGCCCGCCGACGAAGGTGGCGAGCCCGCCGCCCCGAAGAAGCGCGGCCGCCCGCCCAAGCCGAAGCCCGAGGTGGCGGCGGAGAGCGCTGAACCCGCCGCCCCGAAGAAGCGGGGTCGTCCGCCCAAGGCCAAACCGCCCGAGGGTGCCGCCCCCGCCGAGCCCGCCGCCCCGAAGAAGCGCGGCCGTCCGCCCAAGGCCAAGCCGGCCGAGGACGAGTGAACCGCAGGACCTTCCGGCCCTCCCGGCCGCCCGCGTCGCGTCAGTCCGCGCGCCCGGCACCGCGAGGGCCTTCCCGCCGAGGTGACGCCCCGTGATTCGCGTCGTGACGCTGGACCCTTTCGACGACAAGCAGCTCGCCAAGTTCAACCGCACGCTCTACACGGCCTTCGGCGTGGGCAGCGAGCACAGCGGCCCCGCGGAGGCACCCGCGGGCATGTCCGAGCCCCTGGACGCCGAGAAGCTGCTGGACGAGGTGAAGGGCGTCCGGGCCTACAAGGACGACAAGGTGCTGCTGCTCACCTCGCGCAAGCTGAAGGACCGCGAGCTGCTCAGCGGCAAGGCCCCGACGACGGGCTTCGCCCGCTACGGCAAGGACCGGGCGGTGCTCACCATCGCGCCCTTCAAGGACCTGGAGAAGGACTTCAAGCCCATCGCGCGCCACGCGCTGCACCAGTTGGGCACGCTCTGGGAGCTGCACCACTGCCTGGATCCGCGCTGCTCGATGTATCCACCCTGGACGCCGTCCTTCAACCAGGGCGACCACATCTTCTGCACCTTCTGCCGCGAAAAGAGCGAGCAGAAGATCCGTCTTGCCAAGTCCTAGGCTCCTGCGCGCCCTGCCCCTCGTGGAGCTGGGGGGCCTGCTGCTCGTCGCGCTCCTGTGCCTCGCCTTCCAGTTGAGGCTGCCGGGCCGGCTCCCCACGGACGCGGATGAGCGCGCCGTGGCGGAAGTGCTAGCCCGCGACGCACGCCCCGGGGACGGCGTGCTGCTGTTCCCCTGGTGGACCGAGCGCGCCCGGCTCTTCGTGCCGTCCAACCTGCCCGTGCATGGGTGGCTCGACTCCGACAAGGCGGACCTGAGCGAACACCCGCGCCTCTGGGTGCTGGGCCAGCCGGAGCTGCCCCGCTCGGATGTCGGCGCGTTCGAGGCGGCCTTCCTCCCCGGACGCAAGGCGCTGGGGCCCGAAGCGCGCCTGGGCACGCTGTCGCTGCGCCTCTATGAGAACGGCCGCCACCGCCCCCGGCACTGGGTGGCGTCCGAAGTCGTGAGCCGCGCGCGCGTGTACCTGGAGCAGCCGGACGGAGCGCGCACGGACTGTCCCTTCGACGGGCGCGTGCACCGCTGCCCGGGGCCGCCGCACCTGTACGTCGCGCGGGAGTGGCACGAAATCCTCTACGAGCCCCGGAACTGCCTCTGGATGCACGCGCCCGGTGGGCCGCAGCGGCTGGTGGCGGAGTTCGACGGCGTCCCCTCCGGCCTGGGCCTGCGGATGGAGGGCGGCATCATCTTCGAGTTCGCGCACCCGAAGGACCCGCGCCTGAGCACCGCGCACCTGGGCGTGGACGACGCGGCCAGCGGCCAGCGGCTGCTGGACGTGCCCATTCCCCCGGGCCGTGAGGGCGTGCAGAAGGCGGAGGTGGTGTTGCCGCCCGGCCCCGCGCGCACGGTGAAGGTCTGGGTGCAGGCGGACAACGCGGAGTCGCGGCAGGTGTGCCTGGACGTGATGGCGCTGGAGCCGGCGGTGGGGGTGCGTCCATGACGGGCCGGGCAGCGACGCGCGATGAGAAGCTCGTGGCCTGGGTGCTGTGGGCGCTGGCCTTCGCGGCGCTGTGGAGCACCGAGGCCGCGGTGGGCTTCACGCGCGACGAGAGCGTCTACTTCGCGGCGGCGGAGGGCTACTCAAGCTGGTTCCGGCTGCTGGTGCGAGCGCCCGCGCAGGCGTTCACCGACAGCGCCATCGTGCGCGCGTGGGACTACAACCACGAGCACCCGGTGCTGATGAAGACGCTGTTCGGGCTGAGCCACATGCTCTTCCACGACGGCCTGGGCCTGCGCGACGCGCTGGCCTTCCGCATCCCCGCGTTCGCCATGGCGGCGCTGGTGCCCGCGCTGTGCTTCCTCTTTGGCAGCGCACTGTACGGCCGCGCCGCGGGGCTGTTCGCCGCCCTCTCCTTCCTGCTGGTGCCCCGGCAGTACTTCAACGCGGAGCTGGCGTGCTTCGACATGCCGGTGGCCGCGATGTGGCTGCTCGTCGTGTACTGCTTCTGGCGCGCGCTGGAGGACACCCGCTGGGGCATCGCGTGCGGCGTGGCGTTCGGGCTGGCGCTGGCGACGAAGCACAACGCCCTGTTCCTGCCGTTCGTGCTGACGCCCTTCGCGCTGTGGCGCGCGTGGACCGTGAGCGACGGCGTGCCGGAGGCCCGCGTGCGGCTGGGGCGCTTCGTGGGCCTGTTCGCGG
The DNA here is from genome assembly GCF_003612125.1 of Corallococcus praedator. GTDB lineage: Bacteria > Myxococcota > Myxococcia > Myxococcales > Myxococcaceae > Corallococcus > Corallococcus praedator. The sequence goes on from NZ_RAWI01000021.1 coordinate 43,226, forward strand.
CGGTGGCGGTGCTCTACGGCCTGCTCGTCGTCGCGCTGGGCGGAGGCGAGGCCTTCCAGAAGAAGTTCCTGCTCTTGAGCCCGCACACGCTGTTCTTCGTGGGGCTCGCGGTGGGCAGTGTGTGGCTGCTGCGCGACCTGGCCCCGGTGAGCGCGCCCGTGACGCGGGCGCTGGTGCCGGTGGCGGCGATGGCGGTGCTGGGCCCCGTCATCTTCTACCTGCACTGGCCCTACCTGTGGCACGCGCCGGTGGACCGCACGGCGTGGTACCTGGCCTTCCACGCGACGCACAACCACTACGCTTGGTTCTACCTGGGCACGCTGATGCGCGGGCCGCCCTTCCCGCTCACCTACGTCCTCGTGAAGACGGCGCTGACGGTGCCCACCAGCCTCTTCGCGCCCATGGTGACGGGGTTCCTCGCGCTCGTGGGCCGCGCACTCTTGAGCCTGAGCGCGCGCACGCGCGACTGGGTGCGGATGCCCACCGCCACCGAGGCCCTGGTGGGCGTCAACGCGGTGACGTCCATCCTGGTCATCAGCCACCCGCAGGTGCCGCACTTCGGCGGTGTGAAGCACTGGTTCCCGTCCATGCCCTTCCTGGGCATCCTCGCGGGCGCGGCGGTGGCGCGCGGCTGCTTCGCGCTCTGGGAGGTGCTGAAGGCGCGGCGCCCTTCCCTGCCGTCCTTCGCCGTGACGGTGCCGGTGTTCGCGCTGCTGCTCCTGCCCGCGCTGCTGGCCCTGGTGCACGTGTTCCCCTATGGGACGGCGGCGTACTCGGAGCTGGCGGGGGGACAGGCGGGCGCGGCGACGCTGGGCATGCAGCGGCAGTTCTGGTCCAGCCACGTCACCGGCGTGCTGCCGTGGATCAACGAACACGCGAAGCCGGGCGCGCGCGTCTACCTGCACGAGGTGAACGGCTTCTCGTTCCGCGACTACCAGCGCAACGGGATGCTGCGTCCCGACGTGCGAGCGGTGAACAGCCCGTTCGACGCGGACATCGTCGCGTACCAGTACCACCAGGAGTTCCGCGAGCACGAGTTCCTCACGTGGCAGGCCTTCGGCACGCGCACGCCCGTCACCGGGCTGTACCTGGACGAGACGCCGCAGGTCATCGTCTACCAGCGCCCCGAATAGCCCCTCGCGCCGCGATGACGCAGGCAGCCATGTGCACGACCGTGCACTCGGCGGGCACACGTGCGTTCGTGGACATCGCCACGGACTGGAGGGCGTGGGGCCGGGGTAGGATTGGGGACGTTGCGCCAATCCAAGCTCCCTGAGGAGGGACACATGACGCGCTGGACGGTCTTGGTGGCGGTGCTCGCGTTGGGCGCGGCCTGCAACGAGGCGAAGACGCCCGACAAATCCGCGCGGGTCCAGTTGAAGAAGACGGGCGCGGCGACGATGGAGGTCATCCCCTCCGCGGGCCAGCTGCCCTACTGCCTGCTGTACACGATGTCCGAGAAGGGCGTCATCCGGCAGCTCACGCTCACGCGGGAGAACCGCTCCATCCGCTGTGACGCGAACAGGCCCGTCGCGAACACCAGCTTCCGCATCCCCGTGCAGGAGGGGAAGGTGCGCGTCTACGTCTTCTTCTCCGACGAGCGCGTGCAGGCGGGCCCGGTGGCGCAGCAGCTCTACGACTTGCGCGACAAGGAGCGCGTCACCGCCATGGACATGCGCCTGCCGGGACGCGTCTTCGTGGAGACGCTGGAGTTCGTCCCCGAGACGGGCGAGCCGGAGATGACCGGCGGCGTGGTTGGCGCGGGCGGTGTGGTGACGTCCGACGGAGGCACCGGCCCCGTGAGTGGCGGTGGCAGCATGGAGCTCGTGGAGCCCGTGGACGACTGACCCCGGACGCGACGAAGCCCGAGGGTGGATGACCCGCCCCCGGGCTTCGGTACCGCTTCAGTGCGTGGCATCCGGTGAGAGGTCCTCGTACCGGATCAGTTCAGCCAGCCGCCGTTGGACTTCGAGCTGCTCCAGCCGCCGCGCTGAGCCAGACGCTCGCGCTGCTGCCGCTCCCGCTCCATCCGCGCCTGCCGCTCGCGCTCCTGACGCTCGCGCTCCAGCCGGGCCACCCGCTCGCGCTCCTGGCGTTCCCGCTCCAACCGCGCCTGCCGTTCCCGCTCCTGACGCTCGCGCTCCATGCGGGCCTGACGCTCGCGCTCCTGACGCTGACGCTCCTGCCGCTCGCGCTCCAGCCGGGCCACCCGCTCGCGCTCCTGACGCTCGCGCTCCATGCGGCTCTGGGCCTGGCGGCTCACGAGAGAAGAGGCTCCGTGGACGTTCTGGGCCATCACCGGGCTGCTGGCAACGAGCGCCACCACCACCATCACCTTCTTGAGCATCGCCTTCATGACCGCCTCCGTGAACCGCGTTGTGCTGCGTTCTGAACCTTCTGACGCAGGGGGGCCCGGTTGATTCAACGGCCCCAAGCACGCGGGGCCACCCCGATTCCCCTCGGAGCGGCCCCGCAGAAAACAATCTGAAATGCGCGCGGCGTGAAGACGGCTTCAGTACGCCTCGCGGGCCATGGCCAGCAGGTCCGCTTCCGTGACAGCGCGCGGATTGCCCTGGTGTGAAGCATCCAGGAACGCCTTCTGCGCGATGTGCTCCAGGTCCTTCTCCTGCACGCCCGCGTCGCGCAGCCGCGTGGGAATCCCGATGGCCGCCGCCAGCTTGCGCACGCGCTCGATGGCGTTGCCCGCGAGCACTTCCTCCCGCGCGTTGGACGTGTCCCCCAGCGCGGTGGAGATGCGCGCCAGCCGCGCTGTGCATGCCGCGCGGTTGAACTCCATCACCACCGGCAGGACGATGGCGTTCGCGAGCCCATGCGGCACCCCGGAGATGGGCGTGAGCGCGTGCGCCAGCGCGTGGCTCGCGCCCAGGCCCTTCTGGAAGGCCATCGCGCCCTCCATCGCCGCCGCCATCATGTCCGTGCGCGCCACCAGGTCGCGGCCTTCCTTCACCGCCGTCTCCAGCGAGCGGCCCACGCGCATCACCCCGTCGATGGCCACCGCGTCCGCGAGCGGATGGAAGCCGTTGGCCAGGTACGCCTCGATGCAGTGCGTGAGCGCGTCCATGCCCGTGGCCGCCGTCACGGACGGGGGCAGGCCCAGCGTCAGCTCCGGGTCGATGATGGCCGCCTTCGGCAGCAGGTACGGGCTGAAGATGACCGTCTTGCGGCCCGTGTCCGCCAGCGTCACCACGCCGGAGCGCCCCACCTCGGAACCCGTGCCCGCGGTCGTCGGAATGGCGATGAGCGGCGGCAGGTCGTCGCGCACGTACTGGTCGCCGCCCTTCGCGTCGTCGTAGCGGCTGAGCGGCGGCTCGTGCGTCGTGAGCAGTTGCACCAGCTTGCCCGCGTCCAGCGCGCTGCCACCACCCAGCGCGATGATGCCGTCGCTCTTGTGGGCGCGGTACGCCTCCAGGCCGGCGAAGACGTCACGCTCGGTGGGGTTGGGCTCCACGCGGTCGTAGACGGCGCAGTCCAGGCCCGCGGTCTTGAGCACGTCCGTCACGCGCGCGGCGAGGCCCGCCTTCACCACGCCCCCGTCCGTCACCAGCAGGGGGCGCTTCATGTTCAACCGCGCCGCGTGCGCGGGCAGTCGCTGGAGCGCGCCCGCGCCGAACACGATGCGCGTGGGCCAGGACATCTCCGTGACGCGAGGCTCCGAGGGAATGTCGAAAGGCTTCATGGGGAGGTCCCTTTCAGATGAGTTCCAGGTAGCGCTGCAGCTCCCAGGAGGTGACCGCCCGTTCGTACTGGCGCACCTCCCATTCGCGGGTGCGCACGAAGTGGTCGACGAAGCCCTCGCCCAGCAGCTCCTTCGCGCGCTCGCTGTTCTTCAGGAGCGCCACCGCGTCCTTGAGCGTGCGGGGCAGCGGCTTGGTGTTCTTCGCCTCGTAGGCGTTGGACAGCACGGGCGCGGGCGGCTCGATTTCGTTCTCGATGCCCCACAGGCCCGCGGCCAGGCTGGCCGCCATGCCGATGTACGCGTTCATGTCCGCGCCCAGCTGGCGGTACTCGATGCGCATGGACTTGCCGCTGTCGCCGATGACGCGGATGGCGCAGGTGCGGTTCTCCAGGCCCCACGTCGCGGTGGTGGGCGCCCAGGTGTTCTCCACGCTGCGCTTGTAGCTGTTGATGGTGGGCCAGTAGAGCGCGGTGAGCTCCGGCATCAGCGCCACCTGCCCGCCAATGTAGTGCCGCATCAGCTTGCTCATCCCGTGCTTCTGGGACGGGTCGTGGAAGAGGTTGTCCTCGCCCTTCAGGTTCCACAGCGATTGGTGCACATGGCCCGAACAGCCGGGCAGCTTGGGGTCCACCTTCGCCATGAAGCACGCGGACACGCCGTGGCGCGCGCAGATCTCCTTCACCACCGTCTTGAACAGCGCCGCGCGGTCCGCGGCCAGCTCCAGCGTGTCGTAGCGGATGGCGGCCTCGAAGACGCCTGGGCCCGTCTCCGTGTGGAAGCCCTCGATGTTGAGCCCGTACGCGTTGCAGCCGTCGATGATGGCGTGCACCAGCGGCGCGTTCATGGACGTGCGCAGCCACGAGTAGCCGAACATGCCCGGCGTCAGCGGCGTGAGCCCCTGAAAGCCCTTGTCGTGCAGGCTCTGCGGGCTCTCCTTGAAGAGGAAGAACTCGTACTCGGAGCCGAACTTCGGCAGGAAGCCCAGCTTGCGTGCGCGCTGCCCCATCTTCTGGAGGAGCTGGCGGGGGCTCGCCTCGAAGGGCGTGCCGTCCGGGTTCACGAAGTCGAGCAGGAACGCCGCGGTGTCCGGCTCCCACGGGATGATGCGCGCGGTGGACAGGTCCACCTTCGCGGGCGTGTCCGGGTAGCCCGTGTGCCAGCCCGTCACCTTCGTGTTGTCGAGCAGCTCGTCGCCCAGGTCCCACCCGAAGACGACGTCGCAGAAGCCCATGTTGCTCTTCGCGGCGCTGAAGAACTTCTCCAGGGAGATGTACTTGCCGCGCCAGACGCCATCCACGTCCACCGCGCCCACCTTCACCTTGCGGACGTTGCGCTCCTCCATCCACCGACGCGTGGACTCCAGGTCTCCCGGCTGACCGGCCGCCGCGCGCTCCGTGCCCGGGCCCTTCTCCTTCGCGCGGACACGGCGGGCCATCGCCGGATGGGTGAGCACCTTGGCCTTGGGACGCGACGCCATCGGGACCTTCCTTTTCGTCATTCGGATTGCTTCGGTGGAACGCAGCGCAAGAGGACGGCGCGGGCTTCAGGGCGACGGCAGCTTCGTCCACACGGCCTTCGTCTGGAGGTAGCCATCCAGCGCGAAGTGGGACAGGTCCCGGCCCCAGCCGGATTCCTTGTAGCCACCGAAGGGGGCCGCGTCGTCGAACTCGTTGAAGCAGTTGATCCACACCACGCCGCTCTTCACCTGCTTCGCCAGCGCGTGCGCCTTGGCCACGTCGCCCGTCCAGATGGACGCGGCCAGGCCGTAGGGCGTGTTGTTCGCAATCGCCATCGCCTCCGCGTCGTCGCGGAAGCGCAGGCAGCTCAGCACCGGCCCGAAGATCTCCTCCTGGGCGATCTTCATGTCCGGCTTCACGTCGCCGAAGATGGTGGGCTTCAGGAAGCAGCCCTTCGCCTTGAAGCCCTCCGTGTCGCGGGAGCCACCGGCGAGCAGCTTCGCGCCCTGCTGCTTGCCGCTCTCGATGTAGCCCAGCACCATCTCCATCTGCTTCTGGCTCACCAGCGCGCCCATCTCCGTGGACGCATCCAGCGGATCGCCCACCTTCAGCGCGCGCGCCTTCTCCGCGAGCTTCGCGACGAAGGGCTCGTAGGCGTTCTCGTGCACCAGCACGCGGCTGCCCGCGTTGCACGTCTCCCCCTTGTTGCCGAAGATGCCCCAGAAGCACGCCTCCACCGCGCGGTCGAAGTCCGCGTCCGCGAAGATGATCTGCGGGCTCTTGCCGCCCAGCTCCAGCGTCAGCTTCTTCAGGTTGCTCGCGGCGGACGCCTGGAGCAACCGGCGCGCGGTGCGGCCGGAGCCCGTGAAGGAGATCTTGTCCACGTCCGGGTGCCGGGCAATCGCCTCACCCGCGGGGTCGCCCAGGCCCGTCACGATGTTGATGACGCCCGGCGGGAAGCCCGCCTCCAGCGCCAGCGCGCCCAGCTTCAGCGCGGTGAGCGGCGTGTATTCAGAGGGCTTCACCACCACCGTGCAGCCGGAGGCCAGCGCGGGCCCCAGCTTCCAGCCGAGCATGCACGTGGGGTAGTTCCACGGGATGATGGCGCCCACCACGCCCACCGGCTCCTTGAGCGCGTAGGTGTGGAACGGGCCGTCCACGGGCAGCACCTCGCCCATGATGGTGCTGGCCATGTCCGCGAAGTTCGCGAGCGTGGCGGCGCCCGGTGCCACGTCGCCCCGGATGGCGTCCTTGAAGGTCTTTCCGTTGTTCAGCGACTCGACGAGCGCGAACTCCTCGCGGCGCTCGTAGAGCAGGTCCGCCAGCTTGCGGATGAGCTTGCCGCGCTCGCGGCCGGTCATCTTCCCCCAGGGGCCGGACTCGAAGGCGCGGCGCGCGGCCTTCACGGCGCGGTCCACGTCCGCGGCGGTGCCGGCGGGCACGTCACACAGCTTCTGGCCGGTGGCGGGGTTCGTCACCGCGAAGGTGCCCCCTTCGATGGGGTCCACATGCTGCCCGTCGATGAGCAGCTTGAGCACAGGGAGCTTGGGAGTGAGCGAACGAGCGTCGGTCATGGCGAAGCCTTTGGGTGAGCACGGCGCGCGGGCGATTTTGGAATGGCGGGCACCGGACACGGACGGCAGGACACGGTAGGAATGGCCCCATGACGCGGCAAGCTGCCCCCATGAAGAACGTCCTGCTCCTGAAAGCCGGCGACGCGGCGGAGTCCGTGCGGCTATCGGTAGGCGACTACGACCGGTGGTTTCTGCAAACCATCGGACTGTCCGGCCAACGCTTCGACATCCTCCCCGTGCACCAGGGCGCGCCCCTGCCGAAGGACGCGCGCGGCTATGACGCGGTGATGATGACGGGCTCTCCCCTGTCCGTGACGCAGCGCGAGCCGTGGATGGAGCGCGCCGGCGCCTTCATGGTGGAGGCGGGCGAGCAGGGCATCCCCGTGCTCGGCGTGTGCTTTGGCCAACAGCTGCTCGCTGAACAGTACGGCGGCAAGGTGTCACGCAATCCCCAGGGCCGCGAGACGGGCACCGTGGAGGTGACGCTGTCGGATGAAGGCCGCGCGGATCCGCTCTTCGCCGGCCTGCCGGAGCGCTTCGCCGTCCAGGCCACGCACGAGGACATCGTCACCCGGCTGCCCGAGGGCGCCACGGTGCTCGCGGGCAACGCCAACACCGCGCACCAGGCCATCGCCTTCCGCCCCAACGTGCGCGGCGTGCAGTTCCACCCGGAGATGCCCACGGACGCCATGCGCGCGGTCATCCTGGCCCGGGAGGAGAAGCTGGACGCGCTCGCCCAGGAGCGCGGGGCGGCCCCAGGGGAGTTCGTTCCCCGGCTCCTGTCCGGCATCGCGCCCACACCGCTCGCGCACCGGGTGCTGCTCAACTTCCTCCAGCACTTCACCGACTGAAAGCGGACAGACGCCCCGGGCTGATCCAAGCCGGGGCGACCAGCGCTCCCTAGCTTTGCCCCGTGTCGAGGGCGGCGATCCACGCACCGCCAGGGCGGGACGGGGGCGGCCATGAATCCGTTCGTGATGCAGTACCGGAAGATGAAGTGTCAGTTGAAGTACCTGACCAGCTACCTGGACCTGGATCCGCGTGGCAACCAGGTGGTGCGGCGCACGGACTTCAAGCGCTGCCCCCGGCCAGTGCTCCTCTTGCACGGCTTCTTCAGCACCCGCCGCGTCCTGGAGGTGCTGGAGCACCGCCTGCGCCGCGAGGGCTACTGCGTCTGGTCCATCCACCTGGGCGGCACGATGGACCGCTTCAACACGCACCGCATCGACGAGCTGGCGCGCAAGGTCCAGGGCAAGGTGGACCGGCTCTACGAGCGCCACCCGGAGATGGGGCCGCTCACCATCATCGGGCACTCGAAGGGCGGCCTCATCGGCACGTACTACGTGAAGCGCCTGGGCGGAGACACCCGCGTGCGCAGCCTCATCACGCTGGGCACGCCGCACCGGGGCACGCGCATGGCCTACCTGGGGTGCGCGACGCTCGGCTGGTTCAGCCGCAGCATGTGGCAGCTCACGCCCGTGTCGCCCTTCATCAAGCGCCTGGGTGAAGGCGCCTTCCCGCGCCACGTGCGCCTCACGTCCATCTACTCGCGCGACGACGCGGTGGCGCTCTTCCCCTCCTCCGTGCTGGACGTGAACGGCCAGCCCAACGTCTTCAACGTGGAGGTCTCCGGCGTGGCCCACGGCGAGCTGCTCACCCGCCGCTCCGTGTGGGAGGTCATCCAGCGCGAGCTGGCCCTGGGCTATGCTGGCGACGACGCGGTGACCGCGCTTCCCACGGCCCCGCCCCCTCCCCTTCCGGTGGCC
>NZ_RAWI01000220.1 GCF_003612125.1 Corallococcus praedator
GGCGGGTACGGCGCGGTCTACCGGGTCGAACCGCTGGAGGGGTCGGGTCGGAGCTTCGCGCTCAAGCTGTCCCTGCATCCGGATCCCGCGCGGGCGCTGCGGGAGATGTCGCTGCTGTTGGACCGGGCGTGGCATCCCCAGGTGGTCCGCGTCCACGCCACCGGGCGCTGGCCGGACCCCATCGACGGGCTGCCGTACTTCGTCATGGACCATGTGGAGGGGATGGCGCTCCACACGTGGGCGGAGATCCGCAACCCCACATTCCGGCAGTTGGCCATGGTGGGCGGCTCCGTGGCGATGACGCTCGACGTGCTGCATGCGCGGGGGGTGCTGCACCGCGACCTCAAGCCGGAGCACATCCTCGTCCGGGAGCCGGGCCACGTGCCGGTGCTCATCGACTTCGGCGCCGGGGACCAGGCGGGGGCCACCACCCTCACCACCACCACCCTGCCCCCGGGCACGCTGCACCTGCGCAGCCCGGAGGCCATCCGGTTCCAGCAGCTCCACTGGCGGCAACCGGAGCTGCGCTATCCCTATACGGAGGCGGATGACCTGTACGCGCTGGGGGTGTGCCTGTACCGCGCCGCCACCGGGCACTACCCGTTCTCTCCGGAGCTGACGCCGGACCTGCTCACCGTGGCCGTCACCCAGCGGCTGCCGCCGTCACCCCGGACCATCAATCCCCAGGTGCCCGTGCCGCTCGCCACGGCCATCCTGCGGCTGCTGGAGAAGGAGCCGGAGCGGCGGCCTCGCACGGGGGTGCAGGCGCATGCGGAGCTGGTGGAGGGACTGCTCTCCGACGGTGCGGCGTTCGAGGCGCGGCTCTTCGACGAGATACCAGGGGAGGAGCCCGGGCGGATCCGTCGCCCTGATTGGCCGTCCCAGCCCTACCGGACGGCGGAGCCCGTGGCGCTGCTGCCACTGATCCGTCCCGCGAGTTGGCTCCAATCCCAGGGAGGCACCGGGCTGATCAGCCTGATGGTGTGCCTGATGCTCCTGGTCGCGGGCTCTGGAACCTGGGAGGTCCTGTCGGGGGCCTGGACTCGCAATACAACCCCAGGGGTCCTACCCAATCCTTCCGCCTCCAGTGGTCATAAACTGGCGAGTCCGCCCGAGCGATCGCACAGTGTTCCTGTCGCTGCCCCGCTGACCACGGGCCCTCCACCGGCGACCGTTGCCCCCGTGGCGACGCCTCCCAAGGAACGCTCACCTGTGACTTCCAGACCGACTGTTTCAGCCCCTGTCGCAACGCCCCCGAAGCCGAGCCGACCGCTCAAGGCCGTCATGGCTTCGGTCTGTATGGGAATGGCCTGCGCCAGCAATCCGCCCATGATGGATCGTCCCGATCCTCCCTTCGAAAACTGCCCGGAGGCGTCGGTCGCAGCCATGAAGGAACTGGGCGTCTATGGCACCCTGCTGGACGGCATGTTCGATCGCAAGGGGCCGCGGAATGGGAATGTGACCGTTCGTGAGGGACGGATTTCCATCTGGGTCTATGGCAATAACGGCGTCAGGGATGGTGACACGCTCACGGGTGAATTATACATCGGCGCCGAACGGGTCTATGGTCATTTCACCCAGCTTCGGCAGAAGAAGACCGGTGAAACCTTTCCCATCTGCTTTGAGTTCTGGACGCAGAACGAGCGTCTGAAAGGACTGCCCCGCCTCAACAGCAGCGCAGATGACAACGCGGTCCTCTCCAACCAGATCGAAGTCAAGACCGTGCCGCGACACTACGAGGATTAGCGTGAAGGCAAATGTTTCTCTTCCTCCTTCCACTTCTTGCGGCCGCTGAGGTCCTGGCGTCTGACGCAACCTCGCCGACGCCACAACAAACGTGTCGGTGCACCGTGGAACTCTCCGCGCTGCTGTCCTCGGGCATCCTGAATGCTCAAGGCGTCACGTCCCTGAAACTCGACGCTCCGGGCGCGTCGGGCTCCGTGAGCAACAAAGCGGACTTTCAGGTCAGGAGTTTTCGCTCTTCACAACGGATCGCGGTGCTCATCGAACTCCCCGAAGGAGCGTCACTGCCAGGCAGGGACCTTCTCGCAAGCCTGAGCGCACCCCGGCCTCAAGTCCTTCCGACCTTGCAGGTGCTTCAAGTCGCACCCAGCACAGCAAGCAAAAGGGCCCGGATCATCGTGGAAGCATCAACGTCCGCCATGGAGGCCGGTGGCATCTACACGCTGGAGCTCCTGGACGCGGAGGGCACGCGGTTCCTCATCCTTCCCGAGGTGCGGTTCCCGACCCTGTAGCAGTTTGAGGAGCGCGTTCCGAAGGACCCTCTGACGCCGCGGGGGGTCACATCGGCAGAAACCCCGTTCAAACCCGGCGAGCCTGGCGAGAAGCGCAGCGCCAAGGGACGTGCCGGGCACCACCTTGGGAAACCTGTCCGACTGTCGGACAGGTTTGGACACCTCGTCCGCGAAGACGGGCTTCCAGCCTGAGCCTTCGCCCCAAGCCCCTCCGCTTCGTGAGGCTCCCCCTCTGGGGACACATGGCCAGCGGGGCTGACGCTTCCTGATCAGCGCTTGCGGTCCCGCCGCCACATCGCGGGCGTGGCGCCGTGGGCCCGCCGGAAGGCCTTGCCGAAGTGCACGGCATCCGCGAAGCCCGTCGCTTCGGCGACCTGCTCCAGCGAGGCCGGCGTCGTCAGCAGCAGCGTCTGCGCGCGCTTGAGGCGGGCCTGCAACTGCCATTGATACGGTGCCATGCCGGTGGAGGCCTTGAAGGCGCGGCTGAAGTGCGCTTGCGACAGGTCCACCAGTGCCGCCAACGCCGACAACTCGACCCGCTCGGGCAGGCGCGACTCCAGGAAGTCGAGCACCCGCCGCAGTTGCCACGGCGCCAGGCCCTTGCGCGTCAATGGGCCTCTCCCACGGCGCGAGCCCAGCGCGGCGAAGATGGCGGCGGTCAGGCCGTCCCCGTAGAGCTGGGTGGTGGGGTCATCGTCCTCCACCACGTCGGCGAGCAAGCGCACCAGCGTCCAGAGGCGGTCATCGGCGAAGCGCAACCGAGGCGCACCCAGGTCGTCGGGGCTCAGTGCCTGGCCCAGGCGCTCGCCCAGCGTCGGCAGGTCGAAGAGGAGCACGGCATCGCGCACCATGCGCGAATTGGCGCTGTAGCCCCACAGCGGCATGCCAGCGGGCATGAGGTTCAGCTGCCGGGGGACGTAACCGATTTCGCAGGGCTTGTTTTCGCGCAAGCGGGGCTCGCAAGGCGAGCCCACCTCCTCCAGCAGCGCGCTCAGTCGCGTGTGACTTTCCAGGAACAGGGGATGCTGGGTCGGGCCCGAAGACCGGATCTCGTTCACATCCACGCAGATGCCGTTCCACTTCCGTCGAACGACGGAAACGCCAACCACGTTCTCCGGCAGCGGGCTCAGCCGTTCAGCGCGCGTCTCCACGGCATCGTTCTCCCGAGTGGGTCCATCGCTCAGGAGAACGTTGTCAGCAATCCGAGGGACAGTCATGCCCCCCGAACCCGGGAAGGCCGCTCGTTCAGACGCCCCGACCGGTCCGGCCTGCCAGCAACTGCATCTCCCAGGCGAAGGCCACGGCGCTGCCGCCGCCGTGATCGCCAAGCACGCCGGCGAGGGCGGCGGCGCTGGCCTCGCGGGCCCAGTCGCGCTGCCACTCACCGAGAATCGCCATCCAGGTGATGGGCGTCACACCCGCCATCTGCATGCGCCTCACCGCCATGTCATGCGCCTCGCGGCTGACGCCGCCCGAGGCGTCGGTGACGGCATAGACATCGTAGCCTTCGCCCGCGGCCTGGATCGCGGGCATGGCCAGGCAGATCTCAGTCCACAGCGCGGCGATCACCAGCTTCTTTCGCCCTGTCTTCTTCACCGCGTCCACCACGCGGCGGTCTTCCCAGGTGTTGATGAAGGTGCGGTCGATGGGCTTCTGCTCGGGGAACACGTCCTGCAGACCCTTGACCAGGAAACCACCGCGCTCCGCGAGGACGGTGGTGAGCAGGGTCGGCACGTCGAAGACCTTGGCCGCCTTGGCCAGGCCGACGACGTTGTTCAGCACCATCGTCGGTTCGTGGCTGTGCAGGTTGGCGAACTGGTAGGGCTGGTGGTCGATCAGCACCAGCACGCTGTTCTGGGGCGTCAGCAGGGCATCAAGCCCGCGGTAGGAGGAAGCCTGGTTCGTGCTCATGACGACATTGGGCCCGATACCGGATGCGGAAACACGGTACGGACCTGCGGCTTCTGGTCCGTTCCTGCTCCGAAATCAGAACGCCGTCGCGCGAGCGATCTGCTCCGTGCGCTCCACGTCCGCCAGCACCTGCGTGAGCTTCTCGCGGATCGCGTCCGCGGCATCCGCGCCCAGGGGGAGCCGCAACGTCGTGGAACCCGAAGCCACGGCCTCCACGATGGCGCGCGCGGCCTTGGCGGGGTCACCGGGCTGCTGACCGTCGGACTGCGTCGCATACGTGCGCATCGGTCCGACCGTCTCGGCGTACTCCGCCATCGCCGGCATCGCCCGGTACGACGGGCCGAGCAGGCTCGTGCGGAACATGCCCGGCTCGACAATCAGCACCCGCACGCCCAACGGCCCGACCTCCTTCGAGAGCGCCTCCGACAGCCCCTCCAGCGCATGCTTCGCCGCGCTGTACGCGCTCGTGCCCGGGTAGGTGGCGAACCCGGACGCGCTCGTGAGCTGCACGATGGTGCCCGAGCGACGCTCGCGCATCTGGGGAAGCACGGCGCGCGTCATCGCCACCGCGCCGAAGAACAGCGGCTCGAACGCGGCCCGGAGCTCCTCCTCGCTCGTCTCCTCCACCGCGCCGAGAAGGGTGTAGCCCGCGTTGTTCACCAACACGTCGATGCCGCCGAAGCGCTCCGTGGCCGCCGCGACCGCGCTCCGGACCTCGTCCGCCTTCGTGACATCCAGCCGGACCGCGAGGACCCGCTCGGGGTCGCGCGCCACCAGGTCCGCCAGCGTGCGCGGATCCCGTGCCGTCGCGACGACGCGCTCTCCCCGCGCCAGGGCCTCCTCCACGATGCAGCGACCGAACCCCGACGACGAACCCGTGACGAACCAGACCCTGCCCTGCTGTGCGCTCATGACGTCCTCCATGGCCCACAAACTACGGTCCCCGACTCCGCCCCGAAACACGTCGTATCTGGATGCGCTTTGTAGTTACGCTAAAGAATGCGCGATGACCTCTCGGGCCTGACGGCGCTCCTCGCGGTGGCGGAGAAACGCAGCTTCACCTCCGCGGCGAAGCAGCTCCGCGTCACCCCTTCCGCAGTGAGCCAGAGCCTGCGGGCACTGGAGGAGCGCGTCGGCGTGAGGCTCCTCCAGCGCACCACGCGCAGCGTCGGACTCACCGAGGCAGGGGCCCACTTCCTCGCCCGGCTGGAGCCCGCGATGCAGGGCGTACACGAAGCCTTTGAATCCCTGGGCGAGCTGCGCGACCGCCCGGCGGGCGTCCTGAAGCTGACCCTGCCCCGCTACGGCTACCAGGAGGTGCTCGCGCCCCAGCTCGCGGCCTTCCTCGCGGCCCATCCCGACATCCAGATGGACATCCATCTGGAGGACGCGCTCATCGACATCGTGAAGCGAGGCTTCGACGCGGGCATTCGCATTGGCGAGCTGCTGGAGCGCGAGATGATCGCCGTGCAGGTGAGCAGCGACATCCACATGACCGTGGTGGGTTCACCGTCGTACTTCGCGACGCACGGCAAGCCCCGGCACCCGCGCGACCTGCGCGACCACGACTGCATCAACTACCGCAGCCGGACGCATGGGGGTTTCTCCCGCTGGGAGTTCGTGGACGGCGGGAGGCGCATCGAGGTCGCGGTCCGAGGGCGCGTGTCCCTGGACGACGTGGACTTCATGGTGGACGCCGCGGTGGACGGCCTGGGACTCGGCTTCCTGCCGGAGACCCGGGTGCGGAAGTTCATCGCCGACAAACGCCTCGTGCGGGTGCTCGAACCGTACTGCCCCGCCCTCCCCGGCTTCTTCCTCTACTACCCGAGCCGGACCCACGTGGCGCCGAAGCTCAAGGCGCTCATCGACTTCTTGAAGAAGGGCCGACGGCGCGGCGCGGTGAAATGATCAAGCCCCGAGGGCCATCGCGGGCGGCACAAGCCACGGGGCCGCCAACGCTTCCGCCTCCGCCAGCAATCGCAGACGTCGGGCCTCGTCGGGCGCGGGCGCCACCGTGCTTCGCGGAAGCGCGTCGTACGTGCGGCCGTCCAGCACGCGCCCCGTCGTCGCCTTGCGCACGCCGCCCCACTGCTTGAAGAAGAAGGCCACGCCCGCGGCGTCACACTGCTCGCGCACCGAACGCACCCAGGCCGGATCCAACGGCCTCGCCTTCGCGCCGCTCTCCCCGCCGACAATCACACCGTCCACGCCCGTGAAGTCCACCGGGCCCAGGTCCTCCAGCAGCGGCTCCACCGACAGGAACCGCACCCGCGCCTGGGTCGCCTGGAGGTGCTTCACACGTGGCAGGCCATACCTGCGGTCCTCCACGCTGACGCCCCACCACACGTTCGGCAGCCTGGCGGCGAACGCCAGCCGCGTGGACAGCAGCCGCTGCATCCGCTCCGAGCGCTTCGTCAGCACCTGGAACGTGTGCCAGTCCGCCAGCGCCATCACCCGCGCCACCGTCTCGATGTACGCCTCCGGGACCTCGTCCAGGAACAAGTCGCTCATCGAGTTCACGAACACGCGCTTGGAAGCCTTCCAGCGCAGCGGCTCGGCGAGCTTCCCCGGAATCAATCTCAGGTCGAAGCCCTGCGTGTACGGATGCCCGGGCACGCCCCGGAACCGCTCCGCGAACGTCTCCGCGTAGCAGTGCTTGCACCCCGGGCTCAGCTTCACGCAGCCGCGCACCGGGTTCCACGTCGCATCCGTCCACTCAATCTTGGAGTTGTCAGCCATGGCGTCCGGAAGGAACACCCGGACCGCCCGCCCCCATCCCCGGCCGCCTACTTCGCCGGGGGCGTCACGGTCAGCGACTTCGCGCGCTTCTCCACCGCGCGCAGCGTGTCCACCACCGCGTCCTTCTGCCCCACGTTCGCGAGGAACCCCGGGATGGAGCCCGCGGGGTCCACCGTGAACTTGTACACGACCCAGGACCTCCCCTCGCCCTTCGCCTCCACCTTCCAGCTGCCCTCGTTCAACCGCAGGCGCACCACGTCGCGCCTCGCGGGGAACGCGTCCGGCTCCGCCTTCCAGTGCTGCTGGTACACGCCCGTCCCATCCGGCGCGACCTTCGACTCCGTCACCACGTGGCAGATGTAGTCGCGCGAGGACACCACCGGCAGGTCCAGCCGCGTGTACGTCAGCCGACCTCCGTCGTCCGTCGGCTTCACCACCCGCGACTCCTTCACGTACGGCATGAACAGCCGATAGGACTCCATGTCCTCCAGCGTCGCCTGCACCTGCGCGGCGCTCGCCTTCAGTTCGCCCTCCGCCCAGATGTCCTTCGCCTTGGTCCCCGGGCGCGGCCGCACCTTCACCACGAAGGGCTCCGTGGCCACCGTGTCCCAGGCCTCCTCCGCCCCCGCCACGCCCGAAACCAGCAGCACCGCCGCAGCCACCGCCCCGCTGAACCGTCGCGTCATTTCCACCATGCACCTGCCCTTGGGTCGCGCACGCCGCCGAACCCGTATCCCATCTTTCCGACACCTGGACGACCCACGCCCTGCCCACGAACACACGGAACGCACAGGCCGCTCGACTTTGCCCTCCAGCCTTGGCAAGCCTTCGTCCCATGCGTCCTCACTATTCCGGTCCTCCGCCCGAGCGTGGCCTGTTCTGCAACCGCACCCTCAACATGCGGGCCATCAAGGCCGTGGGCTACGACATGGACTACACGCTCATCCACTACCGGGTGGAAGCGTGGGAACGCCGCGCCTACGAATACATTCGCGACCGACTGGTCGAGCAGGGCTGGCCCGTCGCCGACCTGACGTTCGACCCGATGCTCGCCATCCGGGGCCTCATCATCGACACCGCCAAGGGCAACCTGCTCAAGGCCAACCGCTTCGGCTTCGTGAAGAAGGCCCTCCACGGCAGCCGGCCCATGGACTTCGACGCGCAGCGCGAAGCCTACAACCGCACCATCATCGACCTGGCCGACCGCCGCTGGGTGTTCCTCAACACGCTCTTCTCCCTGTCGGAGGCGTGCATCTACGCGCAGCTGGTGGACCGGCTGGACGCGGGCCAGCTCCCCGGCCCCATGGGCTACGTGGACCTCTACGAGCACGTGCGCAAGAACCTGGACGCCACGCACATGCAGGGGCGCCTCAAGGCCGAAATCATCGCGGACCCCGAGCGCTACGTCATCGATGATCCGGAGACGCCGCTCGCGCTGCTGGACCAGAAGAGCGCCGGCAAGAAGCTGCTGCTCATCACCAACAGCGAGTGGGCCTACACCGAGCCCATGATGCACTTCGCCTTCGACAAGCACCTGCCCGAGGGCATGACCTGGCGCCAGCTCTTCGACGTCGTCATCGTGAGCGCGCGCAAGCCGGAGTTCTTCACCACCCGCTCCACCCTCTTCGAGGTGGTGGAGGCCAACGGTGAAGCGCTCCTGCGCCCCCACTCCGGCCCCCTCAACCGCAGCAAGCCCTACTTCGGCGGCAGCGCGCTGGAGCTGGAGCGGCACCTGGGCCTGTCCGGCGATGAGATCCTCTACGTGGGCGACCACATGTTCGGCGACGTGCACGTCACCAAGAACGTGCTGCGCTGGCGCACCGCGCTCATCCTGCGCGAGCTGGAGGACGAGGTGCGCTCCATCGCCGCGTTCCGCGCCACGGAGGTGCGCATCGGCGAGCGCATGCTCAAGAAGGAGCGCCTGGAGGACGAGAGCTGTCAGGTCCGGCTGGAGCTGCAGCGCCGCCGTCACCAGTACGGCCCCCGCACCGACACGACCGAGGCCGAGCTGGTCGCCCGCCTCACCGAGCTGCGCACGGAGACGGAGGCCCTGGACGCGGAGCTGGGCCCCATGGCGCGCGCGGCCGGGGAGCTGTCCAACCCCCACTGGGGCCTGCTCACCCGCGCCGGCAACGACAAGAGCCATCTGGCGCGGCAGGTGGAGCGCTACGCGGACATCTACACGTCGCGCGTGAGCAACTTCCTGTTCGCCACACCCTTCGTCTACCTGCGCAGCCCGCGCGGCAGCCTCCCGCACGACCCCAGCCTGCCCGGGGGCACGCCTGTCTTCACCACCGGGGACGGCGCGGGCAGCGGCCCCGCGGAGTAGCCGCCGCCACGCGCGGGACCCGGGCGCCTCGCCTACTGCGTGAGGCGCCACAGGGCCTGGAGGTCCGCGGGGAGGTTGCTGGCGAACTTGTCCGCCTCGCCCTCCGTGATTTGATCCTGGAACGCGCGCAGCACGGCGCGGATCACCAGCTCCGCGCGGTCCACGGGCAGCTTCAGGTCCTCCGCCACGGATTCGATGAACTCCTCCTGGCCGAAGCGCTGGAGCCGAGCGGGACGCTCCTCCGCTGGCGGTAGGAAGGCCACCAGCAGGCGGGGCAGCTGCGCCTCCAGGTTGCGCGCCCCCTCCGGCAGGACGCGGCGCTCCAGGGTGGTCAGCACCGACACGGCGGCGCACTCGGCGAGGTTGCGGGGCAGCCCGCTCACCTCCTCCAGGTGGCGGAGGAAGGCCGCGTAGGTGGCTCGCAAGTGGGAATCGTGGCGCCGCTCGTGGCGGGCCTGCTTCTCGGCTTCGCTTTCATGAGACTGGGCCATGGCACACCTCGGGTTGGGTGAAGGAAGGGCAGCCCCAAGGTGCCCATCCCCCCGGCCGTTGGCGGCGTCCAACCAGCCGGGCCCAGGCCTCCGACGCCCCCACCTCCGGCCGCCCACCTGCGGAAATAGCCGCCAAGTGCCCGGAGTTACTGAACATGTGTCCAGACCTCGGAATGGAGGGGGACCTGGCGGGCAGGCGCGCGAACCGGCCATGTCAGACCCCTCCCGTATGAATGATCGCGTGAGCCACTCGACCCCGCCATCGTCGTCGTCGCGAGTCCTGGAGCAGCGCAACCTGCTGGGGGGACTCGACCTCCTGCCCGTGATGGGCAGCCGCAAGCGCGCGCGCCAGTTCCACGTGTCCACGGAGCGCAAGCTGGGCTTCGCGGCGGCGCTGGCGCTGGTGGTGGAGCACGGGCGTGAGAAGGCCAAGGAGACGGGCACCACGTCGATGACGCGCTGCCCGCGCTGCGGCCACACGGGGCCCACGGAGCAGGACTTCGGCTTCCGCATCATGAGCCGGGGCCAGCGCCGTCCGCAGTCCTGGTGCCGGGGCTGCCGGGGTCAGCACCTGGAGCCGGTGGTGAACGCTGCCGCCCCCCAGCCCTCGGACGGCTGGCTGTTCCCGCCGGAGACCACCCGTCAGCAGAAGGCCCGGCCGGAAGCGAAGCCGAGCAAGCCCAAGGCGAAGAAGCGCGCGCGCCGCAGCAACGACGACCTCACCTGAGCGGGCGGCAAGGGTCCGCTCGTGCGGCCCGACGCCCCTCACCGTCAGGTGGCGGCCCTGAAGGTGTCCGCCGACTGCGCGCCTGCCGTGACTCCGCACCCTCGAGCGCCGTGCACCGTGCTGGCTGACACCGCGCCCGGACGAGCGCCCACTCCCTGCATGCACCGGGAGCGGCCCTTGCCCCGCCCGTCGCCAGGGATGGCATCACCTCCATGGGGTCCCTACCTCTTTGAGACAGGAGGACTTCTATGTCCGTGCGGACCCTGATTGCAGGAATCAAGAACAAGCGGCGCGTGGATGCCCATGCGGCCCAACCCAGTGTGCAGGCCAGCAAAGGCCGCAAGACGCTGGCGCACGACGACGAGGCGGAGCTGCTGCGGCAGAAGGACTTGAAGCGCGTGACGTTGGGCCCCGCCGCGGGCGACCACGGCCCCAAGCGCAACAACCGCGGCACCGGGCTGCGGGGCCGCAAGAAGGCGCCCAGCCAGATCCACATCAAGGGCGCGGGCGGACCGCGCAACCGCTCCGGGCTGCACGGAGGCTGACGGTTTTCCGCCCCGGACTTCACGCCGGAAAAGACGACGCCCCGCGTGGGAGACGAAGCCCCCTTCTCAGGGGACCGCCTTCCAGCGCGGGGCGCGGTGCTGCTTCAGGGCGTGGGCGCGCCGGTCAGTAACCGACGTAGCCGCTGCCGCTGTTGAGACCCTTGATGCCGGGGACGTTGGACACCGAGCCGTAGCGCTCGATGGAGTAGCGGACGCCCGCGATGATGTTGTCCACCGGGTTGCGGATGTTGTCGTGGCCGGGGAGCTTGTGCGCGTCGAACGTCGGCTGGATGGTCTGCATCAGGCCGATGGAGGGCGTGCCCTTCTGCGCGTTCGAGTCCCAGTTGTTGATGGCGTTCGGGTTGCCGCTGGACTCGTGCTCGATGATCTTCGCGATGTCCTGGGGGTTCATCTTCTCCACCGGGACGCCGTTCGCCTTGAGGATGTCCATCGCCTGCTTGATCCAGTCACCGACCTGGCCGGGGGGCACGTCGCCCACGGGCTCCGCGCCGCTGGCGCCCTGGGTCTGCTCGGTGCCGCCGGTCAGGTTCGGACCCTTGGGGCCCGCGCCTTCGGCCTGGAACTCGTCCTTGGCGCCCGGGATGTTGAGCTTGGCGTCCGCGTAGATGAGGTCGGCGTTCTTGATGTTCGGGTTCGCCTTCATCAGCGAGCCGACGTCGGTGTTGAACCGCTTGGCCAGCGCGCCCAGCGTGTCGCCCGACTTGATCCGGTAGTCACCCATGTGGAGAACCTCGCGATTGCCGAAAACCGTTATGCCTGATTGTCGGTCCCCTACTTGCGGAGTTGCGCCTACATTTGCGGTTTTGTGGGTGGTTTCACGCAGAGTCAGTCTTTGACCGACCTGCTGGAATCCTGTGCCGGGACTGTCGCCGCGAAAGCCCCAGCAGCACGGCCAGGGTGACGGCGCCCAGGGCCCCGGGGGCCGCGGTGCAACCTCCTCCGCTCACGGACGGGGGGCCGTCGTCGGAAGGCAGGGGGTCGGTGATGGCTTCGCAGGGGGTGAAGCAGCGGCAGGCGTCCTCGCCCTCCACCTCCAGCCGGGCGCACACGCCCTGTCCGCCGCACACGGCGTCCTCCGAGCACGTGGCCCCATAGGTCCCCGCCTGGAGCGCGGGCAGCAGACACCGGGCGGGAGCGTCCCCGGCCGCGACGCAGAGGAGGCCGGCGGGGCACTCGGCGTCGGTGGCGCAGGACGCCTGGCAGAGGGCGTCCAGGGACAGGGGCACGGGGGACAGCGGGGGCGCGGCTTCGTCCAGGAAGGGCTGGAGGAAGTCCGAAAGGGCGTCCACCCGCACCTGGACCGCCTCCGAGCGACAGGCCACGTCCCCACTCACGGTGAGGCCCCACAGCACCTCGTTGCCCTCCGGACCGCCCAGCACGGGACCGCCGCTGTCGCCCACGCAGGTCATCGCCGGGGAGGGCCCCGCCTGGAAGGCGTCGGTCCGCACGCCGGTCACCTGGAGCTGGCCCTGTCGCCGCTGTCCCGAGGGACGGGCCGCGTCCTTCGTGTCCCCATAGCCCACCGCGCGCACGAAGCTCCCCACCGCGACCGGGGCGTCCTGCCCGCCGGGGAGCCGGTAGGGCGGGACGTCCTCCACGGGCGTCGCCAGCCGCAGGAGGGCCGCGTCCCAGGCGTGGGTCGCCGGGTCATAGGAGGGGTGGGCCACGGCGCGGGTGACGCGCACGAACCGGCCCCCAGGCCCGGGCGCCCCGGGCTTTGGGTGAAGGGTCGGGCCCAGGAAGACCTCATAGGGGCCCGCCTCGCCGAAGAGGGCCAGGCAGTGCGCCGCCGTCAGCACCACGTCCGGGGCGATGAGGGCGCCCGAACAGAGGAGCACCGGCGGCTCCCCCCCACACCGCGTGCGCCGGGCCACCAGCGCCACCGCCGCCGTGTCTCCGGGCGCATCCGTCCCCTGGACGAGGCCCTGGGGCCGGGAAACCGCCGGGGGGGTGGCTTCCGAGGGGCTGGAAGCAGGCAGGCAGGCGAGCAGGAGGAAGCCGGCGAGCGCAACCCCCCTGGGGGGTCGGCATCCTGTCGGGTCCCGGGCGGACGCGGTGGACCGTTTCGCCATGGGGCGCATCATAGGTAACAGGGGGTCGTGGGAATGGGGTAGCGCCCGCGTTACCTTGCCTTGGGGGGTCGTGAACCGGATAGAGTCCGTTGCACGTCTCCCTGCCCACCCGGCCAGAAGGCGTGCTTCATGACGCTCTTCGGTCCGGAGGTCTACCGGTCCGAGCGGGAGTCAGACAGGCTGCCTGCCTGCCGTTCATGCCGTTTGGGCCTGCCGCATTGAAGGGCCCGCCACACCTTCACGGGTGGTGGGTCTGCAACCCTTTTTGGAGGATGTTCACATCATTCGCGAACAGAAGAGTCGCGGTCCCAACCGGGACCAGAGAACCAACCGCCGCATCCGCGCGCGGGAAGTCCGTGTCGTCGGTGCGAACGCCGAGCAGCTGGGCGTCATGGCCATCGAAGCCGCGCTGAAGCTCGCGCAGGAGCAGGGGCTCGACCTCGTCGAAGTCAGCCCCATGGCCAAGCCGCCAGTCTGCAAGATCATGGACTACGGCAAGTTCAAGTACGAGGAGAAGAAGAAGGCCTCGGACGCGAAGCGCACGCAGGTGGTCATCCAGCTCAAGGAAGTGAAGCTCCGTCCCAAGACGGAGGAGCACGACTACGAGTTCAAGGTGCGCAACACCCGCCGGTTCATCGAAGAGGGCAACAAGGCCAAGGTCGTCATCCAGTTCCGCGGGCGTGAAATCACGCACAAGGAGTTGGGCAGCGCCATCCTCGATGACGTCATCAAGGACCTGAAGGACGTGGCCGTCGCCGAGCAGATGCCGCGCATGGAAGGCCGGCAGATGTTCATGATCCTCGCGCCGACGCCGAAGGTCGCGCAGAAGGCCCGTGAACTGGCGCGCCAGGCTGCGGCAGCCGCCCGCAAGTCTTCGCCGCCGAGCCAGAAGAAGCCGCACCCCGAAGGTGGCGCTCCCGCCCAGGAGGGTGCTTCCACCGCGCCCGCCGATGCCGAGGACACCGGTACCAGCGACGACGCCGACGATACGGGCGACGAGCAGGATACCGCGACCGCGACGACGTAACCGCCTCGCGCGAACGGGCTTCGCGTCTCCCCTTCCTCGTGAAGACGGGAGACGCGCCCACGGGCGGTGCCCCTCGGAGTGTCTCTCCAGGGACCCGCCCGCGCCCGTCGTCCGGGCCGGCTTCAACGTTCCGCGCGTCGCGGGGGGACCCACCGGTGCCCCCGCTAGAAGCGCAGGACCCGCGTGCGCTGGCGCCGCCCCCACTCCATCAGCAGGAACGTCACCCCCACCGCGAGCATCGCGCTGGCACCGCCACACCCGGCGGCCATCGCCTGCTGGGACGGGCCCGTCAGCGCACTGCCCACCGTGCCCACGTCCTGGGGCGGGTCGAACGAGGACGGTCCGCCGGAGCCTCCCGTGGCGGCCACGCGCCGGTCGTCTTCCTGGAACTGGGACGCTTCCTTCGCCGCCACCGCCTGGGACTTGAGGGACGACGCGCTGGTGGAGAAGAAGGACAGCCGGATGCTGGAGCCGGAGGACGGCTCGATGCCGAAGAAGCACACCAGCGGCACACCCGAGGGCAGCACCTCCGGCGCGGCCGGGTAGCCCGCGAAGCCGGACACCGACGCGAGCTCCTTGCCCGCCCCCGGCTTGCCGCTGGAGGAGAGCGCGCGGACCCACAGCCGGTAGCCGCTGCCGTCGCTCCGGGGCTGGTTGTAGAAGAGGTACACGGCGCTGCCCACGCGGGTGAGCGCGGGCTGCGTGGCCCAGTCCCCGTCGTCCAGCACGCGCACCGCGGAGCCGAACGCGCTGCCGTTGAAGTGGCGGTAGATGAGCCGCTCGGAGTTGTCCTTGTAGACGAGGTGCAGGCCGCCCTTCCCGTCCGCCACCGCGCTCAACGCGGCCCCGTGGTAGATGCCGTCGGAGAAGGCGGTGCGCGTGGAGGACCAGGTGGACAGCGACGCGCTGTCATCGCGGATCCGGTAGCGCGTGGAGTCGTGGCCGTCGTGGGAGCTCCACAGCACCATCATCCGGCTGCCCAGGCTCACCAGCCGCCCACCGCCGCGCTTCGGGATGTCCCGCGCGAGCGCGGACTGTTCGCGGAAGGTGGAGCCGCCGTCGCTGCTCACCGCGATGCTCAGCGTGTTGCTGGCGTCCTTCTCCCGGAAGAAGGCCTGCACCCACAGCCGGCCCTTCGAGTCGCGCGCCAGCTCCGCGCGGTAGTACGCGGTGCTGGAGCTGGTGGAGTCGAAGACGCGCACGGGGGACTGGGGACTCCAGCGGCCCTTGGATGCGCTGTAGCGCCACCACTGGAAGTACACGTCCCGGCTGGTGGAGCCGCTGATGCCCGTGCTGTCCGGCGTCTCCACCGCGTAGACGAGCGCCACGTCCTGGCCCACCGCGATGAGGTCCGCGCGGTCATACGTGGAGCCGTCGTGGATGACGCCCTCCAACTTCCAGGTGCCGCCGCCGTTGTCGCTGCGGAACATGCGCAGCCCGTGTCCGTCCAGCCCGCCCTGCTGCACGGCGGAGAGCAGCACGGAGCCCTCGCTGCGCGACACCCGTACGATGTGCCGGTGCGCGGGCAGCGTCAGCGCGTTGCCACCCCGCACCGGGATGGCCGACGGCGGCGTCGCGGCCGTCATGCCCGTCAGCAGCAGTCCCGTGAGTACAGCCCAACCCATTCCAGCCCCCGTCCGTTGGATTCCTGGCGGGAAAACTGGTGGGTGGGGCCGGTCCGGAGAAGG
>NZ_RAWI01000221.1 GCF_003612125.1 Corallococcus praedator
CCTCCCATGACGCCCCCCTCCCACCCGACACGCACCGGGGATGGCCGGCGCCGCAGGATTCCACCGCGCTCATGCGGGACCTCCTCTCGCGAACCGCGCCCCGGGAATCCCGGGATGCGGGGTGACGGGGACCCACCCTGGCGTCCCATTTCTCCTTCGGAAAACGCACCTCCGGGAATCCGTTGTGCGATTGCGTCTCAAATTCCGGAGGCTGAGAATCAGACGTAAGGCAGCGAACAGGGAAGGCCCTGGAGCGTCGGCCGGAGCTCAGCGGGCGGGCCCACCATCCTTCCTTGACTCGCCCGGGGGTGCTCTTTAGGTTCAGAGGCTTCCACCGGCTCCCAAGCCAAGAAGGATGTTCCATGGCCCGCGTTACCGTTGAAGACTGCCTCCCCTACGTGGACAACCGGTTCGCGCTGGTGCTGCTGGGCGCCAAGCGCGCGCGCCAGCTGATGGCCGGCGCCCGGCCCATCCTGGAGACCTCCAAGAACAAGCCGCCGGTGCTCGCGCTGCGCGAGGTCGCCACCCAGCGCGTGAAGTTCGACCGCGACGTGCGCGAGGCGCTCTCCGGCAAGTACACCGCCGAGGAAGCCAAGAAGTAGGCGCTAGCCTTCCTTCTTCAGCCCGGCGCCCTCCCCCGTGATGGGAGGGGCCCCGGGCGAGGCGGAAGGCGCGGACGCAAGGCCCTGGGCGCGCATCCACCGCAGCGCCCGGCCGGCGACGGCCTTCTCCCCCTTGTAGCCCAGCGCCGGAATCAGCCCTTCCAGGGGCAACCAGCGCACCTCGTCCACCTCCACGCGCGGCCCCGGCAGCGGCCCCAATTCCCCCGCCTCGTAGCGGAAGAGGAAGAAGTGGACGCGCTTGAAGATGCGCTGCCCCCGGAACTGGTAGACGTAGCGGATCTCCCCCAGGGGCGCGAGCAGCGCCACGGAGAGGCCCGTCTCCTCCCGCACCTCGCGGTGCGCGGTCTGCTCCGGCGTCTCGCCCGGGTCCACGTGCCCCTTGGGCAGCGCCCACAGGTGGCGACCGTGCGGACGGATGACCGCCACCTCCCAGGTGCCGGCGCTGCTGGCCCGGATGACGATGCCTCCTGAGGATGCCTCGCGCGGCATGCCCCCACCCTACCCGAAGCGGAGGCAGGCCGGGCCATCAACCGCCGTGCGCGAAGTGGCGCAGCTTGGCCTCCGCTCCCAGCCGGTACGCATAACGCAGGTCGCCGAGGAGCCGGTCCAACCGCCGGGCCACGACGTGCCCCATCAGCCGCGCGCAGAAGCGGCGCGACACCCGGTTCGCCTCCTCGTAGCGCCAGCGCTCCTCCAACGACAGCCGGGGCTGGTACGCCACGCGGTCGAAGAGGCGCTGGAGGAGCTCCCGGGCCCACCCGACGACGCCCTCGCCCCAGCGGTGCAGCAGGCACACCACGAACTTGTCCACCTCCGCCTGGGCCTCCAGCTCCAGGAGCGACACCGTGCGCTCGTAGTGCGCCGTGTGCGCGACATAGAGGAAGTGGCTGACGCCCTCCGTCACCTGGCAGTAGCCGTCCAGGTCGCCATCCAGGACGGAGCCCAGGGGGCTTGCGTCGTAGCGCTCCAGGCGGGCCAGCAGCGCCGGGGACAGGTAGAGCGCCAGCTCCAGGCCGCCCCGGGCCTCCAGCACCAGCAATTCCTCCGGCGCGCGGCCGGTGCCGCCCAGCAGCGCGGCCGCCTCCGCGTCCACCACGAAGGCCTCCGCGCGCGCCTCGCACCGGAAGCCGTAGATGGCTTCCAGGTGGGCCTGGAGCCGTCCCACCAGCAGCGGGGACTGCGCGGGGTCAGTTCGCAAGCGGCCCCTTGCGCGGCACCCATCCGGCGTCCACCAGCACGCGCTCCAGCCTGTCGCTGCCGGTGCGCACCCAGGACTCGTAGACGCGCAGCGCCCCGGCGGGCCCCGCGCTCACCAGCCCCCGGGCGCTGATCTCCTCCAGCACCTCCACCAGCGACCGGAACTTGTCGCACAGCTCCCGGTACACGCCGGTGAAGCCACCCGCGGGCACCAGCTCCGCGACCTGGCCGTACGCCGCGCCGCCCATCTGGATGTAGTAGTCCGGGCCGACCATCCCCTGCTGCAACGCGCCGGAGAAGAAGCCGACCTTGTAGAGTGACACGTCGCCCAGCCGCCGCAGCGTGCGGATGCGCTCGTCGCGCTCCTGCTGCAGCGCGCGGTGGTACAGCTCCGCCAAGGGCTCATGCTCGCGCCGGCCTTCGGCATCCCGGCTGAACAGCTTGTCGGACGCGGCGAACTCCGCCAGCAGGTTCACCAGGTAGAACTCGGTGGACTCGTTCAGCGCCACCCGCTGCCGCGTCGTCACTTCCAGCAGCAGCTCCCGGAAGAACTCCTTCAGCGAGGAAGAGGACGTCAGAAGTCCGCTCATCGACCACACCTCCCGAGGGTTCCTGGAAGTCGCCCATCGCTTCCAGGGGCTCCACGAACAAGCGTAGCCATGTCGCAGGGCGTCGGCAAAACGCCCCCAAGTCTTATCAAGTACTTACGCTGGCACTCGGGCCCGGGGAGTGCCAACGCGGCGACACTCACACCGGCCTGCCGGGCAGGCGTGGCGAACGAAGAATCTTCCGGGAAAAGCGCAGGCAGGACGGGTGTTTAGCCGCACACCGACCCAAGGACCAACGTCGCTTGACGAGGTGAAGTCCCTGGTTATTATCCGCCGCGACCTGGCGTTAGCACTCACGAGGTGCGAGTGCCAACGCCACCGGCCAACAGGCCCTTTTCTCAACCCCAACGGCATCCCGGTCCGGACCGCAATCCGGGCCGCCAGGCCGTGGTTCACAGGAGCAAGCCATGAAGATTCGTCCCCTGCAGGATCGGCTCATCATCAAGCGCGTCGCCGAGGAGACCAAGACCAAGGGCGGTCTCTTCATCCCCGACACGGCCAAGGAGAAGCCCCTCGAGGGCAAGGTCGTCGCCGTCGGTAACGGCAAGGTGCTGGAGGACGGCAAGGTGCGCGCCATGGACATCAAGGCCGGCGACACCATCCTCTTCAGCAAGTACGCGGGCACGGAGATCAAGCTGGACGGCGAGGATCACCTGATCCTGCGCGAAGAGGACGTGCTGGGCGTCATCGAGAAGTGAAGCCCGCCGCACCCTTTTCCACTCCCAACTTCTAGAGGATTCAGACCATGGCCAAAGACATCATTTTCGAAGTGCGCGCGCGCGACGCCATCCTGCGCGGCGTGAACATCCTGGCCGACGCGGTCAAGGTGACCCTGGGGCCCAAGGGCCGCAACGTCGTCATCGAGAAGAGCTTCGGCTCTCCCACCATCACGAAGGACGGCGTGACGGTGGCGAAGGAAATCGAACTGGAGAACAAGTTCGAGAACATGGGCGCCCAGATGGTCAAGGAGGTCGCGTCCAAGACCTCCGACGTGGCCGGTGACGGCACCACGACGGCCACCGTGCTGGCGCAGGCCATCTTCCGCGAGGGCGCGAAGCTGGTCGCCGCGGGCCACAACCCGATGGACATCAAGCGCGGCATCGACAAGGCCGTCGCCGCCATCACCGCCGAGCTGAAGGTGCTGGCGAAGCCGACCAAGGGCAACAAGGAGATCGCCCAGGTTGGCACCATCTCCGCGAACGGTGACACCACCATCGGCCAGATCATCGCGGACGCGATGGAGAAGGTCGGCAAGGAGGGCGTCATCACGGTCGAGGAGGCCAAGGGCCTTGAGACGACCCTGGACGTCGTCGAGGGCATGCAGTTCGACCGTGGCTACCTGTCCCCGTACTTCGTGACGGATCCGGAGCGCATGGAAGTCGTCCTGCAGGACCCGCTCATCCTCATCCACGAGAAGAAGATCTCGTCGATGAAGGACCTGCTCCCCATCCTGGAGCAGGTGGCGCGCGCCGGTAAGCCCCTGCTGATCATCGCCGAGGAAGTGGAGGGCGAGGCCCTGGCCACCCTGGTGGTGAACAAGATCCGTGGCGTGCTGAACGTGGCCGCCGTGAAGGCGCCCGGCTTCGGCGACCGCCGCAAGGCCATGCTCGAGGACATCGCGACGCTCACCGGCGGTGAGATGATCGCCGAGGACCTGGGCATCAAGCTGGACACGCTGACCATCAACCAGCTGGGCCGCGCCAAGCGCATCACCATCGACAAGGACAACACGACCATTGTCGACGGCGCGGGCAAGCAGGAGACCATCGAAGCGCGCGTGAAGCAGATCCGCACGCAGGTGGAGGACACGTCCAGCGACTACGACCGCGAGAAGCTCCAGGAGCGTCTGGCGAAGCTCGTGGGCGGCGTGGCCGTCATCAACGTGGGCGCCGCGACCGAGACGGAGATGAAGGAGAAGAAGGCCCGCGTGGAGGACGCGCTCAACGCGACCCGCGCGGCCGTCGAGGAGGGCGTGGTGCCCGGCGGCGGCGTCGCCTACATCCGCTGCCTCAAGGCGCTGGACGGCCTGAAGCTGCTGGAGGGTGAGAAGTCCGGCGTGGACATCATCCGCCGCTCCGTCGAGGAGCCCCTGCGTCAGATCGTCGGCAACGGCGGCCTGGAGGGCAGCGTGGTGGTGAACAAGGTCAAGGAGGGCACGGGCGCCTACGGCTTCAACGCCGCGACCGGGACCTACGAGGACCTGCTGGCCGCGGGCGTCATCGACCCGGCCAAGGTGAGCCGCACCGCGCTGCAGAACGCCGCGTCGGTCGCCTCGCTGATGCTGACCACGGAGGCCATGGTCGCCGAGCGTCCGAAGGCGGACGACGACAAGGGCGGCGGCGGCGGTGGTGGCATGGGCGGCATGGGTGGCATGGGCGGTATGGGCGGCATGGGCATGTAGTCGCCCTCCCCTCCCCTTCGTTCCACGGGGATGGGAATCGGTTGAACCCGGTGGCCTCCGGCACCCTTTTCGGGTTCCGGGGGCCGTCGTGTTTCAAGGGGCCAGGCGCACGCCGCCGTGGCAGGCCGCGCAACCGGCCCTTACTCTTGGCATCTGGACCGACGTAGGACTCACAGCCCTTGAAGGAGGATTCCGTGAAGCCCGTGAAGATCTACACGACGACCTATTGTGGCTTTTGCGTGCGCGCGAAGGACCTGCTCAAGCGCAAGGGCGTGGACTACACCGAAGTGGACGTCACCGGGAATGACGAGGAGCGCGCGAAGCTGGTGGAGATGAGCAACGGCCAGCGCACCGTGCCGCAGATCTTCATCGGGGACACGCACGTGGGCGGCTATTCCGACCTGGCGGAGCTGGACCGGCAGAAGAAGCTGGACCCGATGCTCAGCGCCTGAGGGCAGCCGGGCGAGCGGGCCCCGGGTTCGGGCCCGCCCGCGCCTGCCGCCGTGCCTACTTTCTCCCCATTGGAATCCACCCCTTTGACGGGAGGAACACATGGCGGGCGGACAGGCGGTAACGGGAACCCGGGACGAGCATCACGACCTCATCAGCACGCTCTACCACCTGCTCAAGGGCGCGTCGGTGAGCGAGCAGTACCTGCGTGACGCGGAGACCGCGGGCGACCAGGAGCTGGCGCAGTTGTTCCGCGACTGGCAGGACGAGCAGCGCAACCTGGCCGAGCGCGCGAAGAACCTGCTGGGCGCGCGCATGATGAACGCGCAGGCCGGCACCGGCCGCGCGGCGCCCGCGAAGGGCAAGGGCAAGGCGAAGGGCACCACCGCGGATCAACAGGTGCCCACGCGCGAGGTGAAGGGCCCGACGAACGCCAGCGTGAAGTCCGGCGGCGGCCCGGGCGACGACCCGGGGGATGAGGAGTCCATGGAGTCCTTCCCCGCGAGCGACGCACCCTCGAAGTACTGACGCGCACGGCCAGGAAGGCAGAGGGGCACGACGTCCCTGGTTGGGGTGGGCGTGCCTCCTTCTGTCCTCGTCCTGTCTTCACCTTCAACGGACGATTCCGAGTCCACTTCTTCCTCTTGCCCCCTGTGTCCAGTCGCCCCTAAACAGGCGGAACGAGGGCGGGGAGGGGTGCTTTTGCCCCCCGCGACCCGTGCGATGAGGGGTGAAGGACCATGATTGACAGACCGGATGTCACCGAAACCGTGCAGGCGGAGCGCGAAGGCCAGGCCACGCGCGTCCCCCTCCACGAGTGGACGGTGGAGGTCGTGGGGGGTCCGGACAAGGGCAAGAAGGTGACCACCCGGGACTCGCTGGTGCGCGTCGGTTCCGACGCCGCGGGCGACCTGGTCCTGAGCGATCCGACGGTGAGCCGCCGCCACCTGGAAGTGGAGCGGCTGCCGCAGGGCCTGCTGCTGCGCGACCTGGGCAGCCGCAACGGCACGTTCCTCGACGGGCGCCGGGTGCTCCAGGCCTTCGTCACCAGCGGCGACAAGATGGAGCTGGGCAAGACGAAGCTCGCGGTGAAGCTGGCCGCCCGCGCGACGGAGGTGGAGGTCACCGGCACGGAGTCCTTCGGGCAGCTCGTCGGCAGCTCGGAGAAGATGCGCTGGGTCTTCACGGAATTGCGCCGCATCGCGCGCGAGGACATGAACCTGCTCGTCGAGGGCGAAACAGGCACCGGCAAGGAGCTGGCCGCCCGCGCGGTGCACCAGCACTCGCTGCGCCGCCACGGCGCCTTCAAGGTCGTCGACTGCAACCTCATCTCCGAGGAGAAGGCGGAGCGCGAGCTGTTCGGCGGCCTGCGCGCCGGGGAGCACGAGGACAAGGGCGCGCGCGGCATCTTCGAGGCGGCGCGGGGCGGCACCCTCTTCCTGGATGAAGTGGGCGAGCTGCCCCTGTCCGTGCAGGGCAAGCTGTTGCGCGTGCTGGAGACGCGCGAGGTGCCCTCGCTGGACGGCCAGCCGGTGGCGGTGGACGTGCGCGTCATCGCCTCCACGCACCGCAACCTGGAGGAGGACGTGCGCCAGGGCCGCTTCCGCGCGGACCTCTACTTCCGGCTCGCGGTGGCGCGCGTGCGGCTGCCGCCCCTGCGCACCCGGCGCGACGACATCCCCACCCTGTCGCAGGCGCTGTCGCGCGGCATGAAGGCGTCGCTGGAGTTGACGCCCCAGACGCTGGCGCTCTTCGAGGGCTACGACTGGCCGGGCAACGTGCGCGAGCTGCGCAACGTGCTGGAGCGCGGCGCCCTGATGCAGGAGACGGGCAACACCAGCTGGCTGGACTTCCTGGCGCACACGCCCAAGCGCACGGAAGGGGCCGAGCCCGCCACCAACGTGGCCGCCATCGTCAGCGGCATGCCGTACCACGAGGCGAAGGACCGGGTGCTCGCGGACTTCGAGCGCCTGTACTTCGCGGAGATCATGCGCGAGGTGGCCTTCGACATGAAGGCCGCGGAGCAGCGCACGGGCCTCTCCATGCAGAGCCTCTATCGTCTGTTGAAGAAGAACGGGCTTCGTCTCAAGGACCTCAAGAACGCCGAGGGCCTGGAGAAGTAAGAGCCCCGCCGCAGTCCCCAGTCCCCTCAAACTCCAACCGGGAGAACCCCTCACCATGCTGAGACATCTCGCCGTTGCCTCCGTCGTCCTCACCGCCGCCTGTGCCGGTCAGCAGAAGACCGGTGACGCCCCCGCCGAAGGTCAGAAGCAGCTGACGAAGGAAGAGCGGCTGCGCATCACCAACCAGCCTCCCTTCGACCTGGCGTCCTGCTTCCCGCGCGAGCAGACCCTGCCGGCGCCCGCCAACGAGGGCGTCCTCGTGGGCGCGCTCCTGAGCGTCCGCCCGGACGTGCTGGAATGTCTGGTGGACCCGGCCCACCGCGGCCCCGCGGCCGCCACCAAGGTGACGGTGAAGACGACCGTCAACGCCCAGGGCGGCACGCACGCCATCACCGGTGAGAACCTCACGCCGGCCGGCACGCAGTGCGTCCAGCAGGTGCTGGACACGCACGTGAAGCCCGCGCCGCTGGCGGCGGACGCCAAGCCGGTGGAGGCCACGTACGCCTACGACCACACCACCGCCAACAACCCCTCCGTCACCATGGGCATCAACGAGGGCTCGGACTTCTCCGGCACGGTGCGTCTGGCGGAGAAGAGCTGGTGCGAGTGCTTCAACAACTTCAAGGCCACCACGCCGCCGGTGCTGGCCGCCGACATCCACATCATGCAGGGCCAGCCGAACCCCACCGAGGTGAAGTTCAAGCCCTCCGGCAGCACCGAGGGCGACCAGCTCGCCTCCTGTCTGCAGGCGAAGGTCGCGGCGATGCCCGCGAAGTCCTCCAGCGAGCTGAAGTTCCCCTTCCGCTTCGTCTTCTTCAACTCGCAGGCCCCGGTGGAGACCGCCGCCAGCCTGCCGCCGGAGCTGCGCTTCTTCCAGTTGGAGCTGGCGCGCACCCAGTCCGCCGCGGCGTCCGCCATCACCTTCGGCGCGCGCACCAACGCGGCGGAGACGTATGACGCCGTCGTGCAGAAGTATTCCAAGACGAAGGACTACCGGCTCTTCGACGAGCTGTCCTCCAAGTGCACCGCGCTGGTGGAGTCCGCCACCGCGTGGGTGACGGCGCTCAAGGCGCAGGAGACGGTGGACCAGACGACGCTCGCGCTGGTGCAGGAGCTGAAGGCCAAGGAGGAGAGCTGGGCCCCGGTGGAGACGGCCAGCCAGGAGGCCCTCACCAACACCCAGAAGGACCTGTCGGCCGCCCAGCAGCGTCTGGCCGCGGACCAGGGCGCGTGCCCGAAGAAGAGCTACAACGCCCCCGCCAAGAAGAAGTAGGCGCGCAAGGCGACAGCCGCCCGCGTGAAGGCGGGCGGCTGGAAATGAAACGGGCGCTCCGGGGAACTTCCCGGGGCGCCCGTCTTCTTTCCGCCTTCGCCGGCCCGGTGCTTAAGAGGCGGCGGGGACCTTGTCGTCGTTGTGCGCGGAGGCCTCGCGCATCTTCACGCTGACGAGCTTGGAGATGCCGGGCTCCTCCATGGTGACGCCGTACAGCGTGTCGGCGATCTCCATGGTGCGCTTGTTGTGGGTGATGAGGATGAACTGCGACTGGCTGCTCATCTCCTTCACCATGTCGTTGTAGCGGCCCACGTTGCCTTCATCCAACGGGGCGTCGACCTCGTCCAGGAGGCAGAAGGGCGTCGGCTTGATGAGGAAGATGCCGAAGATGAGCGCCACGGCGGTGAGCGCCTTCTCGCCGCCGGACAGCAGGTTGACGCTCTGAAGCTTCTTGCCCGGGGGCTGGGCGACGATCTCCACGCCCGGCTCGCCGTTGGGGCCTTCCTGGGTGAGGATGAGGCTGGCCCGGCCGCCGCCGAACAGGCGCGGGAAGATGGCCTGGAACTTCTCGTTCACCACGTCGAAGGTCTGCTTGAAGCGCTCGCGGCTCGTCGCGTCGATGCGGACGATGGCCTCGCGCAGCTGGCTGATGGACGCCTGGAGGTCCTGGCGCTGCGCGGACAGGAAGTCGAAGCGCTTGGACAGCTCCGCGTGCTCGTCGATGGCGGTGAGGTTGATCTCCCCCATCTTCTCCACCTGGGCGCGCAGGTCCTTGAGCTCCCCTTCCACCTCCGCGGAGAGCGTGGGCAGCAGGTGGTACTGGTGCAGCTCCGTCGCCAGCTCCAGCTGGTAGCGCTCGCGGATGCCGGCGGCCAGGTGCTCCAGCTCCAGGGCGATCTCCTTCTCGCGCAGCGAAATCTGGGACAGGCCCTGCATCAGCTCATCCAGCCGGCCGCGCAGCTCGCGGAAGGCGGTGTCCTGCTCGCGCACCTCGGTGGTGGCGCTGGCGTGCGCGGTGCGGCGCGTCTCCAGGGCCTCCGCGGCCACGCGGTGCTCCTCCGCCCGCTGCTCCCGGGTGGACTCCAGCTCCGCGAGCCGGCGCTCCAGGGCCTCCACCTTGGCGCGGCCTTCCGTGGAAGAGCCCTGGAGGCGGCTGGTGCGCGCCTCCATGTCCCGGCGCTGCGCGACCAGGCTCTCCAGCTCCTTGCGCGCGGACTCACCGCGCTCGCTGCCGGCAGCCACCTTCACGCGCAGGCCCATCAGGTCCGAGGACGCCGTGTCCGCGCGCTGGCGCAGGCCCTCCAGCTCCCCGGCGTACTGGCGCACGCGCTCCTCGCGCGCCTCGCGGTCCGCCTGGCCGTGGGCCACCTCGCCCCGGCTGGACTCCTCCTCGTTGGTGAGCGCGGTGTGGCTCTGGGCCAGCTGCCCCTCCTCGCCCTCCAGCGAGCGCAGCCGCTCGCGCACCTTGGACAGGTCCTCGCTCGCCTTGTGGAGGTCCTTCTCCTGGCTGGCCAGGTTGACCTCCTCCGCGTGCTGCTCCTTGCCCAGGCCCTTGAGGACGGCCTCCGCCTGCCCCATCTGCTTCTGGAGCGTGTAGTGGCGGGTCAAAATCTCGTTGTAGCGCTCCTCCACCCGGGCCACTTCGGACGCCAGCTCCGCGATCTCACGCTTCTTCTGGAGCGCGCCCACCGCAGCGCCCTCGCGCTCACCGCCGGTGATGGTGCCGTCGGCGCGGAAGACTTCGCCCTCCAGCGTCACCAGCGTGCAGGGCACGGGGGTGGCCTCCGCGTACTCGCGGGCGGCCAGCAGGTCCTGGACGATGACCACGTCCCCCAGGAGCAGCCGCATCACCGGCTCCAGCGCGGGCTCGCAGGAGACCTCACGCAGCGCGTGCGCGAGGACGCCCGGGCGCGACAGGTCCGGCTCCACCACGGCGCGCAGCGCGTCGCCGGTGGGCACGGGCAGGAAGGTGCCCCGCCCTTCCGCGTGGCCCTTCAGGTACTCCACCAGCTCCAGGCCCTTGTCGCGGCTGTCGACGATGACGTGCTGGAGCCGCTCACCCAGGGCGGCCTCCACCGCGCGCTCGTAGCGCGGCGACGTCACCGTGAGCACGTCGGCCACCAGACCGAAGATGCCCTGGTCCCGGGCCGCTTCCGCCGCGCGCACCATGACGGCGCGCACGCCCCGGTCGAAGCCGTCGTAGTTCTTCTGGATGTCCTCCAGGGAGGACAGGCGGCTTCTCTTGTCGCTCAGCTCCTCGCGCAGCGCGATGACCTGGACCTCGTTCTCCGTGAAGGCCTCGCGCGTGCGGGTGAGGGCCTCCTCCTCCTGGCCCCGGCGCTCGGCCAGTTCGGACGCCAGGTGGCGGGTGTCCTCCACGTGGCGGGCCGCCTGCGTGCGCACACTGTCCAGTTCCTGCTCCTGGGCGCGCAGGGCCTCCACCTCGCCGGACAGCTTGGCGCGGCGGGCCTCCAGGTCGGTGCGCTGGCGCGCCAGGTTGGTCAGGTTGCTCTCGTGGTTCGCCAGCCGCGTGGCCACGGCGACCAGCCCCGCCCGCTCCTGCTCCAGGCGCAGCGAGATTTCCGTCTGGAGCACGGAGACGCGGCGCTGCTCCTCCAGGGCCACCGCCATGGCCACTTCGTCTTCCTTGTACGACCCGGCGATGCCCGACAGCTCCGCCTCGCGGGCCGTCATGGTCGCCACCATCTCCGCCTGCCGCGCGAGCAGTCCGTCCAGCTCCGCCTGCGCCTGCGCCACGCGGGTGCTGGTCTCCTCGAAGTCGCGCCGGCCGTACGCCAGTTCCTGCGCGTCGCGCTGCGCGGCGCTCTCCAGCGCGTGCACCTCGCCCGCGAACTGCTGGAGCGCCGCCCCTTCCGCGTCCAGCTCCGCGCGGCGCCGGGTGATGACCTCCTCCAGCTCCTTGACCCGGTCCAGGCCCTCGCGCTCCTCGCCGCCCAGGTTCTCCAGCCGCGACTGGAGCACGCGCTTCTCCGCCATCAGCTCCAGCGAGCGGTGGCTGGCCGAGTGCAGATCAATCTCCCGCATGCGCGCCTTGAGCTTGCGGTACTTCTCCGCCTTCTTCGCCTGCTTCGACAGCGTGTCGAGCCGCTTCTCCAGCTCGCCCGTGATGTCGTTGACGCGCAGGAGGTTGGCCTCGGTGGCCTCCATCTTGCGTTCGGCGGCCTTGCGGCGGGCCTTGTACTTGGTGACGCCCGCGGCCTCCTCCAACAGGTGCCGGCGGTCCTCCGGCTTGCTGGAGACGATGAGGCCCACGCGGCCCTGCTCGATGATGGAGTAGGCCTTGGTGCCCACGCCCGTGCCCAGGAACAGCTCCGTGATGTCCAGCAGGCGGCAGACGGTCTTGTTGATGAGGTACTCGGAGTCGCCGTTGCGGAACAGGCGCCGCGTGACGGTGATTTCGGAGTAGCCCTGGTACTGCGGCGACAGCGTGTCCGTGTCATCCACCAGGAAGGTGAGCGACACCTCCGCCATGGACAGGGGCGGCTTGTTCTCCGAGCCGTTGAAGATGACGTCTTCCATGCCCCGGCCGCGCAGGTTCTTCGCGCTCTGCTCGCCCATCACCCAGCGGATGGCGTCCACGACGTTGGATTTGCCACACCCGTTGGGGCCGACGACGCCGGTGACGCCTTCGTCGAACGAGAAGACGCTCCGCTCCATGAACGACTTGAAGCCGGTGATGTCCAGGCGCTTGATTCGCATGCCAGCGAGCTCCCTACGAGGCGACGGTGAGGCGGAGTGAAAACACGCGCGGGGCCGGAAAATCGGCTCCGCAGCGATCGGCAGGAGTACCAGCCACCCCACCGGTGATCAAGGGTGACACTGCACCGCGTGACCCTACGTCCAGTGCTACAGGTTGGCGGGCGAGCAGCCTCGCACCACCCTTGCAAAGCAGCCAACCCACCCTACCTTTCATTCCATCTTTCTGGAGGCGTCCTACGTTTCAGCCCTTGCTAGCCCTGTCGCTCCTCGTGGGCGCGTCCCCGACGTCCCAGGTAGCACCCCGGTCTGACATGGTGGTGGCGGCCACGCCGGCCCCCTGTCCGAACCCCTGGTTTCCCATGGAGGAGGGGCTGGCGCTGACCTACCGCGCCGGCCGGTCCTCGGAGCTCGTCCTGACGACGAAGGACGTCGCGCCGGCCCCGGACGGGACGGTGAAGGCCACGCTCGCGGTGAGCCTCAAGGGCCGCAGCGGGCAGACGGACCTCACCTGTGACGCCGCGGGCGTGCGCACCGGCCTGGGCGGCCTGGAGGGCACGCTCCTGTCCGCGTCCGGCATGGACGTGCAGGTGGTGAGCGCGGAGGGGGCCGCCGTGCCTGCTCCCTCGGTGATGGTGCCGGGTGGGACGTGGAAGAACAGCCTGTCGGTGAAGCTCCAGCCGCCGGCGAAGAAGGGCGGCCTGCGCCCCACCATCGCCACCACCTTCGACAAGGAGGCCACGGTGCTGGGCGAGGAGGAGATCACCGTCCAGGGCGGCACCTTCAAGGCGCTGAAGATCAAGAACATCACCACGGCCCGCGCCAGCCGCCCCGGTTCGGAGGGGCGCTCCATGGAGAGCCTGATGTGGTTCGCGCCGGACGTCGGCATCATCAAGCTGACGACCGACGGCGAAACCAACCTGGAGCTGCTCAAGGTGGACCGGCCCAACGCCAAGGTGCAGCCGGCCGCGCTGAAGGGCGCGAAGAAGAAGGCCCGGGCCACCAAGGGCTGAGAGGCCCCAAAGCCGCCTCGCTAGGCGGTCTCCGACGGACGGCTGCCCGCGGGCGCGGTGGCGGCGGGGCGCGACTGCGGCTCCACCGTCACGCGCACGACGCGCGGCCCGTCCACCTCCTCCACGAGGATGCGCCACATGTCGAGCTTGAGGCTGTCGCCCTTCTCCGGCACCCGGCCCAGCTTCGTCATCAGGTAGCCGGCGATGGTGGTGACCTCGCCCTTCTCCTCGTCGCTCAGGTCGAAGTCCACGTCCAGCTGCGCTTCCAGGTCGTCCAGCTGCGCGGTGCCCGGCAGCTCGAAGCGGCCGCCCGGCAGCGCCCGGACCTCCTCCACGCGCCGCCCCAGCTCCGCCACGTCGCCCACCACCTCCGACACCACGTCCGCGATGGTGACGAGGCCGGACGTACCGCCGTGCTCGTCCACCACCATGGCGATCTGCCGGCGCCGACGCCGGAACTCCGCCAGCAGCTGCTCCAGCGTCGCGTTCTCCGGGATGAAGAGCACCGGCCGCTGCACCTGGGACAGGCTTCTCAGCTCCCCGCGCGACAGGAGGAAGAACAGGTCCTTCACGTTGACCACGCCCTCGACCGCGTCGAGGTTGCCCCGGCACACCGGCAGCCACGTGTGGCCGGACGCGCGCGCGTCCACCACGTTCTTGTCCAGCGGCTCCTCCACGTCCAGGTAGCGCACCTGGTTGCGGGGGACCATCACCTGCCGCGCCGTCTTCTGCGCCATCTCCAGCGCGCGCTCCAGGAGCTCCGCGCGCGCCGTGGTGATGGCGCCCGCCTGCGCGGAGGAGTGCAGGATGACGCGCAGCTCCTCCTCGCTCGTGGCCTCGTGGGCTTCACCGGCCGAGTGCAGGCCGAAGGCCTTGAGCACCAGCGACGCCAGCCAGTTGAGCAGCCGGATGGCCGGGTAGAACAGGAAGTAGAACGCGCGCATGGGCAGCGCGACCGCGAGCGTCGTCTGCTCGGCGCGCTGGATGGCGAGGCTCTTGGGCGCCAGCTCCCCCAGCACGATGTGCAGGAACGTGATGATGCTGAAGGCGATGACGACCGCGGCGCTGTGCGCGAGCGTGGACGCGGAGCCCTCCGGCACGATGCGCGTCAGCACCGGCTCCAGCAGGTGCGCGAACGCGGGCTCACCCAGCCAGCCCAGGCCCAGCGACGCGAGCGTGATGCCGAACTGCGTGGCGGACAGGTACGCGTCCAGCTCGCTGACCATCTTCAGGGCCTGGCTGGCGCCGGGCGTGCCCTCGTCCACCAGGGACTGCAGGCGCGTGGCGCGTATCTTCACGATGGCGAACTCCGTCGCGACGAAGAAACCGTTCGCGACGACCAGCAGCAGCGCCAGCCCCAGGAAAACCCATTCCATGTTGTGTTTCCCTCAGAAGAGGGCTTCGAAGTCCGGATCGCCCTTGAGCACGTCGAACATGGGGTCGGCGGACAGCCACCCCAGGACCTTCTGACGGTCCGCCGCCAGCGCCTTCTGCAGGTACTGGACGGAGTCCTTCGGACGGCCCCACAGCGCGTACAGCGCCGCCAGGTTGTAGTTGAGCAACAGGTCTTCCGCATTCAACGCCCGGGCGCGCTCGTAGGCGCGCTCCGCTTCGGCGTAGAAGCCCTTCTGGGCGTAGCAGATGCCCAGGTCCAGCTGCGCCTCGAAGTTGTCCGGCTCCAGCCGCACCACTTCCTTCAGCTGCGTGATGGAGGAGCGGTAGTCGCCCTCGTCCATCATCAGCGCCGCCAGCTCATGCCGGGGGAAGGCATCCTGCGGATCCAGTTCGATGGCGGACTGGAGCTCTCGCATCGCCTCCTCCACCCGGCCCTGATCCGCGTACGTGAGGCCCAGGTTGAGGTGGGCGTCCGGGTACTCCGGATCCAGCTCGATGGCCTCCTTGTACTCCTCCACGGCCATCTCGCTGGCGTGGGTGGAGAGGAAGCAGGCCAGGTTGTAGTGCGCGGTGGCGCTCTCCGGCTCCAGCTTCAGCGCGGTGAGGTACTC
This sequence comes from Corallococcus praedator, assembly GCF_003612125.1. GTDB lineage: Bacteria > Myxococcota > Myxococcia > Myxococcales > Myxococcaceae > Corallococcus > Corallococcus praedator. Next base: position 15,412 of record NZ_RAWI01000221.1, read on the forward strand.
GCCCAGCGCCTCGCGGAACTGCTTCTTCTCCGCGTAGACCGTGGCCAGGTTGTCGTGCGCGTGCGCCGACGTGGGGTCCAGGTCGATGGCCTTCCGGAACTCCTTGATGGCCTCGTCCAGCCAGCCCCGGTCCGCCAGCTCGATGCCGCGGGTGTTGTGCTCATCGGACAGAGCAATGTTGTCCTTTTCCCGGGCCATGGAGCGCGCGGCAATCTACGCGTCGCTCAATCACCCGTGCAAGGTAGAGTTTCCCCTTGCCCATGCGCCACGCCGCCCTGCTGCTCCTCCTGACGCTCGCCGCCTGCCATCCGCGCCCGGTCACCCCCACCGCCC
>NZ_RAWI01000222.1 GCF_003612125.1 Corallococcus praedator
CCCCCAGGCGCCCACGCACCTCGGCCAGCCCCTGGACCATCGCGTCGCGGGGGGCGCCGGGCAGCCAGACGCGCCGGACCTCCTCGGAGATCCTCTCCGGGGTCATGTCCCCCTGGAGCAGCTCCGGGACGACGCGCCGGCCCGCCAGCAGGTTGATGAGCGACACGAAGGCCACCTTCAGCATCATCCGGCCCACCAGGTACGTCACCAGCGACACGCGGTAGACGACGACCAGGGGCCGCTCCATCAGCCCCGCCTCCAGCACCGCCGTGCCGGAGGCCACCACCGCGGCGTCACTGGCCCCCACCACCTCCGGGGCCCGGCCGTCCACCAGCACGGGCGTCACGCCGCTGCCCTCGAAGCGGGAGGTGATCTCCTCCTTCGCGATGGTGGGCGCCACCGGCACCACGACCTGGAGTCCGGGTCGCTCCGCCGACAACTGCTTCGCCGCGCCCACGAGCGTGGGCAGGATGCGGCGGATTTCGCTCATGCGGCTGCCGGGAAGCAGCGCGAGCGTGGGGGCGTCCAACGACAGGCCCAGCCGCTGCCGGAACTCCCGGGCGGTGGCGGCGGCGGGCATCTGCTCCAGCACGGGGCTGCCCACGTAGCGGGCGCTGACGCCGGCCTCGCGGTAGAAGTCCTCCTCGAAGGGCAGGATGCAGAGCATCCGGTCCACCAGGCGCTGGATGGTGCGCACGCGGCCCCGGCGCCAGGCCCAGATCATCGGGGAGACGTAATAGGCCACCGGGATGCCCAGGGCCTTGAGCTTCTTGGCCAGCCGCAGGTTGAAGTCCGGGATGTCCACCAGGATGGCGCAGACGGGGCGGCGCTCGGCGGCGGCCTGGGCCAGGTCCTTCATGATCCGCAGGATGCGGGGGATGCGGGGCAGCACCTCGGTGATGCCCATGACGGACACCTCGCGGGCGTCGTGGATGAGCTCCACCCCCCGGGCGGCCAGTCGGGCGCCACCCATGCCGAAGAAGGTGAGGTCCGGGCGCAGGGCCTGGAGGGCGGCGACAAGCTCCGCGGCGTGGGTGTCGCCGGAGGCCTCGCCGGCCACGACGAGGATGCGGGGGGAGGGCGGCGGCGTCATGGGCGACAAGAGGCCCGCATCGTACCTGATGCGCGGGGGGAGGGAGGCTGTAGACTGCGGCCCCCTTGAAGACGCTTCTGCTCGCTGAGAGCCACCCCCCGACACTCGAGCACCTGACGGGCCTGCTCTCCCAGGCCGGGTACACCGTGCGGGCGGTGAATGACGCCGTGATGGCGTTGGAGCACTTCTCGGCGGACAACCCGGACGTGGTGGTATTGGGCGTGGACCTGCCGCGCGTGGACGGGCAGCACGTCGTGCACCTCATCCGGGGGCACAGCCAGGGCGGGCGCGTGCCCATCGTGGCCATCGACAAGGGGCACCTGGGCCGGGCGCGCGGCGTGGGCTCGGTGCTGGACCTGAAGGTCAACGCGTACATCCCGGATCCGCTCAAGCCGGGTGAACTGGTGCCCCGGCTGGAGTCGCTGGTGAAGGCCGCGCAGGCCCAGGTGCTGACGGGCCTGTCCGCCACGCTGTCGCGCCCCGCGGTGGCGGCGGGGGACCTGAAGGCCTGGCCCCTGCCGGCGCTGTTGCATTCGCTCTACCGGCTGCGCCGCGACGGCGTGCTGGTGGTGGCCCACCGCGACCTGTCCCGGCGCGTGTACTTCCTGCGCGGCGGGCCGGTGAACTTCGACGCCTCCGCGAAGCAGGACGCGCTGCCCCGCTTCCTGCGCGAGCGCAAGGTCCTCACGGAGGCCCAGGAGCCGGTGGTGGTGGAGGCGCTGGCCTCGGGGCTGCGCATCGGCGCGGCGCTGGCGGACGTGGGCGTGGAGGCGGTGGGCGAGGACCTGCTGGCCCTCCTGCGCGACTTCACGCGGGACAGGCTCGGCCGGGTGCTGGCCATGCGGGAGGGCCGCTTCGCGTTCTACGCGGGGGATGAGTTCGCCTCGGAGGTGGCGGCGGTGGAGCAGCCGGCCCTGGCGCCCCTGTTGGAGGCGGCGCGCCAGCGGATGCCGCTGCGGGTGGTGGCGGCGGCGCTGCGGGCGCACCTGAACGAGTACCCGGTGCGCTCGGCGGACTTCGGCCGGGACCTCCAGGCGATGGCGCTGGACACGGAGGACATCAAGCTGGCCATGCAGGTGAATGGCCGCATCGTGCTCAAGGACCTGCTGGCGCACGGGCGCGCGGAGCTGCGGGCGGCGTACACGCTCCTGTGGTTCCTGCGGCTGACGGGCGGGGTGACGTTCTCGCCGGTGCCGGTGGCGTCGGGCACGGACGTGTTGAGCGCGGCGGCGCCGGACGTCATCGCGCCGCGCAAGCGCAAGACGCTGCCCGCGGAGACGGCGGCGGCGCTGCGCGAGGAAGCGGTGCGGATCATCACGCGCAGCTACTTCGGCGGGCTGGGCCTGCACATCGCGGCGGACAAGGAAGCGGTGGAGCGCGCGTACCACGAGACGGCGATGCGCTTTCATCCGGACACCTACGCGGAGTTCGACATCTCCGACCTGCGCGACCTGTTGGACCAGGTGCAGGAGAAGCTGTCCGCGTCGTACCGGGTGCTGAGCGTGGACGAGAAGCGCCGCGCCTACCTCCAGTACTTCTTCAGCCGGCAGGAGGTGGTGGGCCGGGCGACCGCCATCAACGTGGACGCGGAGATTTCACTGCGCCGGGGAGAGTCCGCGCTGAAGCGGGGCGACTACCGCACGGCCATCCAGGGCTTCCAGGAGGCGGTGGCGCTCAACGAGCATGAGCCCGAGTACTACTCGTACCTCGCCTGGGCGCTGTACCGGGGCTCGGCCGGCTCGCTGATGCAGCGGGCGCTCGCGGCTCGCAAGGTGCTCAAGAAGGCGCTGACGTTGGACCCCTACCTGGAGCGGGCGCAGATCATCGCGGCCATCATCGAAATCGACCTGGACGACGCACCGCTCGCGCGAAAGAAGCTGATGAAGGTGTTGGAGCTGAACCCGTATTCGGTGCTCGCGAGGGCGGCGTTGCAGAAGGTGGTGAAGTAGTCATGCATCGAGTGCTGTGGCGACTGTTGCGCTACGCGCGGCCGCACGCGGGCATCCTCGTGCTGGCGTTCGTGTGCATGGCGGTGCTGGGGCTCGCCACGGGCGCGTACGCGTACCTGTTGGGGCCGGCCCTGCGCTTCCTCCTGTCGGGAGGAGAGGAGGGCTTCGCGAGCGCGCACAAGGTGCCCTGGCTCGCGGACCTGCCGCGCGAGGCGGCGCTCTGGGGCTTCCCGGTGTTCGTGCTGGCCGTGGGCGCGGTGAAGGGCGTGGGGTATCTGGGCCAGTTCTACTTCATGGGCCTGTTCGCGCAGCGCGTGGTGAAGGACCTCAGGCGCGACCTGTTCCTGCGGCTCACGGCGCTATCTCCGTCGCAGATGTCGAAGCAGCGGACGGGAGACCTGCTCAGCCGCTTCTCCTCGGACGTGATGGCGGTGGAGATGGCCGCCATGTACACGGTGGGCTCCTACCTGCGCGACACCATCCAGGTGCTGGTGCTGGCGGGCGTGGCGCTGTCGATGAGTCCGATGTTGGGAGGGCTGATGCTGGCGGTGATTCCGCTGGCGGCGCTGCCCGCCTCGAAGCTGACGCGCAAGGTGTTGAAGGGAACGCGCGAGGGACAGGCCCACCTGGGCCAGCTCGCGGGCCAACTGCACGAGGGCCTGGGAGGGCTGCGCACCATCCAGGCCTTCAACGGCCAGAAGGCGGAGCTCGCGCGCTTCGAGTCCTACGCGAAGGCGCACGAGGAAGCGGTGGTGGGCGCGGCGTGGGCACGGGGTGGGGTGCCGGGGTTGATGGAGGTGCTGGCGGCGGCGGCGCTGGCGGGAGCGCTGGGGTACGCGGCGGCGACGCGGGCGATGGAGCCGGAGGCGCTCCTGTCGCTGCTGACGGCGGTGATCCTCGTGTACCAGCCGGTGAAGGACCTGGGCCGGGTGACGCAGTTCGCGGTGCAGGCGGGGGCGGCGGGAGAGCGGCTCTTCGCGCTGTTGGACCTGAAGCACCCGGTGGAGGACGCGCCCGGGGCCATCCCCGCGCCCGCGATGCGGCAGTCGCTGCGGATGGAGGGCGTGCGGTTCTTCTACGGGGAGCGGCGCGCGCTCGAGTCCCTGACGCTGGACCTGAAGGTGGGCCAGGTGGCGGCGCTGGTGGGTGGCAGCGGAGGCGGCAAGAGCACGGTGACGTCGATGTTGCTGCGCTTCGAGCGTCCGCAGGAAGGCCGCATCCTCCTGGATGGAGTGGACGCGGACACGTACACGGCGGCGAGCGTGCGGAGCCAGTTCGCGCTGGTGACGCAGGAGCCGCTGCTCTTCCACGGCACGGTATTGGACAACCTGCGCCACGCGAGGCCGGCAGCAACGAGGGAAGAAGTGGAGGCCGCGGCGAGGGTGGCGAACGCGGACACCTTCATCCAGGCCCTGCCACAGGGTTACGACACGCGGATTGGAGAGCGGGGCGTGACGCTGAGCGGAGGCCAGCGCCAGCGGCTGTGCATCGCCAGGGCGGTGTTGTCGAAGGCGCCGGTGCTGGTGCTGGACGAAGCGACCAGCAGCCTGGATCCGGAGAACGAGCGCGAGGTCCAGGCCGCGCTGACGAAGGTCCTCCCCGGGCGCACGGCCCTGGTGATCGCGCACCGGTTGTCGACGGTGACGAGTGCGGACGTGATCCACGTGGTGGAGGCGGGGCGCATCGTGGAGAGCGGCAGCCACGCGGAGCTGCTCCAGAAGGAAGGCCGCTACGCCGCCATGTGGCGCCTGCAGACGACGGGATCCGCGGAGCGTGGCGCGGCATGAGGGCGACGAACGCCATGGTGTCAGTGACGTCCAGGTCACGACCCGTGGCCTGCGCGGACATGGAGCACCGTCGGGCGTCGCGCGGCATGTTGGCGACCAGCGCTTCCTGCTTACGTCCGCGCGAACCGCTCCAGGTGGACGTTGAAACGCGTCGAGCCCCAGGACGGATCCGCGCGTGAAGTCCGCGAAGCGGTTCCTCTCCCTGAGTGTCCGGGCCGTGCTCGGGATGCTGTTGCTGCTCCTGGGCATCGCGGGCTTCTTCGCCTTCGCGGCGGGCTTCGCGGACTACCCGGTGGTCCCCCCATCGCCGAAGGCGAAGGCCTGGATCCGGGGCGCGTACCACGTGCACACCACCCGTTCGGATGGGAACGGGACGCCCGCGAAGGTCGCGGCGGCGGCGAAGGCCGCGGGCCTGGACTTCGTGGTGCTCACCGACCACAACGACCTCAAGCCCCCGACCGCGACGTGGATGGACGGCGTGTTGCTCATTCCCGGGGTGGAGCTCTCCACCAACGCAGGCCATCTGGCGGCCTTCGGAATGCAGCGGCCCTTGCAGGACGTGAAGCCCTGGGGTCCGCCCGAACAAGCCGTGGCGGCGGTCGAAGCCGCGGGAGGTACGGCCGTTCTCGCCCATCCGGTCCAGAAGAAGAACCCCTGGACCGACGAACCCACCGCGCACCGGGTGCCCGGCTTCGAGCTGTACTCCGCGGACACCTTCTTCCGTCAGGCGTTGCGAAGTCCGGTGAGTCGGCTCCTGCCCGCGGTGGGAGCGTCGCTGATCAATCCGGTGCATGGCGTGATGTTGCTCGTGGCCCCTGAACCGGAGCCCACCACGCGCTTCCTGGAACTGGCGCGAGAGCGCACGAGGCTCGCCCTGTGCGCGCACGATGCGCACGGCCTGCCCGCGTACGAGACGGTCTTCAGCGCGCTCGACATGGAGTTCCCACCGGAGCTTCTGTCAGGCCCGCTGTCCCAGGACGCCCGCGAAGCCGCCGCGCAGGTCACGAAGGCCCTGGCGAGCACCCAGGCCCTCTGTGTCTTCCGAGCCCTGGGCGCCCCGGAAGGCTTCGCCTTGGAAGGGTACGACGTGCAATCCCGTGAAGCCCCCGTGGGTGCGACGCTGACGGTGCGCCTCCCGGAACACGTCCCGGGAACGGTCGAGGTCCGGGTCTGGGGCGAAGGTCGTCTGGCCCCCGACGGGCAGCACATCGAACTGACGGGGCCCGGAGTGGTGCAGGTGGAGGTCTGGGCGCACGCGCCCGGCCGCTTCTTTGGTCACGAGTGGCGACCCTGGCTCGTCCCGAGTCCCGTGCGGGTGGTGCCGCGAGCGCCGGGCATCTGATAGAGCGCGGGACGTCGCCCATGCGCCTGCTCTACATCGTCGCCACCTACATCCTCTTCGCGCTGCTGTTCCCGGTGCTCTGCGTGCACCGGAAGACGCGTCACGGGCTGATGCAGCGGCTGGGCTTCTACGCACCCGGAGACCTGCCCCGGGGAGAAGGTCCGCTGTTGTGGCTGCACGGAGCCAGCGCGGGAGACCTGCTGGCCCTGGCGCCCATGTTCGCCCCCCTGCGAAGGCGCTTCCCCGGGTGCCGCATCGTGCTCTCGACGATGACGGACAGTGGCCATGCGATGGCGAAAGACCGCCTGGCGAAGCAGATCGACGGGGTCGTCTACGCGCCCTATGACCTGTGGGGAGCGACACGAAGGGCCGTGAGGGCCCTGCGCCCGGACGTGCTGGTGCTGGAGTACACGGAGGTCTGGCCCAACCTCATCCGCGCAGCGAAGCGTTCCGGAGCCCGCGTGGTGATGACCAACGGCCGCTTCTCCCCAGCGAACGTGGGCAAGTACCGGACGCTCTTCGGGCTCATCGGAAACCCGCTGGAGGACATGGACCTGCTCCTGATGAGGCAGGACGAAGAGTCCGACCGGGCCAGGAGCCTTGGAGCGCCGCCAGAGAGGGTCCTCACCACCGGAAACACCAAGTTCGACGCCCTGGCAGCGGGGCCCGCGCCGGAGGACGAAGCGCTGCGAACCGCGCTGGGCCTGTCGCCCGACCAACCCGTGTGGATCGCCGGAAGCACCCACGAGGGCGAGGAAGAAATCCTGTTGCAGGTGTATCAGCGTCTCCAGAAGCGCTGGCCCACGCTGGCCCTGGTCATCGCGCCGCGCTACGTGAACCGCGCCGAGCGCATCCTGTCCCTGGCGAAGGAGCAGGGCCTCAGCGCGGGCCTGCGTTCCCTGGGCAATCCGGACCGGGCGGCGGTGGTGGTGATGGACTCGATGGGGGAGCTGTCGCGTGCCTACCGTCTGGCGACGGTGGTGTTCGTGGGAGGCTCGTTCACGAAGCGGGGCGGACAGAACATCCTGGAGCCAGCGGGGCAGGGCAAGCCGGTGTTGTTCGGCCCGCACATGGACAACTTCAAGGACAGCGTCGCGGTGCTGGAAGGAAACGGAGGCATCCTGGTGGCGGACGGAGAAGCCCTGCACGCCGCGTTGGAGGACCTGCTCGCGAACCCGGACCGCCTGGTCGCCCTGGGAGCCCGGGCGGAGGCAACGGTGCGCCAGATCTCCGGAGCCAGCGAACGCAACGCCGAAGCGATGGCCGCACTGCGGCGCCGCGAGGCGAGGACCGTGAGCCCATGACGCTCATCGTCCATCCCCACTTCCACAAGCGATACACGGGAGTGACCCGGCATGTGGAGTCGGTGGTGCCCGCGCTCGCGAAGGACGACGAGACGCGGGTCATCGGCACGGGCCTGACGGCGGACCTGCCGAAAATCTCCTGGAATGAGCTGGTCCAGCGCGCGCAGCAGGAGCCCATCGTCTGGCATGCGCACCGGAACAACGAGCTGCTCGCGGGAATGCTCCTGAAGGTCCTGGGGGAGCGGGTCCGCCTCGTCTTCACGAGGCACACGTCGGTGGCACCGACACAGTTCACCCGCTGGCTCGCGAGGGGCGCGGACGCGCTGGTGTCGCTCACGAATCAGATCGCTGAAGTGATGCGGCTCCCGTCCACGGTGATCTCCCACGGCATCGACCTCACGCGCTTTCGACCGCCGGAGGACCGGGATGCCGCCTGGACGCGACTGGGGCAGGGAGGGCGCTACGGCATCGGCGTCATCGGGCGGATTCGAAAGGAGAAGGGGCAGGGCGACTTCATCGAAGCCCTGCGGCCCTTGTTGCCGGAGCGACCGGAGTGGCAGGCGGTGCTGGTGGGGCTCGCGAAGGGGCCGGACCTCGCGTGGGTGAACGGGCTGCGCCAGGGCATCGAGGAGCGGGTGACGCTCGCGGGAGAGCAGTCCACCATCGAGCCCTGGTACCAGGGGCTGAGCATCCTGGTGCATCCGTCCTACGCGGAGGGCTACTCGCTGGTGCACATGGAGGCGATGGCCTCCGGCTGTTGCGTGGTGGCGTCGAAGCTGCCGTACCTGGACACGCTCATCGAGCACGGGCGCACGGGCTTCTTCTTCGAACCCGGGGACGTGAAGGGCCTGCGCGAACTGTTGGATCAGCTGACCCGCGAACCCGAGCGGGCGCGCCAGGTGGGGCGCAACGCCGAAGAGGAAGCGCGTCGTCGCTGCGGGGTCGAACACGAAGCCAGGGCCCTGAGCGACCTCTACCACTCGCTGGTGGAGCGCTGATGCGCATCCTGCATCTGCTGGCGAGTCCGTTCTGGAGCGGCCCGGCGGAGAACGTCGCGTTGCTGGCGCAGGCGCAGCGAGCCCTGGGCCACGAGGTCACGGTCGCGGTGGACCGGAAGCGCCGGGACATCGCCGCGGAAGAGCCCGCCGTCCCCCGCTTCCAATCGCTGGGCCTGCTGGACGAGGGAGGCCTGGCGTTGTCCGTGAAGTCGCTACCGTGGGAGCTGTGGAGCGATCTGCGAGCCCTCCGCCGAAGGCAGGTGGACGTGCTCCACGCCCACTTCACCCACGATCACCTCCTGGCCCGCTGGGGGACGCCGAAAGGAGCGGTGCGGATCCGCTCCATCCACGCGCCGCGCTCACTGCGAGCCTCGCTGCCCGAAGCCGGTGCCTACACGGTGCCCGCGAGCCACCTGAAAGCGAAGCTCGAAGGCCGCCACCGCCCCGTCCAGCTCCTGCCCGCCCTGGTGGATCCGATGTTCCAGCCGGCGAAGGACCGCAAGGCCCTGCGTCGAACCCTGGGCCTCGAGGACACGCACCTCGTGGGAATGATCTCCACGTTCCAGGAGAGTCGGCGTCACGCGTTGGGAGTCGAAGCTTTCGGAGCGTTCGCGCGCCAGCGTCCGCAAGCCCGTCTCGTGCTGGTCGGCGACGGCGCCCTGCTCGAAGCGACCCGGGCCCAGGTCGCGGAGCGAGGCCTCGAAGGGCAGGTGACGTTCGCGGGCTACCAGCAGGGCCCGGCCTTCGCGAAGTGGCTGCAGGCGCTGGATGAGGTCTGGATCCTCGGCCTGGGCAACGACTGGAGCGCAAGGGCCGCGGCCCAGGCGCGAGCCTGCGGAGTCCGGGTGGTGGCGGTGAAGGAGGGCGCGCTCCCGGACCTCACGGATGCGCAAGTGGAGGCCCCCACGGTGGACGCCGTGCTCGCCGCCGCCGTGTCCGGAGCGAGCGCCAGGACCGAACACCCCACGAACGAGCGCATCGCCAGCGACATCCTGGACCTCTACCGGCAGGCGGCGGAGCTCCGGCGATGACGGCCGGTCCAGGCACCGCACTCAGCACGAGGCCTCCCCAGAAGCCCGAGGAAGCCAGCGCCCCCACGGCCCTGGAGCGGGTCTTCTATCCGTCGACGCCGGAGCCCTGGACCCGCAAGGCCCTCCTGTCCCCCCTGTCCCTGCTGTCCTGGACCTACGGCGGAGCGGTTCGTCTCAGGGGGGCGCTCTACGACACCGGCCTGCTGCGAGCCGAACCCGTGGAAGGGCTGCGGGTCGTCTCGGTGGGCAACCTCAACGTGGGCGGAACGGGCAAGACGCCGGCGGTGCTGCACCTGGCCGAAATGCTGATCCGCGAAGGGCGCAAGGTCGGCATCCTCACGAGAGGCTACGGCCGCGAGTCCCCGGAGCCCGTGACCTTCACGGGCTCCGAACCCACGCCCGAGGTGACGGTCGCCGGAGACGAACCCCTGTTGCTGGCGCGCCGGTGTCCACAAGCCCGGCTCTTCGTGGGAGCGGACCGGGTCGCCGCGGCGCGCCGGGCCAGGGATGACTTCGGGTTGGATACGGTCCTCTTGGACGATGGCTTCCAGCACCGCCGCCTCCACCGGGACGAAGACCTGGTGGTCGTGGACGAAGCCGTGGGCCTGGGCAACGGCCACCTGCTCCCCAGGGGACCCCTCCGAGAGCCGCCCTCTGCCTTGAGACGGGCCACGCTGCTCTGGCTGCGAGCAGCCTCCCTGTCGTCAGGCCCCACGGTCCCCATCCCCTGGCTCGAAGCCGTGACGGCCCCCAGGGTCCGGACGCGCTACGGGCCCACGGGCTGGTGGGACGCCTCGGGCACGGAGCACGCGACAACCGCGCTCGAAGGAAGACCGGTCCTCGTGCTCGCGGGGCTGGCGAGGCCCGGAGGCTTCCTGAGAACCGTCACCGCGCTCGGAGCGCAGGTGCGGGATGCGGCCCTCTTCCCGGATCACCATCGCTTCACGGCGGACGAGCTGCGAGACGTCGCAGCCCGGGCCCGGCGGGAGGGCGCGCTCGTGGTGACGACGGAGAAGGACGCGGTCCGACTGCCACAGGGTTTTGAAGCCTGGGTGGTGCGCCTGGGAGTGGAGGTCCTGGAGGGCGAGCCTCATCTGCGGCGGGCACTCGGGCTCCCGGAGAAGACGCGCGACTTGTGAGGGCCGGAGTGCTGTGGGACAAAGCGCGCCCATGGCCGCGGCCCCGTCCTCACGTCCGACAGCTCCGTCCTCGCGGTTGCCACTCGCCTTCGCGCGCCGTCGGGTGTTGCTGGTGGGAGACCTAGTCGCCGACCACTACCTCTACGGGCAGACGGATCGGGTGAGCCGCGAGGCCCCGGTGCTCATCGTCCGGTACGAGTCCTCGGAAGTGAAACTGGGCGGTGGCGCCAACGTGGCGGCCAACGTCCGGACGCTCTCCGGTCAGGTGACGGCGGTGGGAGCCCTGGGCGTGGATCCGATGGGCCGCTCGCTGCGCAAGCTCTTCGAAACCGCGGACATCCAACTGCACGCGGTCAGCAGCCGAAGCATCCAGACGGAGACGAAGACGCGCATCCTCGCGGGAGGCGTGAGCACCACGAGGCAGCAGATGCTCCGCGTGGATCAAGGCCAGCGAGGAGGCCTTCCGCCCCGGATGCGCAACGCGATTGCCCGGCAGGTGGAAGCCTCCGCGAAGGATGCGGACGCGGTGGTGGTGTCGGATTACGGCGCCGGAGCGGTCGGCGAAGAGGTCCGCGAGGTGCTGCGGAAGCTCGCCGCGAAGGGGCTCCCCGTCTGCGTGGACAGCCGGTACGCCCTCGCGTCCTTCACGGGCATGACGGTGTGCAAGCCCAACGAGCCGGAGCTGGAGGCGCTCGCGGGCCGTCCGGTGCGCACGAAGGAAGATCTGCTGGAGGCCGGACACGTGGCGGTGCGCAAGCTGGGGTGTCAGGCGCTGCTGGTGACCCGGGGCCGGCACGGCATGGCGCTCTTCGACGCGACGGGTGGCGTGGACCTCATCCCCGTGCACGGAGCGAAGTCGGCGGTGGACGTGACCGGGGCAGGGGACACGGTCATCGCCAGCCTCGCGTTGTCGCTCGCGGCCGGAGCCTCGTTCGGCGAAGCGGCGAGGCTCGCGAACGTGGCCGGAGCCCTGGTGGTGCAGAAACCCGGCACGGCGACGGTGTCCCGGGAAGAACTCCTCGGAGCGCTGCGGAGCCCGCGATGAACACCCTGGACAAGCTTCGTCCCCTCGCGGCCATCGCCGAGGAAAGGGAGCGCTGGCGCGAACAGGGCCGCACGGTGGCCCTGGCCAACGGGGTCTTCGACCTCCTGCACGTCGGACACGTCCGGTACCTGGAGGGCGCGAAGGCCCTGGCGGACGTGCTGGTGGTGGCGGTGAACTCGGATGCCTCCACTCGGGCCTACAAGGGACCGGGCCGCCCGCACATCCCGGAAGCCGAGCGCGCGGAGCTGGTGGCGGCCCTGGCCTGCACCGACCGGGTTGTCGTCTTCGACGAACCGAACGTGCGAGTCCTCATCCGGGCCCTCAAGCCCGACGTGCACGTGAAGGGGACGGACTACACGCCGGACTCCATTCCGGAGGGCGACGAGGTCCGGGCCTACGGAGGACGGACCGCGGTGGCGGGAGACCCGAAGGACCACAGCACCACGGAGCTGGCGCGCAGGCTCGGCCGCGAAGGCGCGAAGTAGCCCATGGTCCTGGACCCGGTGCTGCGGTCCATCCTGGGCTGCCCTCACTGCAAGGGGCCGCTCGAACTCCACGAAGGAACCCCGCCGGAAGTCCACTGCCTTCGGTGCCAACGAGCCTGGCCCGTGGAGCAGGGCGTCCCTCAGATGGTGTCCGAACGGGAGCGACCGCTCACCCCGTGAGCGAGCTTCGCTCCGCGACGAACGACCGGACCTCCTCGGCCACGCGCTGTTCCATGCCTGCGCCAGAGGCCCCATCCACCAGGGGCGTCAGGTCCACCATGCGATGGGGCCGGGACGCATGGCCCCAGCGTTCCATGTCCATGCGCAGGAAGAACGCCAACGTGGGCGCGCCCACGGCGACGGACAGGTGCATGGGCCCGGTGTTGTTGCAGATGGTCAGACCCGCGGCCCGCATGAGCGCGGCCAGCTCATCGATGCTGGTGGCTGGAGCAAGCTCCGCCCCCGGAGCCCCCGAGAGCACGGCCTGCGCCAGGGCCTCCTCTCCCGGACCCCAGGTGACGACGGGCACATGGCCCAGCGAAATCAGCTCCCGGGCCGCCGCCGAAAAGGCTTCAGCGGGGATGCGGCGCTCGCCCAGGCGACCTCCGGGATTGATGACCGCGCGGCGTGCGCCCTTCCCGGCGAAGCCTTCCAGATAGTTCCGGAAGGGAGCCCCAAGGACCGGCTCCCGGAAGGAAAGCCCCTGGGCCACCGCCCCCTGCGTCAGGGGGGTGAGAAGGTGGGTCCGCTGGACGGCTTCCTGCCGGGTGTCGCTTCGAGCGGGCACCGACACCGACTGCAGGAGGCTCACGGGCCAGAGGCCAGGCCCGATGACGGTGGCCCTGGGCCCGACCATCCGGGCCACGAGCGCGCTCGTCACCGAAGGAGCGCTCCAGTTGGCGCAGTCCACCACGGTGTCATAGCCCGCGCGACGGAGCGCGCGGATGCCGGGCGCCAGGGGACCCAGCCACAGGAGTCGCCGGTCGAATCCCAGGACGGCATCCGCGTCAGGATGTCCCTTGAGGACGCGGACCACCTTGGCGTGCACCAGGATGTGCACCTCCGGGGCCGGGTGGACCAGGGCCTTGAGGGTCCGCAACAAGGGTGTGGTGAGCAGGGCTTCGCCCACCCGGTTGTCAGGCCGGACGAGCAGGACCTTGCGAGGAAGGGGGAGGGGCGTTCCGAGCGAGCGACGACGTCCAGGGCGCCAGAACAGGACTGAGGCCAGGAGCGTCAGCGCCAGCTTCGCCCACGTTTCGAGCCGCTTGTGCCACGCCATCGCGGCGGACCCTACCAGAATTGGAATGGACGCAAGACGCTGGCTTGACCTCGGGACGGAAAGCCCCTAGCACCCCGCCCGATGCTCAAAAGCATGACCGGATTTGGTTCGGGCCGCGCCCGCGTGGGAGACGAAGAGGTCTCCGTGGAAGCGCGCTCGCTCAACCACAAGTTCTGCGAAGTGAAGGTCCGGCTGCCGCGCGAGCTGTCCGCGCTAGAGCCCGCGCTCGTGAAGCTGGTGAAGGACCGGCTCGCGCGAGGCTCGGTGGAGATCCTGGTGCGCCGTCAGGCGGCCACCGTCTCGGGCAATGTCCCCACGGTGGACGTCGCCCTCGCCCGCGAATACGCGCGCGCCTTCCGCGAGGTCGCTGAAGCCCTGGGGCTGACGGCGGACGTGACCTGGTCGCAGGTGTCCAACCAGCCGGGAGTCATCCGCCTGGAGGAGAAGGGCGTGGACGTGGAGTCCGCCACCCAGGCCACCCAGACCGCGCTCCAGCAGGCCCTCGCGGCGCTGGAGACGATGCGCAACACCGAGGGCGAGTCCATCCACACGGACCTCGACACCCGGATGAAGCTCATCGAGGGCTGGAGCCAGGAAGTGGCCCGACTCGCGCCGCGCGCGGTGAACGACTACCAGCAGCGGCTCACCGAGCGTGTGGCGGAGCTCGCGCGCGGCGTCGCGGTGGATCCGCAGCGACTGGCGCAGGAAGTCGCCCTGTTCGCCGAGCGCACGGACATCGCCGAAGAAGTGACCCGGCTGGCGACCCACCTTGAGCAGTTCCGGCTCCTCATGGCGAGCCCCGAGCCGGTCGGCCGGCGCATGGATTTCCTCGTGCAGGAGATGCACCGCGAGGTGAACACGACGGGCTCCAAGAGCCAGCACGCGGAGATCTCCGCGCGTGTGGTTTCGATGAAGGCCGAAGTCGAGCGCATCCGCGAACAGGTGCAGAACGTCGAATGAACGAACCCTCTGGACTCCCGCCTGGCCTGTTGCTCGTCCTCTCCGCTCCGTCAGGGGCGGGAAAGACCACGCTCGCGCACCGACTCCTGAAGGAGATGCCGGACGGCATCTTCTCCACGAGCGTCACCACCCGCCGGCCCCGAGGCAAGGAGCAGGAAGGCGTGGACTACCACTTCGTCGGGGTGGCCACCTTCCAGCAGAAGATCGAACAGGGCGAGTTCGTGGAGTGGGCCGAAGTGCACGGCCACTTCTACGGCAGCCCCCAGTCGGTGGTGGACGAAGCGCGAAGCCGCCGGGGCACCGCCGTCTTCGACATCGACGTGCAGGGCGGGCAGTCCATCAAGCGCAAGCACCCTGACGCGGTCCTCATCTTCGTGCTCCCGCCCTCCATGGATGAACTGGAGCGCCGCCTGCGGGACCGTCAGACGGACTCGGACGAGACCATCCGTCGCCGCATGCTGGGGGCCCGCTCGGAGATCGAGCGGGGGATCGCCTCCTACGACTACATCGTCGTGAACGACGATTTCGAGCGCGCCTACCAGGAGCTGCGCTCGGTGGTGGTCGCCGAGCAATGCCGGAGGGGAAGGGTGGACCTCTCCAAGCTCAAGTTCGGGGGCTGATCGCCTCCGGGGAATCGGTGGAGCGGGATCCGGGTTTACCCTCCACCACGTCGCGCTGCGCTGGCGACCTGCATCAAACTTCTTGCGCTGCCTGGTCGCCTGTTGGATAAGCCGCATACCTCGCGGCGACACGCAGGCGTCACTCCGGTGGCACTTGAACGGCGCAGCGAAGTAGGAGTGGAGAAGGCGGTCCTCCCGGGCCTTCCGAACCGAACAGGGCACTGAAGTCGCCCGGTTCTATCGGTGACGGGAAATTGACATTCTCCAAGCCGGTTCTTAGATGATTGCCGCAGGTAGTTGATCAGCGGGCGTCGAAGGGGTTGGAGCGGGTTGCTGCCTCACGGGAGGCGGAGCTGAAGCGGTGGTGGTCGGGAATCGTAAGCAGCAGGAAGATTGTTGACCCTAAACGCGGCGAAGAGATAGAAGCCGCGCCCCTCACCCGGAAGCCCGCGCACTGGCGCGGAAGGAACTTCTGGGAGAGCGCCGCACCGACAAGAAAATAGGGCAGTCAACGCAGAGTTGACAGCGAGCGCGGCGGTGGTAGAAGCCGCGCCCCACCGAAAGAAAGTCCGGCAGGCAACAGAGCGGACGAAAGCGGTGGGAAAAGCTGAC
>NZ_RAWI01000223.1 GCF_003612125.1 Corallococcus praedator
CCCCGTCCGTCCCTGAAGTCCGCCCCGCCCCGGTTGATGCCCGTGCACGCGCCGTGTAAAGCGCTGCCCGTCGCTCCCGGTGCCGGGGGCGCTGGGAGGGGTCGGAATGCCGGAGTTGGTGTTCTTCCGTCGAGGCGAGGAAGTGTTGCGGGTGGCGGTGGACCGGGCGCGGCTGGTGCTCGGTCGGGGTGACTCGAGCGACGTGGCCATTCCGGATCCGGAGGTGAGCCGCCAGCAGGTGGCCCTCCTGTGGGACGGCCAGCAGTGCCGGGTGGAGGACCTGTCCGGCAAGGGCACGAAGGTCGCCGGCAAGCTCGTGGAGAAGGGCGAATTGCCCGACGGCGCGGACGTGGAGCTGGGCCAGTGGCGCGCGGTGTTCCGCAAGCACGGCGCCAGCGAGGACGCGGACCTGGCCACCGACGTGGGCAACGCCACGGCGGTGCAGGGCCGGGACGCGCAGCGCTGGCAGGCCGCGCAGGTGCGCGTGAAGCAGGGCACCACGGAGACGGTGCACCGGCTCACCGGCGACAGCTTCACGGTGGGCAAGGACGCCGGCTGCGACCTGGTGCTCCAGGACCGGTTCATCTCCGGCAAGCACCTGAAGGTGACGCGTCAGGACGCCGTCTTCCACGTCGTGGACCTGCGCTCCACCAACGGCACGTGGCTGGGCCCGGTGCGCCTGTTCGAGGCGGAGGTGACGCTGCCCACCAGCCTGCGCGTGGGCGAGGCGGAGCTCATCCTGGAGGTGGTGCCGGCCACGAAGAAGGAAGCGCCGTCCTTCCACGGCATCCTCGGCGGGGACCCGTCGGTGCGGCAGCTCACGGACCTCATCCAGCGCGTGGCGCCGTCCACCGCGGCCGTCACCATCCTGGGCGAGTCCGGCACGGGCAAGGAGCTGGTGGCGAACGCGCTGCACGCGTGCTCGCCGCGCGCGAACCGGCCGCTCATCCCGGTCAACTGCGCGGCCATCTCCAAGGAGCTGATTGAGAGCGAGCTGTTCGGCCACGAGAAGGGCGCCTTCACCGGCTCCGTGGGCGCGCGCAAGGGCGCCTTCGAGGAGGCGGACGGCGGCACGCTGTTCCTGGATGAGATTGGCGAGCTGCCGTTGGATCTCCAGGCGAAGCTGCTGCGCGCGCTGGAGAGCGGTGAAATCAAGCGCGTCGGCGCGAGCCGCCCCATCCACGTGGACGTGCGCGTGGTGGCGGCCACCAACCGCGACCTGCTGGCGGCGTCGCGCGAGGGCCGCTTCCGCGAGGACCTCTACTACCGCCTCTGCGTCGTGCCGCTGCACCTGCCGCCCCTGCGCAACCGCCGGGGGGACGTCGTCGGCCTTGCGGAGCACTTCGTGCGGACCTTCGCCCCGCGCGGGCAGACGGTGCGCCTCACCCAGCCCGCGTTGGAGCGGCTCCAGCAGCACGCGTGGCCGGGAAACATCCGCGAGCTTCGCAACGTGGTGCACCGCGCGCTGCTGTTGCGCAAGGGGCCGTCCATCGACGCGGGGGATTTGTCCTTCGACCAGGAGGTCAACCGCGAGACGGGCATCACCGTGCCGGAGCTGCCGCCGGGCATGACGCTGGAGCAGATGTTGGAGAAGCTGGAGCGGCAGATCATCGAAACCGCGCTGCGCCGCTTCAACAACAACCGCGAGCGCGTGGCCCGGGAGCTGGGGCTCGCGCGCTCCACGCTGTTCAAGCGCCTGAAGGACTGGGGCATGACGAAGCAGGACGAGCAGGAGTAGCACCCGCCCCGGGGGGCGCCCCGCTTCCGGCGCCCCCTTCCCTGCCTCACGGATGCGCGTCGGGCGCGGTCCAGGCCGAGTGCGGCGCCGGCTGTCCGGCGCTGCGCAGGTACCAGGGCACGCTGACCACCACCAGCCTGCGCTCCCCGGACAACAGCAGCGCGCTGCGCATCAGCTCCGAGCGGCGGCCGTACAGCATGGCGCGGTACCAGCGCGCCTCCAGCAGCTCCGGCAGCACGATGGCGACGGTGCGGCCCGGGGCCTCCGCGAGCAGCGAGTCCAGGTAGTCCAAGAGCGGCCACACCAGCGCGCGGTACGGTGACGACACGTGCACCAGCGGCGGAGGCCTGCGGCCGGCCTCCATCAGCGGCCCCTGGACGAAGTGCTGCCAGTGGGAGTCCAGCTCCTTCTCGTCCGTGTCCCCGCTGCAGATGTGCACCGCGCGCACGTCGTCGCTGAGCTCCAGCGCGAAGCGCAGCGCCGTCTCCGACGCGTGGGACCAGCGATCCACCGGCAGCACGGCGACCATCGGCGACGCCGGGGCCAGTTGCACGGGCCGCCGCAGCTCCGTGTTCCGCCGCGTGCGCACATAGGCGGCGTGGACGCGCGTCAGCAGCAGGATGCCCAGGGGGACGATGACGAACGCGGCCCAGCCGCCGTGCGTGAACTTGGACACGCCGACGATGACCAGGGTGAGCGCCGTCATCATCGCGCCGAAGCCGTTGAGCGCGCGGCGCCACTGCCAGCCCTCGCCCCGGTGCCGGTTCCAGTGCACCACCATGCCCGCCTGCGACAGCGTGAAGGCCATCAGCGCGCCAATGGCGAACAGGGGAATCAGCCGGTCGGTGATGCCCCGGCACGCGAGGAGCAGCAGCGCCGCCAGCCCCGACAGGGTGAGGATGCCCCGGGACAGGGCCAGCCTCCGTCCCCGGTGCGCGAAGCCCGGGGGCAGGTAGCGCTCGCGCGCCAGCACCTGGCAGACGAGCGGGAAGCCCGCGTAGCTGGTGTTCGCGGACAGCGCGAGCACACAGAGGATGGCGGCCATCGCCACGTAGTAGAAGAGGCCCCTCCCCATCACCGCCGCGATGAGCTGGGACAGCACCGTCTGGTAGCCCGCGGAGCCGGGGACCGTCGCGCCCACGCCGTAGGCCCGGCACAGGAGCGCGATGCCCAGCAGCATCGTGACGAGGATGCCCACGATGACGCCCAGCGTGAGGCGCGCGCGGCGGATGGCCGGGTCGCGGAAGATGGGCACGGCGTTGCTGATGGCCTCCACGCCCGTCATCGCCGTGCAGCCACTGGCGAAGGCGCGGATGACGAGCCATGCGCCCACGGACGCGGTGGGCAGCGCCAGCGGAGGCGGCGCCTGGATGGGCGTCACCTGACCGATGAGCAGCTTGTACAGGCCCACCACCAGCACCGTGGTGAGCGACCCGATGAAGAACCACGTGGGCACGACGAACACCGCGCCCGCTTCGCTCACGCCGCGCAGGTTCACCAGGGTGAGCAGCGCCAGGATGCCCAGGGCGATGGGCAGCACGTGGGGCCGCAGCGAGGGGAACGCGGACACCAGCGCGCCCGTGCCGGCGGAGATGCCCACGGCCACGTTGAGCATGTAGTCGAGCATCAACGCCGTGGCGGCCAGCAGCCCCGCGCCCTGCCCCAGGTTCTCCCGCGCCACGGTGTACGCGCCGCCGCCGCTGGGGTACGCGGCGATGGTCTGCGCGTAGGAGCCCGCCACCACCATCAGCAGTCCGACGATGGCGGCCATGATGGGCATCAGCAGCCACGGTCCCGCGGGCCCCAGGGGGCGCAGCACGGTGAGGGCGGCCTCCGGCCCGTACGCGGCGGAGGACAGCGCATCCAGGCCCAGCAGGGCCACGCCGGTGAGGACGCCCGTCTTCTCCTGCATCGCCTGGGCGCTGGTGAGCGGGCGCCCCAGGAGCAGGTCCACGAAGCCGTTGCCCTCCCGACGCCGGGGCATGTACGGCCTCCTGCTTCCCATCTCCACCGTCCGAGCCATGGCTGCAACCTGCGCACCCGCCGCCCTGGCGGGCCCCCGGGGCCCGGCCCCGTGGATGGAGTCCGGTGGGGCCTCCGGGAGGACGGACGGCCCGGGGCCCCACCCTGGAGTCCGAGAAGACGGTACGCAGTCCTCCGCGCACCTGCCCCCCGGGGCGATAGACCCTTTTCGCGCGCCCATTCGTTTCAGGAGGCAGACACAGGAGACCGTCCGCCATGGGCCCGCACGCCGCCGTCTTCCCCTTCCCCACCCTGAATGACCTGTACGCCCATCACCGGCCCCGGGCCCTGGCCATCGCCCGGCGCATCGTGGGGGACACCGATGACGCGGAGGACGTGGTGCAGGACGTGTTCCTGCGGCTGTCGCGCCAGCCGCCGGGACTGGACGGCCGGGCGACGTGGACGACGTGGCTGCACCGGGTGATGGTCAACAGCAGCATCAACTGGCTGCGCGCGCGCAGGCGCCGGGAGCGGCTGACGCACGCGCCCCAGGAGACGGTGTCGCCGGAAGCGCACGCCATGGGCGAACAGATGCAGCGCCACTTCCACGAAGCGCTGGAGGAGGTGAACCCCCAGCAGCGGCAGGTGCTCTACCTGCGCGAGGTGCGCGGCCTGGGCTCCGCGGAGATCGCCCGGCTGCTGCGCATCCCGGAGGGCACGGTGAAGAGCGCCCTGCACCGGGGCCGCCAGCGCGCCCTCACCGTGATGGAGGAGCGCGGCCAGCGACCGTGAGCGCTACTCGTCGCCCTTGCTGCCGACGAACTGGTCCGTCTTCTCCTTGAAGAGGACGTTGAAGCTGGTGAGCGAGCCGTACACGCGGGTGATGTAGCTCTGCATCTCCACCTTCTCCGCCTCGGAGAGCTTGGGGTGGGCGTTGAGCTTCTGCTCCAGCACGCGCAGCCGGTCGCGCACCATCGTGACCTTGTGGAACAGGTTGTCGATGGGCAGGTCCTTCGCCTGGAGCTCCGGGTTGCCTGGCACGAGTCGCACCGTGCCGCCCTCCCACTTGGCGGCGAGCGGCGGCTCACTGATGCCGGACGCCTCCCGGAAGATGTCCATCAGCTCTTCGCGCGTCATGTTCAGCCCTTCCAGGTCCACCACGTCGTTGGGGTCCGCGCGCCGGCGCACCACCACGGGCGCCACGCTGCGAGCCGTGCGGCCTCGCGTGCTGCTCTGAGCGACAGGAAGCGGGGCCGCGGAGCCCTTGGGCGCGTACTTGTCACAGATGGGGGCGGAGGGCGGGAACATGCCGCGCGAGTTGTGCATGCGGCACGGCCCCACCCATCCCCGGTGATCCACGGAGTGCGGACTCCACAGCTTGCAGTTGCCGCACACCCGTTCCTCGGGACGGAAGGTGGGAAGCGCTGGCGACCCCTCTCCCGCGTCCGACATGTCAGCGCGCCTCCTTCACCACGGGCGGGCTCTTGCGGATGTTGAGCTCCCGCAGCAGCGCGTCCGCGTTCTCGACCTGGTCGAGGTTCCACAGCAGATAGCGCACGTCCACGTTGACGTTCCGGGCCACGTCCGGATTGTAGCCGAAGTCGTTCGCGACGTTCTCCCACACGCGGTCGAAGTTCACGCCCACCAGCTCCCCCTTGCCGTTCACCGTGGGGCTGCCGGAGTTGCCGCCCGTGGTGTCCGCGTCCGACAGGAAGTCCACCGGCACGTCCTTGAGCTTCGGGTCCACCCACGGGCCGAACTTCTTCGCCTCCGCGGTGGCGCGCACCTTGGGGGGCGCGTTGAAGGGCTCCTCACCGGTGTGCTTCTGGAGCATGCCCGTCAGCGTCGTCTGCGGCAGGTACACCGCGCCATCGCGCGGCGTGTAGCCCTGCACCTTGCCGAACGACACGCGCAGCGTGCTGTTGGCGTCCGGGGCAATGGGCTTGCCCGCCTGCGCCATCACCGCCGCGCGCCACGCCGGCCGCAGCCGCGACGCCGCGCCCTGGCGACGGTCGCGGATGTCCTCCAGCGCCGCCTGGTCCTTCGCCAGGTCCATTCCGAACGCGAGCAGCGGATCCTTGCGCGCGGCCAGCTGCGCCGGCGTCTCGGCCGCCATCTTCAGGCGCTCCACCAGCGTGAGGACCTTGGTGCCCGCGTAGAGCGCGTCGATCTTCGCGGTGACGTCCTTCTCCACGTAGGCCTTGCCGAAGTGGGTGTCCACGGCGCTGATGCGCTCGTCCGGCTTGAGCGCCTGCGCGCGCTTCACGAACGCGTGCAGGAGCGCCTTGTCCGCGGCGATGAAGACGTTCTTCTGGGCGCGCTCCAGGCCGTCCTTGATGCGCGGCAGCTCGCGGTCCATGTACTCCGGGCGGCGCTCCAGGTCCGGCTTCGCGCGCTCCGTGGACAGCCGGGCCAGCTTCGTCGCGAGCGCGGGGCCCTGCGCCAGACGGCCGGACATGGCCAGCAGGAAGTCGCGCTCGAAGGTCTTCGCGGACGCCTGCTGTTCGGTGAGCAGCTCCTCGCGGGCCTGGAGCGCGTCGGTCCACTTCGCGCCGCCCTTCTGGGCCCAGGCGACGACGGAGGTTTCAGCGGCGCGCTGCTTCTCCACCAGCTGGCCGCGCCGCATGCCGGTGAGCTGGCCGTCCGCGTTCTTGTAGACGTTGTGCAGGCTCTTGAGCTGCGAGGCCACGGCGATCTTCCCGGCGGAGTCCTTCTCGCCCTCGGCCTCCAGCAGGGAGATGGCCTCGCCCAGCACGTCGCGGATGCGCGGGTAGTAGCGCGCCTGACGCTCCGCCATCTCGTCCGCGAGCAGCGTGCGGTAGGTCATGCCCGGGTAGCCCAGCACCATCACGAAGTCGCCCGGCTTCACGCCCTCGGTGGACAGCGGGAAGAAGAACTCCGCCTTGTAGGGCACGTTCTTGTCGCTGTACGCGGCGGAGCTCCCGTCCGGCGCGGTGTACGCGCGGATGATGGAGAAGTCGCCGGTGTGGCGCGGCCAGGACCAGTTGTCCTCCTCGCCGCCGTACTCGCCCACCGCGCGGGGCGGCGCGTACACGAGCCGCACGTCCTGCAGCTCCACCGCGTCCACCAGCGTGTAGTTGACGCCGCCGTCGAAGGTCGCGACCTGGCAGCGGGTGGCGGGGCGCTTCTCGCACTCGGCGACCAGCTCCTTCTGCTTGCGGTCCACGGCCTTGTAGCGCGCCAGGTCATCCGCGCCCGCCGGCACCGCGGCGTTGATCTGCGCCGTCACGTCCGTGAAGGCGCGCGGCACCTGCACGCGCGAGCCCTTGCCCGGCAACTCCTCGGACGGGCTCTTCGCGAGGAAGCCGCCGGTGATGAGGTCGCGCTGGGGGGAGCTGTGCTCCTGGATGATGCCGAAGGCGCAGTGGTGGTTGGTGATGATGAGGCCGGAGGCGGAGATGAACGACCCGGAGCAGCCGCCGGTGTTCACCGTGCCCGCCAGCAGGCCGGTGCCCCTTTTGGGGTCCCACAGCTTGTTGGGAGGAAGCTTCAGGCCCTGGGCCTTGAGCCAGGCGGGGCTGAGCTCCAGCACCTGCTGGGGGGTCCACTTGCCTTCCCCGGCGAAGGCCGGGGCCGCCACGAGACAGAGGAGGAGGAGCGTCTTCTTCATGGTGTCCCCTCACTACCCCGTCCGGTGCCTGGGCGCGACCGTTCCGGTGTCGGCGGAAGGCGTTTTCGCGGAAGATGGAACGCCCTTGGATGTTGCGGTGTCCAGGCAGGCAGGGGCGAGGGAGTCAGCGATGCGCACGGCGAGCGGAGCAACCCTGGATGTCGGTCGGCTGGCGCTGCTCGTCCTGCTCGTGGGGGCGTCCTGGTATTTCTGGTACTCGCCGGTGCTGTGGCCGGTGAAGGTGCTGGTGGTGATGATGCATGAGAGCGGGCATGCCATCGCCGCGCTGCTCGTGGGCGGTTCGGTGGACCGCGTGCACCTGCAGGTGAACGAGGGAGGCAGTTGCTTCTCGCGGCTGCCGCCGGGGGTGTTCAACCGCATCGTGGTGTCCTCGGCGGGCTACCTGGGCAGCGCGGTGGCGGGGGCGCTGTTGATGCTGGCCACGTTCCGCTTCCGGCTGGGCCGCGCGGTGATGGGGGCGGCGTCGGTGTGGCTGGGGGTGATGGGCTTCTTCTACGCGGGGGACCTGTTCACGCTGGCGTTCTGCCTGGGCATGGCGGTGGCGATGGGGCTGGGCGCGCGCTTCCTGCCGTCGGGGGTGGTGGACGCGCTCAACCTGTTCCTCGCGGCGTTCACGGCGCTCTACGTCGTCTTCGACCTGCGCGACGATTTGTGGAACAGCGCGGTGCGGGCCCAGAGCGACGCGGCGATTCTCGCGAGCGAGACGTGGGTGCCGTCCATCGTGTGGGCAGCGCTGTGGACGCTGTTGTCGCTGGGCCTGTTGGCCGTGTCCGCGTACTGGGCGCTGCACGCGAAGCCCCGCGACGGAGGCGGCATGCGCATGCCGCCCGTGGCCCGCGCGCGGCGGGTGTGATGCACGACAGGAGGGGACTTCGTGCGATTGTTTTCGCGGGAGCCCTGGGATGCGCCGGCCCTTCATCCACACCGCAAGGGCCCGGGGCTGTTCCCTATGGGTTCAGGGGCAATCAGGTCTGGGTCGACGGCCCCTGGGCCGACATCGAGCCGTCGCTGAACATCGATGACGTCATCGACCAGCTCTGCCCGGCGATCATGAAGCTCCCCCGCGCCACCTGGCGTGACCATGGCCAGGAGTACTGCGGGGTCATCTACTCCCTGGAGGATGGGATGTTCTACGCAAGCCAGCCCTCGCCCCTGGCTCCCACCGTCCTGGTGGGCCCTTCCAAGAGGAAGCGGTGCCAGCCACCGCTCCATGTCATGGATGACAGGGGAAGACCCATGCCCTGGGCGGATTATCACAGCCACCCCTGGGCTCCTTCCGAACTCTCCCAGGACGACCGGCGCTCCAGTCTCCAGCTCTATGACATCCGCATCCAGTTCGACACGGCCTGCACGGTGATGAAGCTGGTTCCGCATCGACACGAAGACCGTCCCGGCGAGGTCTTCGTGCGCCGTGGCAGGACCTGGGTCCTGACCGGGTATATCCAGCCGGAAGACAAGCCGTCGGGTCGTGTGACCTCGGTGAACGAGTGAGCAGGAACTCCCTGAAACGCGTTCTCGCGGCGCTGCTGCCGGTGGTCCTGCTCCCCGCGTGCGCGCTCTTCCAGCGCGCCCCCCGCCCGGTCCATGCGCCCCCGGAGGAAGCCGCCACCGTCCAGTTCCCCTCGGATCTTCCAGCCACGGGACTCCAGGAACTGTCCGGCACCGTGGCCACGGCCATCCAGCTCGCGATGGACGACTTCCGCCCTCCTGGCTCCAAGCCGCACCGGGGCGCGACGCCCACGGAGCAGTGCCTCTACCGTCGCCAGTCCTTCGACGTCCAGGCGTCGCCAGGACCGGAAGGCATCGTGTTCGTGCGCTTCCTCTTCAATCCCGACGCCTGTACCCCGGAAGAGCGGGCCATCGCCCTCGACATGGGGGCGACCTATGCCATCGACGTTCAGGGCTGGCGCATCCTCGCCATCCAGCCCTGACCCCGCGTCACTTGCGCGGCCGCATCCGGAACGCCACGAACGACGCCATGTCGGGGAAGGCGAAGTACGGGTTCTTCTGGCGCACGGCGTCCATGCCGGCCACCGGCACGTCCGCGTAGTCGTGCCCCGGGAACAGCCGCGCCGAATCCGGCACCTTCAGGAGCACCTGCGACAGCGAGCGGTACATCGCCTCCGGGTTGCTGCCCGGCAGGTCGCACCGGCCACAGCCGTTGATGAACACCGTGTCCCCGGACACCAGCGCGTCCTCCGCCAGCAGGCAGTGCGACCCCGGCGTGTGCCCGGGCGTGTGCAGCGCCTGGAACGTGCGCGTGCCCACCGGCACCGGATCCCCCGCCTTGAGCGGCCGCAGCGCGTCGCCGCCCCACTTGCGCAGCTCGCGGGAGAAGGCGATCTCCTCCTCCTGCGCGTACACCGGCACGTCGTGGCGCGACAGCAGCTCCTCCAGGCCGTTGATGTGGTCGCCGTGGCAGTGGGACACGAACGCCCCCACCACCCGCTTGCCGTCCTGGGCCACCGCCGCTTCAATCTCCATCACGTCCCAGGCGGGATCCACCACCACCACCTCCGGGCCATCCGCGGGCCCCACGAGGTAGACGAAGTTGTCCATCGGTCCCAGCTTGAGCTGGCGTACGTACGGCGTGGGCATGGTTGTCCTCCGAGCCACCACTCTACGACCAAGGCTTGCCGCCCTGGGCCTGTTCCCGTTGAATGCCTCTTTTGACGCGGCGTTGCCCGCCCCGCCAGGAGGTCTCTCTTCCGTGAAGCGCCTGCCCACCCTGCTCGCCTGCTCGCTGCTCGCCAGCGCGACCGTCTCCGCCGCGGGCCGGGGGACCTCGTCGACCTTCCGCTACAAGCCCACCGGCGACGATGAGCGCCCCGTCGTCGTGGACGCCACCATCGGGCCCCAGGGCAGCGACTTCGCCATGCGGCTGAAGTTCGACAAGCTGCCGTTCGGCGAGGAGTGCAAGCAGCGCTGCGCCAACGTCACCCTCTTCCTGGACACCGACTCCAGCCCCCAGTCCGGCCTCCACCTGGCCACCAAGGGCCCGGAGAACGGCGCCGACCTGGCCGTCGTCATCCAGGGCGTGCGTGAGTACAAGCGCCAGGACGCCCCGCCCGTGCTGATGCTCCGCGTGAAGGTGCGCCAGCTGGGCACCGACGCCAGCAGCACCGACGGGGGCGAGCTGCTCGCTGACCTCAACAACCGCCAGGACCCCGAGCGCATCCAGACGGACGGCACCACCGTCTACCTGCTGGTGGACGCCACCAGCGCCCTCCTGCCCTCCGCCCGCAAGGTCCGCGTCGTCTACCACCCGCCCGGCGGCAAGGCCGTCCAGGCCACCATCCCCGGCATGCTCGGCAGCGGCTCCGGCCGGGGCGTGCAGATCTTCAAGCACGGCAGCGGCAACTGGGGACGCGCCCCGGACGCCGATCCCAAGAAGCCCCGCACGCCCGCCGCCGGCGACAACGGATAGCCGCCCGGCAGCCCTGCGGCGTCCTCGCACCCCTCGGAATTCCGAGGGGTTGGCGGCGCGTTTCAAGCAGGCAGAGGACTGCACGGACGTACAGGAATCTCGCGTTGGAGCCGACGCAACCTCCCGAATTCGTTCTCAATGTCAGGGGGCCATGGTAGTTCCGGCCACCTGACGTTGATGGTCCAACCCGACTGGTCGTGGCGCGCTGGCAGGTCGTGCGCCGCGTCATGGGTGGGGGAGGACCCGAAAAACCCATCTGGATTTCATGACCATGCTCGCAGACGCCGATACGAAGACGCGCAAGAAGCAGGGAGGCCCGTCAGGGGGCGGAGGCAAGGGAGGCGGCGGCGCGTCTGGCGCCGGCGGTGGTGACGGCAGCATCCCGGCGGGCCTCGCCGAGGAAGCACGTCGCCGCTACCTGAACTACGCCCTGTCGGTCATCACCTCGCGCGCGCTGCCCGACGTGCGCGACGGCCTCAAGCCGGTGCAGCGCCGCATCCTCTACGGAATGTGGAACGACCTGAACCTGTCGTTCGACACCAAGTACCAGAAGTGCGCCCAGGTCGTCGGCGCCATCATGGGCCGCTACCACCCGCACGGCGACACGGCCATCTACGACGCCCTGGTCCGCATGGCCCAGGACTTCTCCCTGCGCTACCCGCTGGTGGACGGCCACGGCAACTTCGGCTCGCTCGACGGCGACTCCGCCGCCGCCTACCGCTACACCGAGTGCCGCCTGGAGAAGCTGGCCACGGAGCTGCTAGGTGAGCTGGACAGCAAGACGGTCCGCTTCCGGCCCAACTACGACGGCACCCGGGACGAGCCCGTCGTCATCCCCGCGCGCGTGCCCCAGCTGTTGATGAACGGCACCACCGGCATCGCCGTGGGCATGGCCACCAACATCCCGCCCCACCACCTGGGCGAGCTGGTCGACGCGCTGTTGGCCCTCATCGAGAACCCGGAGCTCCAGGTCAAGGACCTGCTCAAGTGGATCAAGGGCCCGGACTTCCCCACCGGCGGGCAGATCCTCAACAGCAAGCCGGAGCTGCGGGAGATCTACGAGACGGGCCAGGGCGGCGTCCGCATCCGCGGCGAATACAAGCTGGAGGAGCTCAAGCGCGGCGGCCAGATGATCGTCGTCACCTCCATCCCGTACACGGTGAACAAGTCCACCCTCGTCGCGAAGATTGGCGAGCTGGTGCGCGAGCGCAAGCTGCCGCTCATCACCGACGTGCGCGACGAGTCCACCAAGGACGTGCGCATCGTCCTGGAGCTGAAGAAGGACGCCAGCCCGGAGCTGGTGATGGCGTACCTCTACAAGCACACGCCCCTGCAGACGACCTTCGGCGTGAACCTCACCTGCCTCGTCCCGTCGGAGAACCCGGACGTCGGCACGCCCAAGCGGCTCGACCTCAAGAGCATCCTCCAGTACTTCCTGGAGTTCCGCCTGGAGATCGTCACCAAGCGCTTCGAGCACGAGCTGGCGGAGCTCAAGCGCCGCGTCCACATCCTCGAGGGCTTCGAGAAGGCCTACGACGCGCTGGACGAGATGATCCGCATCATCCGCCAGTCCGAGGGCAAGCAGGACGCGGCCCAGAAGCTGATGACCCGCTTCAAGCTGGATGAGATCCAGGTCGAAGCCATCCTGGAGATGAAGCTCTACAAGCTGGCGCGCCTGGAGATCCTGGTCGTCCAGAAGGACCTCAAGGAGAAGCGCGCGGAGATCAAGCGCATCGAGGGCATCCTTAAGGACGTGAAGAAGCGCTGGGCCGTCATCCGCGACGAGCTCACCGGCATGAAGGCGGCGTACAACGACAAGCGCCGCACGCGCATTGGCGGCGCCGGTTCGGAAGAGGTGGAGTTCTCCGCGGAGGCGTTCATCGCGGACGAGGACGCCCACGTGGTCATCACCCGCGATGGGTGGATCAAGCGCGTGCGCGAGGTGAAGGACCCCTCCACCACCCGTCTGCGTGAAGGCGACGCGGTGATGGCGGTGCTCGCGGGCAGCCTGAAGACGAACCTGGTGCTGTTCACCAACCTGGGCACCGCCTACGTCACCCGCTTCAACGACGTGCCGGCCTCCACCGGCTACGGCGACCCGGTGCAGAAGCTGTTCAAGTTCGACGACAACGAGCGCGTGGTGGGCGCCCTGTCGTTGGATCCGCGCCTGCCCCAGCCGGCGAAGCTGGTGGCGGTGACGCGGCTGGGCCTGGGCATGCGCGTGCTGCTCGCGCCGCACACGGAGGTGTCCACGCGCGCCGGCCGCCGCTACGCGAAGACGGGCGAGGGCGACGAAATCATCGGCACGCAGCCGGTGGGCGACCGCGACCTGCTCGCGGTCCTCACGGAGAAGACGAGCGCGCTCGTGTGCAAGGTGGCGGAGGTCAATGAGCTGGCCGGCCCCGGCAAGGGCGTCCAGGTCATCAAGGTGGAGCCGGGCGACCGGGTGGTGGACTTCCTCGCGGCGCCCGCCAACCAGAAGGACGCCTCGCTGGAGTTCGAGACGCAGAAGGGCCGCAAGCTGCACCTGTCACCGGCGAAGTTCACGGTGACGGCGCGCGGCGGCAAGGGCCACGAGATGTCCAAGCGCGACACGGTGAAGGAGGTGGCGCGGCCCGTCACCTTCGTGCCGCTGCCGGAGAAGAAGGAGTAGCGGGAACGCCATGGCGACCAAGAAGGAAAGCTACACAGGCGCGGACATCCAGGTGCTGGAAGGCCTGGAGCCGGTGCGCAAGCGCCCGGCCATGTACATCGGTGGCACCGACACCACGGGCTACCACCACCTCTTGTGGGAGATCCTCGACAACTCGGTGGACGAGGTCATCAACGGCTACGCCACCACCGTCGAAGTCACGCTCCACAAGGGCGCCAAATCCATCACCGTCGTGGACAACGGGCGCGGCATCCCGGTGGACATGATGCCCAAGCACAAGAAGCCCGCGTTGGAGGTCATCCTCACGACGCTGCACTCGGGCGGCAAGTTCGAGCAGGGCAACTACATCCACTCCGGCGGTCTGCACGGCGTGGGCAGCTCCGTGGTGAACGCGCTCTCCAGCAAGCTGCTGGTGGAGATCAAGCGCGACGGCAAGCGCCACGCGCAGTCCTACGCGCGCGGCAAGGCCACCAGTCCGCTCAAGGTGGAGGGCCCCGCGCGCGGCACCGGCACGTCGATCACCTTCGAACCCGACGCGGAGATCTTCGGGGAGAAGCAGAAGTTCGACGCGGAGGCCGTGCGCGAGCGACTGGAGGCGAAGAGCTACCTGCACAAGGGCATGACCGTCATCTGGAAGGATGAGACGGCCACGCCCCACACCACGGTGACGTACAAGCACGACGGCGGCATCGCCGAGTACCTCACCAAGGTCGTGTCGGAGCGGCAGAAGCCCATCGTTCCCACGGGCAGCACGCCGTTCTACTACGCGCGCGACAACGAGGTCCGGCTGGAGGTGGCGCTGGCGTGGACGGAGGCCACGGACGAGCACGTGCGCTCGTACGTCAACGGCATCCCCACGGCCATGGGCGGCACGCACGAGGCGGGGTTGAGGGCGGCCATCGTCAAGGCGATGCGCAACTACATCGACACGCACGACCTGACGCCCAAGGGCGTGACGCTCACCGCGGAGGACATCCGCGAGGGCATCACCGCCATCCTGTCCGTGTACGTGGTGGAGCCCCAGTTCCAGGGGCAGACGAAGGGCCGCCTCAACAACCCGGAGACCACGGCCCAGGTGGACGGCGCCGTCCGGCCGGCCCTGGAGAAGTGGCTCAACGACAACAAGTCCATCGCGGAAGCGCTGCTGGCGCGCATCATCCTGGCCGCCCGCGCGCGTGAAGCCTCCCGCGCGGCCTCCGCCGCCATCAACCGCAAGACGGCGGTGAGCCACCGGCTCAACCTGCCCGGGAAGCTGGCGGACTGCTCGTCCACGGACCCCCAGTCCAGCGAGCTGTTCATCGTGGAAGGTGACTCCGCAGGCGGCTCCGCCAAGCAGGGCCGCGACCGGCGCACCCAGGCCATCCTCCCGTTGCGCGGCAAGGTGCTCAACGCGGAGCAGGCGTCCACCGACAAGGTGGCCACCAACAAGGAGCTCCAGGACATCGTCAGCGCGCTGGGGTGCGGCATCGGCGCGGACTTCGACATCACGAAGCTGCGCTACGGCCGCGTCTTCCTGCTGATGGACGCCGACAGCGACGGCCACCACATCGCCACGCTGCTGCTCACGTTCTTCTACCGCCACCTGCGGCCCCTCATCGAGGCGGGCGCGGTGCACATCGCCCAGCCCCCGCTGTACCGGGTGGACATCGGCAAGGAGACGTACTGGGCCCTGGACGAACCGGACCGCGACCGCATCATCCGCGAGAAGGTCCGGGGCAACGCCAAGCCCAACATCATGCGCTTCAAGGGTCTGGGTGAGATGACCGCCGACGAGCTGAAGGAGACGACGCTCGATGCGAAGAACCGCATCAGCCTGCGCGTCACCATCGACAACGCCCTGGAGACGGACCGCATCATCAACGACCTGATGGGCAAGGACGTCTCCGCGCGTTACAAGTTCATCACCGAGATGGCCGGCGAAGTGCAGGAACTCGACGTCTGAAAAACCGGGAGTCCGGGCCCACCCCGGGACGGCATCCCCCGTCCCGGGCGAGGCATTGGTCTTCCGCCCCGCCGGTCGGCTAGCATCGCCGGCATCGTGAACTCGACCCGTCTTGCCCTGACTTTCGCGCTCGCCTGCGTGCTGAGCGCCCCCGTTGCCGACGCCGCCTCCAAGCGCAAGAGCGCCGCCAAGAAGAAGCGGCCCTCCGCCACGAAGCCCGTGCCGGCCCCCGAAGACACCTTCACCCCTCCGGAC
>NZ_RAWI01000224.1 GCF_003612125.1 Corallococcus praedator
CCGGTCCCCAGCGTCGGCGCTACGGCGTGACGGTGGTGCCCCGCCTGTGGACGCTGCGGCACACGCGCCGCAGCCGCATCTTCCAGGAGCTGGACCCCGATGTCGTCCCTGAAGGCTCCCGCCGCGCGCACGTTGCACACGGCGGTTTGGACCGGCCAGCGCATGCTCGTCTGGGGAGGCGTGGGGTGCGGCGAGCGGCCCCAGCTCCCCTGTGGGGATGGGGCGGCCTACGCACCGGACACCGATACCTGGAGCGCGCTTCCCAGCCAGGGCGCGCCCTCCGCTCGCGGCTGGCACACGGCGGCGTGGACGGAGCAGGGGATGCTGGTGTGGGGCGGAGAGGAACCCCAGCAGGCCCGCGTGTTGGGGGATGGCGCCCGGTACGACGTGGAGGCCGGGACGTGGAAGTCCCTGTCTGGGACCGGAGCGCCCGTGGCACGCCGCTATCACTCCGCGGTGTGGACGGGGCAGGAATGGCTTGTCTGGGGCGGCAGCGGTGGTGCCTCCGTGGACGTGGCCCTGGGCGATGGCGCGGCGTACTCACCCGCGACGGACACCTGGCGGCCGCTGGCTTCGGAGGGAGCACCCGAGGCCCGCTGGGCGCACACGGCGGTGTGGACCGGCACGGAGATGCTTGTCTTTGGCGGGCTGGGCTGCGGCGGGCCGCGCTATTGCGAGGGCGGGGCCCGGTATGATCCCCGGCGTGACGCGTGGTCACCCCTGTCGACGAAGGGGGCTCCCACGCCCCGCACCGGACACGTCGCGGTGTGGACGGGGACGCGGATGTGGGTCTGGGGTGGCGCCTCCTCGAAGTGCGGCAACGGTGGCGCGTGCGCGGATGGCGCCGCGTATGACCCTGCCAGCGACACCTGGACCCCGCTGCGCACCCAGGGGGCCCCGTCGGCGCGGTCGGGACATGCCGGCGTGTGGACAGGCCAATCCCTGTTCATCTGGGGCGGCCTGGGAGGCGCCGGGGCGGAGGTCGCCTTGTCGGACGGAGCCCTGCTGGTGCCCTGAGCGCACCAGCGGTGAAGCCTTCCCGGTTCAGCGCGGGCCGTAGACGGGGAGGTCCACGCCCGCTTCGAACGCCCCCAGGTCCGGCGAGAGTCCGGTGAAGCCCTCGTTGATGTTCGGCAGGGGCTGGCCTGCGTTCGCCGCGGCGGAATCCGCGCGGATCCGCAGGTCGGGCTTCGCGTAGAGCGTCAGCGGCGCGGCGGGATACGCCACCGTGGATGCGAACGCCGTGAGGTCCACCTGCACGGCGTGCTGTTCGCTCGTGCCGGTGCGCAGGGTCTGGAGGCTGCTGAACGTGCTGGCCCCCAGGCGGCCCGTGAGGGTGTCCGTGGTGGAGCCCACACCGTCATGATCGAGGCTCGAAGTGGCGACCTCCAGGTCGGGGACGTGCAACACCCGTCCGGTGCCGCTGCTGTACCCGTTGAAGGTGCCTCCGGGTCCTCCCAGGAAGAGGTTGTTGCGTGCGTAGAGGTGCGCCACCGGGCGCCCCGCGTAGATGCCAAACGCGTCGCCATGCTTCACCACCGTGTTGTGCAGGAGCACGTCCCCCGTGCTGCCCCGGTAGAGTTTGAAGGCCACGTGCACCGCGTTGTAGATGGCATTGCGGACGAAGTACGTAGGTCCGCCCAGCCCCGGCTGCGATGACACCGCGATGAAGTTGTTCGTCAGCCGGTTGCGGACGATGCGGCAGTTGTGGAAGCAGAAGTCCGCCTCGATGCCATCGTCCGCGTTGCCGGTCAGGTCGTTGTTCAGGATGTCGATGCTGAACTGATCCACGGCTTCATCGTCCTCCAGGAGGGAGATGCCGTCCCGGAACCCCGTCACGCGGTTGTGCAGGATGACGTGCCCCGGACCGGTGACGGCGATGCCCTCGCCCAGGTTGTCCCCGCTGACGCCGAGCGACGCCTCCGCCCACTGCGTCAGGCCCGTCACCACGTTGTCCGCGATGTATGCATTCTCCGCGCGGGTAAAGGTCACGATGCCGTCGCCGCCGTAGGTGCTGCTGGCGTTGATGGCGCAACGCTGGATGACCATGTGCTTCGAACCGTTGAACCGGATGCGCCCGTTGACGGTGAGCCCCTCCAGGTGGACGTAGGCCTGGGTGAAGACGTTGATGGCGCCGTTGATCACCACCCCAGTGGTCCCCCGGACGATGATGGGTTTTCCTTCGGTGCCGCTGCGGGACCAATCAAAGCCAGCATAGGTCCCCGCGCCCAACTGGAGGATGTCCCCGGGTTGGGCGCTCGCGGCGACGCTGGCGAACGTGGCGGGCGTCACTGCTTTGATGGGGGCGTTCGCCATGGGGACCGGCAACGGACGCGTGGTGGCATTCGTGGTGCGCGTGGTCGTCCCGCCGTCGGGGTCCGTGAGCGTCAGCTCCAGCTCGTAGGTCGTTCCCGGCTGGAGGTCGAACACGCTGCCGGAATGACGGCCTGCCCAACTGAAGCCCTCGTTGCTGCCCGCAGCCACGCGGCGCAGCGGGAGTGCTTCGCGCCAGACGGTGGTACCCGCGATCCGGTAGCGGACCGTCACCACGCCATTGGCGTTGGCATCTCCGCTGAACGCCCACTCCACGGTCAGGTGGTGCAGCGTGGGGAAGGGCAGACTCGTCGCGCCGGCCACCGTGGCATCGGCTCCGCCGCCTGAGCCCGCGTCGCCGCCTCCTCCCGCGTCGCTGCCTCCTCCCGCATCGGTGCTTCCGCCATCGGTGACGTTGCCCCCATCCACCGGGTCCACGTCGTCCGGGGGACTGTCAGAGCAGGCCACCGACGTGAGCAATCCAAGAACACAGGCCCAACGCGAGAATGAAGAGGTCATGGGGGTTTCCTTCAGCCAACCTTGGTCCGACGCGGTACAGAAGGGCAATGAACCTGTTGCTCGAATTCGCCCGTGCCCAGGAGATGGCGGACCGCGAGCCGTAATCTCGTGTTGAATGTGCCTCATGCCCCCGAACCGACTCGACGAACTGGGTGAAGCGACGACCCTCCTGGAGGTCCGCGCACGTCTGCGCTCGCATCGCTGGGCACCGGAGCTCGACATTTTCGAGCGTTCCCCTGGTGTTGTCCGGCGCTTCGACGCGGGCCTTGATGTTCCGGAGGGACTCGAAACGGGGAACGGCCCCTACGTCGTCCTGGTCGAAGGCCCGCTCAGGACGACGGGCCATCTGCACCTGTGGACGGACGACTATCTGCCCGGCCTCGTGGTCGTCCGGGGCGACCTGGAAGCGCGGACCCTGTCGTTCGGCAACGGGGCGCGGGTCTTCGTCGAAGGTTCGGTGCGCGTCGAAGGAGAGCTCTTCGGCCAGTATGGGGACCGCAATGCCGCACTCGTGGCCACGGGCGTAATCCAGGCGAGGGCGACCTTCCTGGAGACGACCGCAGGGATGTACGCCGAGGGCGGTGTCCAGTCCCTGGTCTATTCACCGCTGGGTCTTTATGAATCACTCGTGCCGGACATCGAGAACGAAGGGGTCGGGGATGGAGTCCACAGCTTCGACCCGTCGGTGCTGGATGCCTATGGCGACCTCGACTTCCGCAAGGCGATCCAGGCCGCGCGTGAAGGGCGGCCCCTGTTCCTGCCCGGCATCGAAGAGCGCTTCCCCCTTCGACTGACGCTCCGCGCAACGCGGTAGTCCTGGCGCATTGCTCCCCGACGCATCGGGTTGGGAGACTGTCTCGGTCGTGGCGGGACGCCAGGAAGGCTGGTGCGGACGCAGGCCCGGGAACAAGATGGCCGCATGGCGATCTTCAATGGCAACTACCCTGCGGACATCTATCAGGCAGCGGGTGAGTCCTCCTCCATCACCGACCTGGCGGACTCCGTGGGGTTGCTCTGCATCCAGGGGCAGAAGTTCATTGGCGCGTCCGGCCTCACGTTGAGCACGTCCCAGAAATACTTCAGCCAACCCCACTACCCGGAAGGCCTCAAGGGCGGCCGGTTGAGTGATGCGCTCGCCAACGAACCCGCGGTGTGGATGATCGGGACGGGGTGGGTCTACAACCGCAGCCAGATCGCGACCGCCGGCCACAACGTCATCAGCCTGATGGAAGAGGTGGATGACTCGAAGGTGACCGACCTCCGCTTCGTCACGGGGTACTACCGGAAGTCGAGCAGCCGCTCCTCCTTCACCTACAAGGTCTACAAGATCAAGGCGCGCGAGATGACCGCCAATGACACGGCGATACTCACCATCGAGGGCTACTTCGAGACGAAGCTCATCCTGGATCAGGTGAGTTCGGCGGAGGCGAGGACGGTGGCGAACGGCGATCTGATCCAGATGCTGGGCCACCCCCTGGGACAGCCGATGAAGTACACCGAAGGCACGGTCGCCAACGCCAATCCCCACCGCGACCGCAGCTCTTTCGACACCTGGCTCAGCGGCGTCTCCGGCAACTCCGGCTCGCCCGTGTTCTGGAAGGGCAAGGTGCTGGGAATCTTCACGGGCGGCGGCTGGCCCAACGAGTTCGCCGAGGCGAAGGACGGCAGCGGCTACGGTCACGCGACCTACGACAACAGCAACATCGATCACTCGGGCACCGTGGCCTACGTCAGCGCCATGGAATAGCCCGGGGCCGGGCGCATCGCGGTAGGCTGCGCCCATGTCCTATCAACGCCCCCAGGTGAAGGCGCCGCGTCTTTCAGGCGTGGCCCTCAAGGCTTTCGTCAACACGCTGGAGCGGGGCGGAGTCGGGCCCGTGCTGGTGGAGAAGTTGCTGCGCGACAGCGGCATCGACACCTGGCGTGAGCTGTCCGCCGGAGATGCGCCGCCCATCCAATACCCGCTGCCGCCCGGCGCGCCGCCGACGGAATCCCAGACACCCCAGGAGCAGGCCGCGCGCGCCGTCGCCGCGTCCTCCCTGGCGCCGAAGCGGGAGACGGTCGCTGCCTTCGCGCGGGCCTACCGCGACGGCGGAACGGACCCCGTCACCGTGGTGCGAAAGCTCCACGAGGCCATCGAGCGCCTGGACGGTGGAGCGGACCGCCTGGGCCTCTTCATCGCGCGCAAGCCCGACGAGGTGCTGCGGGCCGCGGAGGCGGCGGCGGAGCGACTGCGCGCCGGCAGGCCCTTGAGTGTGCTCGATGGCGTGCCCGTCGTCTTGAAGGACGAGGTGGACCTGGCCGGCTTTCCCACCACGCTGGGCACGACGTTCCGCAACGAGGTGGTGGCCGCCGACTCGACCGTGGCCGCGCGCCTGAAGGCCGCGGGCGCCGTCATCCTGGGCAAGGCCAACATGAATGAGATTGGCATCAACCCCATCGGGTTGAACCCTCATCACGGCGCCGCGCGCAACCCGTGGAACCGGGGCCACATCACTGGCGGAAGCTCCAGCGCGTCTGGCGCCGTGGTGGCGGCGGGCCTGTGCCCGCTGAGCATTGGCGCGGATGGCGGAGGCTCCATCCGGATTCCCGCCGCGCTCTGCGGCATCGTCGGCCTCAAGGCCACCTGGGGGCGCATCCCGGAGACGGGTGTGCCCCCGCTGTGCTGGAACGTGGCGCACGTCGGCCCCATGGGCCTCACCGTGGACGACGTCGCGGCGATGTATGCGATTCTCTCCGGGCCGGACGGGCAGGACGTCGTCGCGCGGCAGCAACCCCCGCACCACCTGTCCGGCTACGAGGACGGCGCGCTGAAGGGCCTCCGCCTGGGGCTCTGCACCCCCCACTTCGAGGACGCCGACCCGGACGTGGTGGCCCGGTGCCGGGAGGCGGTGCGGGCCCTCACCGACGCGGGCGCCACGGTGGTGGAGATTCCTCCGCCCGACCTCAACACGATCCTCTGGACGCACAGCTGCATCATCCTGAGTGAGATGACGGAGGCGATGCTTCCCCAACTGAAGGCCCGCGCGTCGGTGTTCGGCCTCGACTCGCGCACCAACCTGGCGCTCGGGCGTCGCTTCCGGGCCACGGACTTCGTCCATGCGCTGCGACACCGGCACCGGCTGACCCGGGAGCTGCTGACCCTCATGGCGGGTGTGGACGTCATCATCACCCCGACGACGGCCACCACCGCCCCGGCCATTCCCGAAGCGACCCTCCCCGACGGCGAATCCAACCTGCCGGTGGTGGACGCGCTGATGCGCTTCATCCGGCTGGCGAACCTCACGGGATGCCCCGCCCTGTCGGTGCCGGCGGGCTTCGACCGCGCGGGCCTGCCGGTGGGCATCCACCTCATGGGGCGTCCGTATGAAGAGCACCTGCTGCTGCGCCTGGGGCGCGTGGTGGAGCGCGCGACGGAGCGCCGCACGCCTGCTGTCCATGTGAGCGTGCTGCCCTGACGGCGTAGGCCCGACCCGGAACGTCGGGCCCTCCACACCCCGCGATGGACGGGGTATCACGGCCGAGCGGAAAAGCCCGTGCAGGGGCCGCATTTGTTAGCCTCGTCTTCGTCCCGCCAGGGTGGCGCGGACAGGAGGCGACACCGGGATGGATTCAACCGACGCGCGCATGGAGCGGCTGGAAGCTCGCATCCGGCGGTGGCAGGGGCTCACCTGCGCCGCGCTCACCCTGGCCGTCCTGGGCCTGGGGGCCGCGGCCCTGCGGGACCCGGCGCTGTCGTCCGGAGAAGTCATCGCGTCCCGGCTGGTGCTCCAGGATGCGCAGGGCCGCACCCGGGCCACGCTGGACACGAACAAGGACGGCGCGGCGGCCCTGGTGCTGCGCGACAGCGCGGGCCGGCCCCGGGCGTTGCTGGGCGTGGGCGCGGATGACTCGCCCCGCCTGCGCTTCTCCACGGCGGAAGGCGAGGCGCTGGCCGAGCTCATGGTGTTCTCGGACGAGGCCCCCCGTCTGACGCTGTCCAAGTCCGGAGGCGTGGACCTGTTCTCCGTGGGGCTCCAGGTGGATGGCTCGTCACGGCTGGAGCTGGCGGATGCGTATGGACGTCCTCGCGCCATCCTGGGCGCGGACGAGCACGGCATGCCCGGCTTGAGCCTGGTGGATCGCCGAGGACAGACGCGTGCGTCCCTGCGCGTGGGCAGCTCGGACCAGGGGACCCTGGTGCTGGAAGGCAGCGAAGGCGAGCTGTTCCGCGCGCCAGTCGTGCAGTGAGCCATGCCTGAGCGGCGGGTGCCTGCCTTGGCGCGCACCCGCCCGGGGCCTCCTCAATCCCAGCCGCGAAGCTGGACGCGCACGCGCCGCAACAGGAGCTCCCATTCCTGGCGCTTGATTGTCGCCATCACCCGGCCGCCCACGATGGTGAGCCCGGTGAGGGTCATCACCAGGAAGCCGATGCGGTGGTCCCGCAGCCCCGCGTCCAGCAGGTTGGCCACCACGTCCAGGGTGAGGAACAGCGTGCCCAGCGCCAGATAGGCGCGGATCTGCAAGGCCATTCCCAGCGCCACGCCCAGCAGGCACACGGCCCCGAAGACGAGCGCATACGTCCCGTCCTCCGACTCGCCCATCCGCATCGCCAGCTTCGCCGCCGCGGGCACGTACAGCAGCAGGCCCCCGAGGATGCGCACCGCGTTGCGGGCCGCCTGGGGCAGGCTGGACGTGAAGAGCTGCCCCATCATCAGGAACAGCAGGCCGAGCGGGGCCAGGTACACCTCCAGGCCCTCCAGTCCGAACGCGAGCGCGGCGATGAGCAGCGCCAGGTTGCAGGCGGCCGCCGCGAACGCGCCGAACATCCGGCTGCGCTCCACCGCGCCCAGCGCCGCGTACAGCAGGCCGGAGCCACCCGCGAGCAGGGCGGCCTCGCCCGTCGCGTCCCCGGGCAGCACCAGCGCCATGCCAATGGGCAGCAGCGCCGCGAAGCGCCGCGTCGCGCGCTCCACGGGCTGCACGCCCGCCCTGCGCGCCAGCACCGTCACGCCCACCAGCACGAAGCCCAGCGACAGCGCGAAGAGCGCATCGTGTTCAGGGCGCAGGCCCTGCGCGTACAGGCCGCGCACCAGCGCGTAGACACCCACCACCGCCACCTGCACGAAGTACACGTGCCGTCCCGTGTGCTCGCGCCACGCGCAGTGCAGGGACACGCCCACCGCCAGCCCGATGGCCGCGAGGGCCAGGGGCAGGGCCTCCTCCGGTGCCCGGCCCTTCACGGCGACGATGGCGAGCAGCAAGCCGGTCGCCACGAGCCACAGGTCGCGCCCCCAGCCCATGCCGCCCGCCACGTCGCTCCTGCGCCGCGTGGTGACGCGGTGGGCGAGGTGCAGCGCCAGGGCACTCCCCGCGGCGGCCAGGGCCAGCGCCGCTCCAGAGACCGTGAAGAGGCTCCGGTAGCCCGGCACCTGTCCGGATCCGCTCGCATCGATGACGATGGCGGTCATCAGCGCGCAGAGGACCGCGCCTCCCATCAGCATCGTCGCGGTGCTGGCGACGAAGCCCGCGAGCGCGCCCCGCCACTGGAATGCCCCCACCAGCAACGTCGTGGCGATGAGCGCGAGCGTCAGGGCGTAGGCCGGGGAGACCATCCATGTTCCGCCCAGGCCCTGGAGCATCCTCCAGAGGAGGCCGGGGACGGCCAGCGTCGTCCAGGGCTCCGCGGTCACGGCCAGCGCGTACGCCGTCGCCGTCAGCAGGAAGGGCAGCGAGGACAACTGCGTGCGCAGCCGCGTCTGGCTTGCATCAATGCCCCGCCGTCGCGTGACCCACGGACCGAGCGTCACCACCGCGAGCCCCAGCAGGGCGAGCGTGGGCCCGGGCCACGCCTCGAAGAGGGCTGCCCGGTGGGCCTGGGCATGGACGAGCAGGAGCAGGCCGAGGCCCAGGACGATGCGCCCCGCCTTGCGTGCGCCTCCGCTGAACAGCACGGCCCCCGTGGCGAAGGCGAGCCCCGCGGACGGCAGCCCTGGCTGGAAGAACGCCGCCGCCGCCACCAGCGCCACGGCCGTGGTGGACCACTGGCGCAGGATCTGGAGGAAGGGCTCGGGAAGATCCTCGGCGGTGGGCCAGAGCAGGCGGCGCACGAAGGCGCGTGCCGCGCCCAGGCTCGCCACCGCGATGGCGGCCCCGGCGTAGACGAGCCCGGCGGCGGCGACGCCCGCGAAGGCCCGCTGCCAGGAGAGGAAGAGCGTGTCCCCGGGGGCCAGCCACGTCGCGGGCTGGAGCCAGTCCAGCTCATAGGGGCCCATGAGCTGCACCGGCGTGGCGAGCACCCATTGCCCGTCGGGCGGTTGCAGCGCCATCAGCGGTGGCCCGAGCAGGGCCTTCTGCGCGGCCCAGAGCGCGGCGCCGGGCAGCCCCAGCAGGAGGCCCAGGTGGGCCAGCGGCCGCGAGCGGAACGAGGCCGCGAGGAGCAGCCAGAGCAGCGCCGGCCCCAGCACCAGGAGCGGGGGCACCACGCCGAGCGCGAAGGACGGATCCGGCAGCCCCACCTTCACGGCGGAGCGCAGGAGGACAAGGGCCAGCGCGGCCACGCCCACGTGGGGCACCGCATGGTAGAGCGGCCCGTGCCGCGGATTCTCCAAGAGCCGCCCGAGCCACGGACCGAAGCGCCGCGTCGCCAGCGCGAGGAGCCACAGGGCGATGCCGATGAGCGGCAGGCGCCACGCGCTCACGTCGGGGGAGAGCGGACGGCCCGCGCGGTTGATGACCGCCGTGAGCGCGATGAAGGCTCCGCCCGTGGCGAGCGTCACCACCGAGCCGCGCAAGGCATACGCCACGAAGCCGCGCGACACGAACGCCAGCAGCGCGACCGCCGTGAGCAGTCCTCCCGCGAGCAGGAACCCGGGCCGCTCGGCGCTGACGGGCACGGGAATCCAGTTCACGAGTGTGAGCGTCGCGCAGACGACCTGCACGAGCGCCGCCGCCGCGAAGCCGTCCGTGAAGAGCGGCCATCCTCGCGCTGCGAACGGCAGGGGGATGACGTCCAGCATCCGGCGGCCCTTCGGAGCCGGGCCTTCACCCGCCACCGGGCCGCGCCCGCGCAGGGCCGCGAAGAGCGCGAAGCCGAGTGCCAGCGCCGAGGCCACGAGGGCGGCGCGCACCGAGGTGAAGTCGGAGACCGTGCCCAGGCCCTGCGTCACCGCGAGCGCGAGCCCCATGGCCGCGATGAAGGCCACGAGTCGGCTGCCCTCCCTGCGCACGCGAAGCAGCAACACCGCCGTGGCCAGCGCCGTGGGCGCGCACGCGAGCAGCGTCCCGACCGGGCCCACGACCGCCGCGAGTGCCTCCGGCAGGGCAGGGGTGACGCCCAGGGCCAGCGCCACCCCGAGCGCGGCGGCTCCCAGCGAGACATCCTCCAGGGGCTTGAGCGAAGCGCCCTGGCCGATGGGCCGCGCCCACGCGTCCTGCGCGAGGCCCGCGAGGCTGTAGAGCCCCGCCGCGAGCGCGAAGACGGCGAGGTTCGCCGTGTTCGAGGCGAGCCACGGCGTTCCCTCGACGAGCGCGACCCCTCCGAAGAGCGCGGCGATGCCTCCCAGATAGTGGAGTCCCCGCCATCTCCAGCCTCCGGCGACGTGGGCCGCGACCGCGATGATCAGGCCCGTCAGTGCCTTGGGCCAGGGATTGCTCAGCCCTCCGTCCCACGCCAGCACCGACACGGCGGGCATCGCCGCCAGGGCCACCACGACGCCCCAGGCCAGCAACCGGATGCGCAGGCCGCTGGCCAGCGTGATGCGCGCCACGAGCAACAACGCCGACGCCACGCCCGCGACCCCGAAGCACCACCAGGTCGGCTCCGTGGGGGCCAGCGTGCGCGCGAGCAGCGCCCCCGCGAGCAGCGCGGCCATGACGCCTGGATGCACCAGCGCCCGGCGTCGGGGCTCCAGCAGGAAGAAGAGCAGCGCGGCCAGCACGGGCGCACCCGCGGACGCCACGTCCACCTGGCCATCATCTCCTGGCAGGACCGAGAAC
Organism: Corallococcus praedator; assembly: GCF_003612125.1. Lineage (GTDB taxonomy): Bacteria > Myxococcota > Myxococcia > Myxococcales > Myxococcaceae > Corallococcus > Corallococcus praedator. Next base: position 10,810 of record NZ_RAWI01000224.1, read on the forward strand.
GCGCCCAGGGCGCCCGCGAGCGCGCCACTGGCCACCACCGCGTGCGCCAGCGTCTCGAGCACCGGGCCCGCGCGCGGATGGGCCTCCCGGACGGACTCCGTGGAGGCGGCCATCGCCACCACCGAGGCGAGCGCCATCGCCCAGAGCGTGAGGCCCGCGAACAGGGGGCTGCCCGGCTCCAGCGCATCGAAGCCGGAGGGCGCGCTCGCCACCGCGAAGACCGCCAGACAGAGCGCGCCGTAGAGCGCCGCGCCCGCGTTGACGAACGGCGCCTTGCCCGTCGCCGCCCGCGCACGCCACGCCGTGGCCCCGAGCGCCACCACGCCCGCGGACGCGCAGAGCGCCCGCAGCCAGGGGGCTTCGTCCCAACCCATCAGCGGAAGCCCCGCCAGCAGCGAGGGGAACAGCGCCACCGCGAGCGACGTGGCGGACGCTCCGTGCAACACCCGTCCCGCGATCCTCAAGGGGATGATCCCGATGGCCGCGACCCCCAGCGCCACGGGGGCGCCAATCACGGGCGTCAATCCCACCAGCGAAGACAGCGCGACGAACACCACCGGCAGCAACGCGAGGCCGATGCCCGCCAGGACGCGCCCGGCCGACAGGGAGCGCCGCGACAGGAACGCCCCCAGCCCGATGAAGGCCGCGTGGTAGCCGAAGAGCGCGCCCGTGACGATCAACTGCCGGGGCACGCCTCCCAGCGCCCGCCACGCCTCGCGGACCCCCATGAGCGAGCCGCCCAGCACCAGCACCGCGCCGAGGAACCACCAGATGTACTCATGGAGGCGGGGAGCGCCTTCGCCCTCATCGAGCGCGACCATGGCCTCCAGTCCGCCCCCCAGCGAGCCCATGTGCCCCTGGGAGAACAACGCCCGCCCCGAACCCAGCGCCGAGCCCAGGTCGTCCTCGCTGGAGTCCCCCGCGTGGCGCTCCACCACCGCCGCACGCCGTCGCTCCGCCTGCTCCCGCTCCGCCTTCGCCGCCGAGTCCAGCGAGTGCGCGAGCGCCGCCACCCAACCCGGCCGCCATTCTCCCGCGTGACGAAATGAAGTCGCGACGTCCTCCGCCCAGGCTTCCGCGCGAACCGAGGAGTCGACAGGGGGCGCCACCGGGGGCTCCGGCATCGGTTCGTGCACGGCCGAGGCGGCTTCGGGGGCCGCCTCCAGCGAGGCTTCGAGTCGCTCCGCCGTGACGGAGTCCAGCAACCCGTCGAAGCGCCAGCGCTCGATGCGCCGACGCAACAGGGCCCGCACGAAGTCCTCGAGGTGTTGCCCCGTGGCGGGCACGAGCGTGGCGCCACACTCAGGACACGGGGCCCCGGATTCAGTGGCGCGGAGTTCCGTACAGGCTGGACAGATCATGGGCCGCCACCATAGCGGGGACCCTCCCCGCTGGGGTCCAGCCCCTGGTGACACTGTCACCCCAGGGGGGAACCCGGCGGGACTTGCGGCGCGGCACCAGGGGCAGCCGCACCGCACCAACCCCCCGGAATCACGTCCCGCGGGCCCTGATGCTTGGGGATGCAACCTCCCTCATCCCCCGCGAGACTGGCTTCAGTCGCAGTAGTACGTCGGGGCCAGCGCCAGGACGTGCTGCTCCGCGATGGGGGACAATGCGCGCAGGCGGGAGAGGAAGAGGGGGGCCTTCATCCCCATTCCAATGAAGCCCCGGACATACGAACGCTCCTGGGCGGTGGTCAGCTCCTGGCGCTCAGCGTCCGTGAAGGTGCGCCCCACCGCCTTCTCCAGGGTCCGCAGGTCCAGTTCGAGCTGGGCGTTCAACGTCCCCCGCAGGGCCTGGAGCAGCTCGGAGTACTCCGCCAGGGCCGCGTCCAGCGTCTCGGGCGCCTGGGCGAGGATCTTCTGGGCCTCCAGGAAGTCGAGCCGGGTGTGCTGCGCCTCTTCCAGCCAGTGGTGCTTGAGCAGGTTGCAGAACAGCGGATCCAGCGTCTCGGTTTTGTTGCCGCGAACCGTCTCCTGGTAGTGCTGCTGCGTCATCAGCTCCATGTGCAGGTTGAAGATGAGCACCCCCAGGTTCGACTTCGCCATGATGGCCCGGGCCACCTCGACCTGATTGTCGAGCAGGGCCGGGACGACCTTGAACCCCCGGGCGAAGGCGCCGGTGAAGCGCGCGAAGAGCTGCTGGTGCTTGAGCTCCTCCTCGGTGAAGCGCAGCAGCGCGCGCATGTGCGTCGCGTTCCCGTGGAGCTCCAGGCCGGCGCGCTGCGATGCCAGGGCCACGGCGTATTCCTCCAGGAACAGGAACAGGTGGGCATAGCTGTTGGAGCGGATCTGATTGAGCATCAGCCGCTCCTCCGCGCTCAGGAAGCCAATGGCTTCTGTCCCCGTCAGCGCGTCGGAGAGGAACCTCCGGCTGAAGTCGAGGGTGGTGTCTCCGGGCAACAGCTCATCAAGACGCCAGGACACCCGTTCGGAGCTCTGGATGCAGGATTGGTACTCCAGGGTTTGGTTTTGCATTCACGAATCAAACGGCCAATACCCGCCGTCCGTCAATCATTGTCGCGGTGATTGGCGTTGCGCGGGGTGTCAACCTCCCTGAGGTCGCATTGCGCCCACCCTGCCGGCTCTCGCGCGCCACCCCACCGCGGGCATCCCCCCGGCCGTTCCTGGAGCTGCTGGAACGACTCGGCTTGCCTACACGGGGGTGGGAAGGGGAACGGGACTTCCCCATTCCTCCACTGAAACATGATTATTCTGGTAATGCAGATTGAAGACTGCGGGGTGTCTTCAGGACCCTTACCTGTACAGTCTGGCTTGCGCAGAGAGCCGCCCTACCTGTTGATTCCGGTAGTGCGTGAAATCTTGGGTGGCATTGTTTCCAGGTGACATTCTTGGTACTGTTGACTCCTGGATTCATTCCTCTTCGTGGAGGTCGGCCCACCCCCACGGCAATGGCTCTCATTGTGAGGACGGGGGGTTCGTGTGTCGGTACTCCCGAAGGGTTGTTGTCCCCACCCATTGTCTCGCTGAGTTCCCATGGCCTCCGCTCGAATGCGGCTGTCCCGGAAGTTCCCCCCAGACAACCCCGTGTGTGAACCCGCTCCGCCTCATACAGGAGTGGTGCGCTGACGATGGGGCCGGGGGACATGACATCGGAAGCAACCGCGGAGTGGGAAAAGGTGCTGGGCATCTTTTCGGACGAGGCCGAGGGCCTGGTCGCCTCCATGGAAGAGAACCTCATCGCGCTCGAGGTGGCTCCCGCGGACTCGCTGCTCCAGCACATCCTGCGGGGAGCGCACACGCTGAAGGGCGCCGCGTCGTCCATCGGCTTCCAGGCGGTGACGGACTACACGCACGGCGTGGAGGACCTCCTCCAGGCGTTGATCGACCGGCGCGTCGCCGTGGACGAGGAGCGGGTGTCGCTCCTGCTGGGGGCCGTGGACCACCTGCGCGACCTGAGCCGGGCCTCGCTCGCTGGCGTGGACTCCCTGGGAGCGGTCCACCTGGCGCACCTCTCCCGGCTGAGACAGGGAGCAGGCCTGCACCCCGCCGCGGTGCCCGCCTCCGCCCCCCTGGCTCCGGCCACGCTTCCGCGCATCCCGGAGTCCTGTGGGGTGAAGCGGGGCCGCTCGCGGATGGACCTGGAGCGCCTGGACCGCATCGTCACGCTCACGGCGGAGCTGTCCGTCGCACGCGGCCGGATGACGCAGTTCCTGGCGCGCGCGGAGGACTCAGGCGCGAGCTGGGAGGATGCGCTCGCCCAGCAGCGGGAGATGGATCCGCTCTTCGAGGAGCTGCAGGAAGAGGTGATGAAGGTCCGGATGGTCCCCGTGGGGCCGCTGTTCCGCCAGCACCTTCGCACGGTGCGCGACCTGGCGCGCTCCCAGCACAAGCTGGCCCTGCTGGAGCTGGAGGGCGAGGACGCCACCCTGGACACCGCGGTGCTGGACGCACTGAGGGATCCGCTGCTCCACCTGCTGCGCAACGCCCTGGATCACGGCATCGAGTCCCCCGACGAACGCCGGGCCGCGGGCAAGGACCCCCGGGGCCACCTGCGGCTGCGCGCCTACCATGACGCCGGCAGCGTCGTGGTGGAGCTGTCCGACGACGGCCGGGGCATCCAGCGCGAACGGGTGCGCGAGCGCGCCCGGGAGAAGGGGCTGGTGGCCGCCCCCGAACGGCTGCGCGACGACGAACTGCTGCGCCTCATCTTCGAGCCCGGTTTCTCCACCGCCGCCGCGGTGACGGAGCTGTCCGGACGCGGCGTGGGCATGGACGTGGTGCGCCGCGACATCGAAGCGCTGCGCGGCTCCGTGTCCGTGCAGAGCCAGGAGGGCAAGGGCACCACCCTGACCCTGCGCCTGCCCCTCACGCTCGCCGTCATCCAGGGCTTCGCCATGGGCGTGGGCGACCAGGTGTACGTCGTCCCCATCGAGGGCGTGCAGGAGTGCATGGAGGTCCCCGCGGAAGAGCGCGACTCGGGCGCCTCCGGCGTCCTGTCGCTGCGCGGCCAGCCGCTGCCCTATCTGCGGCTGCGCCAGGTCTTCTCCCTGGGCGGCGGCATGCCGGCCCGGGAGAACGTCGTCGTGCTGAAGCACCCGGATGGCGTGGTGGGGCTGGCGGTGGATGAACTCCAGGGGGAGGGACAGCGCGTCATCCGTCCCCTGGGCAAGCTCTTCCAGGGCATCCCCGGCATCTCCGGCTCCACCATCCTGGGCGACGGGCGCGTGGGCCTCCTGCTGGACACGCCCTCCCTGGTGCGAAGGGCCATCCACCGCGCCTCCGAATCCCCCGAAGCCCCCACCTCACCGCAGGACCTC
>NZ_RAWI01000225.1 GCF_003612125.1 Corallococcus praedator
GGGCGGCACGGGGGACCGCGGCGCGGCCTGCACCGCCGGAAGCCGGACGGTGAAGGTGCTGCCCTGTCCGGGGGCGCTGTCCACGGTGATGCCGCCGTTCATCTGCGACACCAGGCTGTGGCTGATGGCCAGCCCCAGCCCCAGCCCCTGGCCCAGTTGCTTGGTGGTGAAGAAGGGATCGAAGACGTGCTCCAGCACGTCCGGGGCAATGCCCACGCCCGTGTCCTGGATGTGCACGAACACGCCCTCATCGGAGGCCCGGAGCCGGACGCGGATCTCATGGCGGGAGGCCATCCCCTCGGGAATGGCCTGGGCCGCGTTCACCAACAGGTTGAGGAAGACCTGTCCCAGCCGGACGCTGTCGGCGATCACCTCCGGTACCGGCGTGTAGTCCCTCACGACGTGGGCCCGGTGGCGGATCTCCACCATGGCCATCTTCAGGGCCAGCTCCAGCACCTGCTCGACGTTGACGCTCCGGCCCGGCGGCGCCGTGGGGCGGGCGAAGGCGCCCAGGTCCTTGACGATGTCATGGATGCGCTCGGCGCCTTCCTGCGCCTGGGTGAGGGCCTCCAGCGCCTGGGTCGCTCCAGTGTGATGGCGCGCGAGGGCCAGCAGCTCCGGATCCACCGAAGGCGGCGCCGGGGCCCGCAGCGCGTGCGTGGCCAGCCCCAGGCTGCCCATCAGGAAGGCCAGGGGGTTGTTCACCTCGTGGGCGATCCCCGCCGCGAGCGTGCCGACCGCCGCCAGTCGCTCCGCCAGGCTCAGCCGCACCTGCATCTGCCGCAGCTCGGTGATGTCGATGATGGCGGTCCGGCACATGCGCTGCTGGGAGCCGCTGTCATCGAGGGGCGCGCTCACGAGGCGCACCTCGACCTGCCTCCGAGCAATCCTCAGCCGCAGCTCCGTGCTCACCGTCTCCCCGTGGATGCACTGACGCAGGTGGCCGAAGAAGCGGCCCACGTCGGCGGAATCCACGAAGGGGGTGAAGGGCAGCCCTTGCAGGTAGGAACGGTTCTGGCCCAGCAGGCTCGCGCCGGTGAGGTTCAGGTCCTGGATGCAGCCGTTCACGTCCAGGCTCACGCACGCCATGGGCGCGAAGTCGTAGAGCTCCATGTAGCGGTTGCGGGACTCCTCCAGCGCCTGCTGGGCTTCCTGCAGCTCGCGGTTCTGCACCTCCAGCTCCAACTGGTGGCGTTGCAGCTCCCGCAGCAGGCCGCGCAACTCCTCCGGAGCGCTGGGGTTGGTTTCCAGGGCGTGCAGCGCCTGCGTGAGTTCCGCCTGCTTCTTCCCGCTCCGCCCATCCATGGACTCCCCCCACTGCGCGCAGACCCGTTGCCAGAAGGATCAGGCCTTCCGGGTTATATCCTCGATGGAGAGCAGGATGTATTGGGTGCCCGTCGTCTCGCTGGAGAGCTGCCGGGCGTTGAGGAGCATCCGCCGGTGCCCGATGGTGTCGAAGCGGTGCTCCATCGCGAAGTCCTGCAGGTGCTTGTTCAGGGGGAGGATCTCCTCCAGCAGGTGGCGCAGCTGGGGGATGTTCCACTGGCCATTGCCGAGCGCGTAGAGCGTGTGTCCCAGGGTCTGCTCCTGGCTCACCTGGAACGTGGTGTAGAAGGCCGGGTTGGCGTTGATGACGCGCAGGCCCGCGTCCAGCACCAGGAAGGGCTCGCGCATCGTCTCCACGATGGCCGTGGCGTACTCGCGCGCGCGGCGGGACTCATCCAGGCTGGACTTGAGCCGGTCGATGTCCAGGAGCGTCATCACCGCGCCTTCAATCTTGTTGTCCAAGGACCTGTAGGGGCGCAGCCGCAGCGAATACCAGTGCCCGTTGCTGTCTCGCACCTCCTGCTCGATGACGCCCAGGCGCTCGGTGACCTCCGTCACGGCGGCGTCCAGGTCCGGCAGGGGAAGGGCCAGCTTCACCTCGCGCAGGGAGCGGCCGATGTCGGAGGACGACAGCTTCAACACCTCTTCCGCCATGGGGGTGAAGCGGCGGATGCGATGGTCGTTGCCCAGCATCACGGTGGCGATATGGGTGCTGCCAATCAGGTTGCTCAGGTCGCCGTTGATCTGACTGAGCTCGAGGTTGCGGTTCTGCAGCTCCTCGTTGACGGTGATGAGCTCCTCGTTGGTGGACTGGAGCTCCTCCTTCGCGGTCTCCAGCTCCTCGTTGGTGGACTGGAGTTCCTCATTGCTGGACTGGAGCTCCTCGGTGGCGGAGCGCAGCTCCTCGTACGTGGCCTCCTGCTCCTCCACGACCGTCTGCAGGTGCTCCTGCGTCGTGTGCAGCTCCTCGCGCAGCCGCTCCATCTCCAGGTCGCGCTCGGGTCCGTGGGCGGCGCGTCCGTGGGCGGCGCGGTCCTCGCGCACGGGGGCCGGGGTGGCTTCATGCGCCTCCTCGAAGAGCACGAGGAAGCAGTGCTCCCCCCCGGCCTGCGCCGAGCGCAGCGGGTGCACCTCCAGGTTCACCTTGCGCGGGCGGTCACCCCCGGAGAGGGTCAGCCCCTCTTTGCGCACCTGGCTGGCGCTCTTCTTCGCCTGATGCAGGGCCGCCCTCAGCTCCAGCGCCAGCCCCTCGCGCGCCATCTTGATGAGGTTGAGGCTCGCGACCCCGGGAAGCGGTTCCAGGTAGGGCCCGGTGTGGCCGCGGAAGTGGAGGATCTCCAGGTCCTCGTTGACGATGACGCCCGGCGGGCCATAGCGGGCGAGCACCAGGCGGTCCGCTTCCTGCTGTGCATCCAGGTCCGTCACACCCGACGTCAGCTTTCGCCGCGAGATGGGGGGCCGCTCCGTCATGGACTCCCGATAGGTGAAGGTGAGGTTCGGCTTCGGTGAGGCGTTCTTCTTCCGGTAGATCTTGTTGCGTTTGTCCACCATGGCGAACAGGTCCGCGGACGTGCCCACCGTCTCCGACGTGCCCAGCATCAGGAAGCCCCCGGGGCGCAGGCCATAGTGGAAGATGGGCAGGACCTTCTTCTGGAGCACCGGCCCCAGGTAGATGAGGACGTTGCGGCAGCTGATGAGGTCCATCCGCGAAAAGGGTGGATCGCTCACCAGGTTCTGCTGCGCGAAGATGCATACGTTGCGCAGCGACTTGTGGATCTGGTAGCCGCCCTCCGTCCTCACGAAGAAGCGGCGGAGGCGCTCGGGCGAAAGTCCCGACACGCTGGACTCCGGATAGACGGCGGCGCGCGCCTGCTCGATGGCGGTCCCGCTCACGTCCGTCGCGAAGACCTGGATGGGCGTGGCCGTCGCCGCCGTGCCCAGGTACTCCATCAGGCACATGACGAGCGAGTACACCTCCTCGCCCGTGGAGCAGCCGGGAATCCAGACGCGGAAGGGTTGGTGGGCAGGGCGGCCCTGGAAGAGTTCCGGGAAGACCTTCTGCTGGAGGGCTTCGAAGCTGGCGGGGTCGCGGAAGAAGCTGGTGACGTGGATGAGCAGGTCCTGGTGGAGCAGCTCCAGCTCTTCCGGACGTTCCTCCAGGTGGCGGATGTAGGCGGCCAGGTCCTCCACCTTGCACAGCTGCATCCGCCGCTCCAGCCGCCGGTGGATGGTGCTGGGCTTGTAGTGCGTGAAGTCCACGCCCGTGGTCTCCCGCAGCAACTGGAAGACCCGCTGCAGGCCCTCCTGGGGGAGAACGTGGGCGGACAGCGCCCCTGGCGCCCGGGCATGGGTGGGAAGCAAATCCAGGTTGGCCAGCTGGGCCAGGGTGACCGCGATGCCCTCCGGCGGAAGGATGTGATCCACGAAGCCCGCCGCGATGGCGCTCCGGGGCATGCCGTCGAAGTGGGCGGACGTCGGCTCCTGGACCAGGGTGGTGCCGCCCGCCTCGTGCACGGCCTGCAATCCCCGGGTGCCGTCGGAGCCCGTGCCGGAGAGGACCACGCCGATGGCCCGGCCCGGGGCCTGCTCCGACAGGGACATGAGGAAGTCGTCGATGAGCCGCAACCCCTGCGCGGCCGCCGCCGGAGGACCCAGCCGCAGGGACCCGTGCTCCAGCGTCAGGCTGACCCCCGGTGGGTTCACGTAGATGTGATCCGGCGTGAGCGTGAGGCCGTCGGTGGCCTCCAGCACGGGCATCGCCGTCGCCCGGCCCAGCAGCGCCGGCAGGCTGCTCTCGTGCTGCGGCGACAGGTGCTGCACCAGCACGAACGCCATGCCCGTGCGCGGGGGCAGGTGCTCCAGCAGGGTGAGGAACGCGGGCAGTCCGCCCGCGGAAGCGCCAATCCCCACCACGGGGAAGCGCTCCGGGAACGTCTTCGCGCCCGCGCCCGCCTCCTGTGAGGGGGACGGCGGGGCAGACGGGGGCTGCTTCTTCACGGGAATCCCTTCGGCACCCGTCGCGCGGCGGCACGCCGGCGGGGCACCTTGCTTCCCTGATAGCCCAGTGCGCCCCCTGCCGCTGGCCCGTCTGCGCGCCCTTGCGCCAACCGGCGGTGATGTAGGACCCACCCGGGTCGGGAATAAATGAGACGGCAAATTCTCCCCGGCGTTCACTTAATGCACGCTTCCACCGACAGGTGCTTCAAACGCGAAGTTTCAGCGTAGTCAGTTTTGAAGCATTGCTCGTTTTCCCCCGGTCGGCGTGGGTTCCTCCGTATTTTCAAGCAGTTGCGAGAACTCTCAATTCCTGAGAAGTGGCGTATCCGTAAAATTCTCGCCTGTACTTGAAATGCGCGCCTCTCATGTGACACTGTCGTTTCTAATCTTTCCACTTAGCAGGAGGATTACATGTACGAGAAGCGAGTACGCGGCGCCCTGGGTGCCGCAGCCCTGTCCCTGATGGTTGGCGCCTGCACCGAAGGCGCTCCTGCCGCGAACACGGAGGACTCCAACCTCCAGAAGGCGTCCGCCAATCTGTCGGCCGGTCAGCACGTGGTTGCTGCCGACGCGGATGCGATCCCCACCTTCGTCACCGGTTCCTTTGGTTCCGTTCCCGCGCCGTCGGCCATCCAGGGCATCGCTGCTCCCCAGCAGCTGGCCCCGGTGCTCGCGGGCGTGGCGCCGATGTTCCGCCTGGACCCGAACGACCTGTTCCTGAAGAAGGCCTACGTCGGCTTCGACGGTGACACGCACTTCCGTTACGGCGTGACCCACAACGGCATCCTGGTGCGCGACGCGGAAGTGCGTCTGCACGCTCGCAACGGCACCGTGTTCGCGGTGAACACGAACGCCCGTGGCGACCTGAAGGGCGAGGCGAAGGCCACCATCGCCGCCGACGCGGCCATCGCCGCGGCGACGGGCGACCGCAGCGCTCCCGAGCGCGCGTCCACCGAGGGCGAGCCCCAGCTCGTCTACCACCGCTCCGGCAACGAGCTGGTCCTGACGTATGAAGTTCGCGTCAAGGGCGAGCTGAAGGACACGACGCCGGTCGACAACACGGTGCTGGTGAACGCGAAGACGGGCGAGGTGTTCGAGATCCGCCCGAACATCCACTCGGCCATCAACCGCCAGGTGTGGGACCTGCAGCACCGCACGTCGCTGCCCACGGCCGTCCGTGCGCGCTTCGAGGGTGATGCGGCCCACGCCGACGTCGTGGTCAACAACAACTACGGCCACCTGGGCACCGTCTACAACTGCTACAGCGAGCTGTTCGGCCGCGACTCGTACAACAACGCGGGCGCGCTCCTGAAGAGCTACGTCCACTACAGCAACAACTACGTCAACGCCTACTGGGACGGTACCCAGATGGTGTACGGCGATGGCGACGGCGTGAACGCCTCCAACCTGGCGAACTCGCTGGACGTGACGGCGCACGAGCTGACGCACGCGGTGACCTCGTCCGAGTCCAACCTCACCTACTCCGGTGAGTCCGGTGGCCTCAACGAGTCGCTCTCCGACATCTTCGGCGCGGTGTGCGAGTGGTACGGCAAGGGCAAGGTCATCGACGCGGGCACCTGGATCGTCGGCGACGACGTCTGGACGCCGAGCATCCCGGGTGACGGCCTGCGCTACATGGACAGCCCCACGCTGGACGGTGACTCGCTCGACTACTACCCGGACTACTCCTCCGGCGTGGACGTGCACTACAGCTCGGGTATCTCCAACCTGGCGTTCTACCTGATGTCCCAGGGTGGCACGCACCCGCGCGCCAAGACGACCCAGGTCGTGACGGGCATCGGCTTCGAGAAGGCCGCCAAGGTCTTCTACAAGATCAACGTGGACCTCCTGGTGGCGTCGTCCAACTTCGAGGCGGCGAAGACCGCGTCGGAGCAGGCCGCGACCCAGCTGGGCTTCACCGCGGCGGAAGTCACCCAGGTCGGCAACGCCTGGAAGGCCGTCGGTGTCGGCGTCCCGGTTCCTCCCCCGGTCACCACCCCGATCGAGAAGGGCACGACCGTCACGGGCATCAACGGCTCGTCCGGAAGCAAGCAGTACTACTCCATCACCATCCCCGAGGGCGCCACGGACGTGACGTTCACGATGGCCGGTGGCACGGGTGACGCGGACCTCTACGTCCGTCGCGCCAACGCCCCCACGGACTCGCTGTACGACTGCCGTCCGTACAAGTCCGGCAACGCGGAGACCTGCACCTTCGCGACCTCCGGCACGGAAGCCATCTGGTACGTGATGATCAAGGGCTTCACCAGCTACACGGGCACCACGCTGAACGTCACCTGGAAGGGTGGCTTCGAGAAGATCGGCAACGAGTACGTCGTCGAGAACCTCGCGGGCGTCGAGGGCTCCAGCCGCACCTACATCATCGACATGCCCGAGTTCAAGGTGGACTCCGGCATCAACACGCTGTCCATCGCGCTGGGCGAGGGCGAGGGCAACGCGGACGTCTACGTGCAGTACGGCGCGGCCCCCACGTTCACCTCCTACATCGCTCGCGGTGTGAAGGAGAGCGCGACGGAAGGCATCGTGCTGCGCAACCGTCCTGCCGGTCGCTACTACATCACGATCGTCGGCGTGCCGAGCCTGGTGGACACCACCGTGAACGGCTACATCAAGACCACGTTCGCGGCGTCCTACAAGACCCTGTAGTTCGCACGGAAGGGGGTGCGGCTTGATGCCGCGCCCCTCTCCTCAAGACCCCGGTTCCCGCTCCAGAGCGGGACCCGGGGTTCTTTTTTGTCCTGCGTCGTCCTTCCGCTGGAGTCAGTGCGCCGCGCGCGCCGGACTCGTGGAGGCAAGCCGCATGGGCTGGGCGCGGCCGTAGGTGAGCGAGCGCCACAGCCACTCCGCCGGACCGAAGCGGAAGCGCGAAAGCCACAGGTGCGCGAGCCCCACCTGCACCGCGAAGACGCCCAGCGACAAGAGCACGCTGCGCGACATGGGCAGGTGCCCCACGAGCCCCAGGCCCCAGCCGTCGTACAGCCACACGCTCACCAGCGACTGCATCAGGTACAGCGACAGCGCCATGCGGCCCGCGGGCGCGAGCACGCCCAGCACCCTCTTGCCGCGCTCCTTCTGGAAGAGCAGCGCGAAGGCCGCCGCGTAGCCCACGCCCATGAACAGGTAGCCCACCTCCCGCAGGGTGCGCATCCCCACCATCCACGCCGGGGGACTGACGGGCATGGTCATGCCCCGCTGCCGCAGGTTGAGCACCAGCGCCAGGGTGGCCACGGCGGTGCCGACCCCCAATCCCCAGAAGAGGATCCGCCGGAGCAGCTTGCGGTGGCGCTCCACGTCCTCCATCAGCCGCTTGCGTCCGGCCCACAGGCCCAGCAGGAAGCGGCCCAGGATGATGCACATCCACAGCGGGCGGCCGGGGGTGGCCAGGTTCTGCCAGGCGAAGCGCGCGTTGGCCCGCTGGGACGTCACCACCGAGTCGCTGGACAGGCCCGCGAGGAGCGCCGTGCGGCGCGCCGCGTCCTCGTCCCGGGTGGCCTTCGCGGCGAGGGCCGCCGCTTCCTTTCCGTGCAGGAGTTCCGGCCCGTAGCGCTGGGCGACGGAGATGAGGAGCGGCAGCACGACGAAGAGCACCGCCACCCAGGTGAGCACCGTCCTGTCCTCGCGCTGGCGGAACAAGAGCAGCACGAAGCCCACCAGCGCGTAGGTGGAGAGGATGTCGCCCACCCACAGCGCGAACATGTGCGTGAGGCCAATGAGGAGCAGCACCCCCAGCCGCCGCCGGTACACCGGCACGACGGACGCACCCCGGGCCTCCGCGCGCGACATCTGCAGCGAGAAGCCCAGCCCGAAGAGCAGTGAGAAGAGGGTGACGAACTTCTGGTCGATGAAGAAGGCGTAGAGCGCGCTGACCACCGTCTCCAGCGGCGGTGCGTTCAGCGCCTGCGCCTGTTCGCGCGACAGCAGCGCACGGCCGCTGAACCAGGTGACGCTGTTGGAGATGAAGACGCCGCACAGCGCGAAGCCGCGCAGGGCGTCCAGCAGGTGCACGCGCTCGGAGATGTCGACGGGACCGGCGGAGGAGGGTTCGGGCATGGCGTGAACTACACGCCCGCCTCCTCGACACCGTCAAACGCACCCGGGGGCTTGCCCGGATGCGGCGCGGCGCTTGCCGCGGTGCTTCCCTGCGTCAGGCGGATTTCTCCGGGCCGGGCAGAACCTCGCGCAGGCAGCGCTCCAGTCCGCCCCGGTGGCGCCACTGCTGGGGGTAGCCCAGGGAGACCTCCTCGAAGCGCACGCCGTCGCGCCACAGCGTGGCCGGCATGTGCAGGTGTCCCGTCACCACCACCTCCGCGCGGTAGCGGGTGTGCCAGTCCTCGGTGAGGCGCGTGCCGCACCAGATGGAGAAGCGCGGGATGCGCGGCAGCCGCACGTGCTCATACCGCAGCGGGTAGTGGTTGATGAGGATGGTGGAGGCGCCTGGCGGAATCCGCTCCAGCCGCGCGCGCGTGCGCTCCACGCGCGCGTGACACCAGGCCTGACGGGTGGGGTAGGGCTCCGGGTGCAGGAGCACCTCGTCCGTGCACATCAGGTCGTCCTCCCACGCCCACTCCAGCGCCTTCTCCACCGGCACGGTGTCCGGGCGGAACGTGTAGTCGTAGCCCAGGAACATGGGGACGACGACGCGGTGCGGACCCTCGCCGGGCCAGCGCGGGTAGGGGTCCTCTGGCGTGAGCGCGCCGTAGCGGTGGCACAGGTCCACCATGCGCAGGTAGCGGGCCTCACCGCGCAGGGGCGGTTGTTCCGACGGCATGGACCACAGCTCGTGGTTGCCCGGCACCCAGACGACCTGACGGAAGCGCGCGGTGAGCGTGCGCAGCATCAGGTCCATGTCCGCGAGCGTTTCGCCCACGTCCCCGCCGACGATGAGCCAGTCGTCCGGACGTGGCGCGAGCGCGGCCAGGGCCTGGTGGTTTTCGGCGTGACGCAGGTGCAGGTCGCTGATGGCGTAGAGCTTCATGGCGCGTGGGAGCCGGTACCTTAACGCGCATGCCCCCGCGCGGCACGGGAACGCTCAGGCGGGCGGCTTCAGGGCTGCTTCAGCTCAGGGAGGCGAGCAGCTCCAGCACCTGCTGCGGCGGGGCGGCGCGGTCCATCCAGGTGATGCCCCGGCCCTCCAGCGCGGGCGTGGGCGGGTGCGAGGTGTGCAGCGCGCAGGCGGTGCCCGGAAGGCGCTCGCGCACGCCCGCGAGCAGACACAACCCGTCGCCATCCGGCAGCCCGTAGCCGCTCACCACCACGGACGGCTTCGCTTCGTGCATGAGCCGCACCGCTTCGCGCACGTCCAGGGCGAAGCGCTTGAGGCCCGGGAGATTCCTCACCAACCGCCGCAGGGCCGCGAGCGCGCGCGGATCCGCGTCGACGAAGAGGAAGCTGGGGACGGGATGGGAGTGCGTGCGCATGAAGGCCACCAGGTGGTGAAGACAGGCGTAACGCAAGAGGTTGTGTCGCGACAAGCCTACCCCGGAAGTTCTTGGAAGCCAACCTCTCAAGTCATATCGACATGGGCGAACCCGGTAGGTTAACGACCCCATGGAAAAGACCCTCGCATCCCGGCTCGGAGGTGCGGCCCGCGTCGCCCGCACCCGCCTGAACCTGACCCAGGCGGACGTGGCGGAGCGCATCGGCATCGCGAGTGAAGTCTATGGGCGGCTGGAGCGTGGCCACATGCTGCCCAGCATCCAGACCTTCCGGCGGTTGTGCGTGGTGCTGTCCATTTCCGCGGACGAAGCACTGGGCCTCAAGCCGTCGCAGGACGTGAAGTGGGCGGCGGAGCCACCGTCCGACTACGGCGAGTCCGCGGAGCTGCGCCGGTTGCTTCGCCGCGCGAAGCAGCTGGACCGGGGCTCCATCCGGATCCTCAGCGTGCTGGCCTCGCAGTTCAAACCCCGGGGCTGATGCGCCGGGGAGCGCGCGTGGCGTCCTTCAGGAGGGCGCCGCGTCGTCCCAGCGCGCCAGCCGCTCCCGCAGCTTCCGGACGGAAGGAAAGCCGTTGAAGAGCACCACCTGCGGGTGCTCCTCCAGCACCTGCCGCTCCGCCGCCTCCTTCGCCAGCGCGCGGTCCACGCCCAGCAGCAGCCCCGTGTCCGGGCGCGCGCGCAGCTCCGACAGCCGCCGTGACAGCGGTCCCGCGTGCCACGGGTGGAACAGCTCCAGCGCGACTTCATGGCCCGTCTTCCGGTGGCGGAAGGTGAGGTCGGGCACGCACAGGCCCGCGGCGCCGGTGTGACGGGGCCGGGGGGTGAGGTCCAGCTCCCAGGCCGCGTCCTCGAAGCCTTCCGACAGCGCGGCGACTTCTGGCGGCACGTGGCCCAGCGCGGCGGGGAGGGGCGACACGAGCGGATCCTCGTGGCTCAGCTGGAGCGTGGACTTCTTGCGCGCGTCCTCCAGCACGGCGGACAGCTCCCAGCGCTCCAGGAGGGGCACCACCGAGAGGAAGCTCGCGAGCTGCAGGCCGTACTTCTTCTGGAGGGACAGCATGGCGCCGGGGCCTTCCACCTCCAGCGACCAGTCCTCGCCGTCGCGTCGCACCTCCGCGACCAGCCGGCAGAACTTCAGCCAGCGCAGCAGCTTGCGCACGCGCAGCAGCTTCGGCGCCCGCGCGCGCAGGGTGAGGCGGCGGGCATTGAGGAGCGGCCCCTGCGCGAGCGCGAGGTTGTAGCGATCCAACAGGCCCTGGGGCGTGAGGGCGTCGCCGTCCCAGCCGAGCAGCTTCCGGTTGCCGGGCAGGTCCGTGTACAGCGCCTCGCGGGTGTCCGTGAGCGGAGCGTCCAGGGCCGCCGAGAGGCGCGCTTCGTACGCCTCCAGCGTGGTGTCGGGAGGAAGGGTCCGCAGCACCTTCGCGCCCACGAGCAGCGTGCGCCAGCGCGCTTCCTGCGCGCCCTCGCCGGCCTCGTCGAAGAGGAGCCGGTCCATCAGCAGCTTCACCAGGCCACGCGCCACCTTGGGACGGCTGAATGCGCCGGCCTTGAGGGCGAAGGACTCCTCCACGTCGTCGCGGGCCTGACCCCGGAAGGACTCCGCGTCCGCGAGCAGCTCCTTCGCGAGCGCCTGCAGGGACGGGTCATGCGTCTTGACGAAGGACGGGCGCAGGATGCCTTCGCGCACGCGGGAGGCGAGCAGTTCACGCGTCAGCATCCGGTGGACCCTCCTGGTAGGCGCGGTGCTGGCGCCGGCGCTCGCTGATGCCACTCTCCGCGGTCTGCGCGGAGCACACCTCGTACAGAATCGCGCGCTTGTCGGGACGCTTTCGCAGGATGCGGCCCAGGCGCTGCACGTGTTCGCGCACGCTGCCGCTGCCGCTGAGCACCACGCCCACGCGCGCCTCGGGCACGTCCACGCCCTCGTTGAGCACTCGCGAGGTGAGCAGCACGGGCAGCTCCGCGCTGGCGAACGCGGCCAGCAGCGCCTTGCGCTCCGGCAGCGGCGTGTGGTGCGTGAGCGCGGGCAGGAGCAGCCTGCGGGCCAGCGTGTACACGGTCTCGTTGTCGTCGGTGAAGACGATGACGCGGTCCTCGCGGTGCTCCAGCAGGATGCGCCAGAGCGCGTCCAGCTTGCCGCTGGAGGTGAGCGCGATGCGGCGCTGCTCCCGGTAGCCCCGGTAGGCCGCGCGGCCCTCGTCGCTGCGCTGGCTCTGCGCGAGGAAGCGGGCCCAGCCCTCTGGTGACGCCAGCGGCACGCCCAGCCTGCGCACGAAGGTGAGGTATCTGCCGCGCGCCTCGTCGTAGCGCGTCTTCTCGTCGGGCGTCAGCGGCACCTCGACGCGGCGGACCTCGTACGGCGCCAGGTACTGACCCTGGAGCTCCTCGATGCCGGTGCGGTGCACCAGCGGGCCCAGCAGCTCCTCGCACACGCGCTCGCCCCCGTCGGCGCGCGCGAGCGTCGCGGTGAGCCCCAGGCGGTAGGGCGCGAGGGTGCCTTCGGCGATGAAGCGGTAGCTGGGCGCGGGCAGGTGGTGGCACTCGTCGCAGATGAGCAGGCCGAAGCGGTTGCCCGTGAACTCCATCTGCATCGCGGCGGAGTCGTACGTCGTCACCGTGAGCGCCTGCCGGTCGTTGACGCCGCCGCCCACCATGCCCACGGGGCCGGGGAAGTACTTCGCCAGCACGCCCTGCCACTGCGCCATCAGGTCCAGCGTGGGCACCACCACCAGCGTGGGCCGCTTCACCCACGCGATGGCCAGCACCGCGAGCAGCGTCTTGCCCGCGCCGGTGGGCAGCTCCACGAGCCCGCGGCCACCCGCGCGCGTCCACGCGTCCAACGCCGCGCGCTGGTGCGGGAACGGTTCGATGGGAACGGTGAGGGGCAGCTCCACCGGCTCGAAGCGCTTCGCCCGGTCCTCGTAGGGCAGCCCGCATTCGCGCAGGCGCATGACGACGTCGCGGTAGTGGCGCGCCGGGGCGCGGAAGACGCCTGTGCGCGCGTCCTTCTGGAAGAGCTCCAGCAGGCGCGCGTCCTCGGGCAGCGTCGGCGCCACCAGCGTGCCGCTGTCGTAGTGCAGCTCGATGAGGGTGGCGGGCAGGGGCTCGATGACGGGCTCGCGTGCGGGAACCAACGTGGGAGGGAACATCCGCGAGAAGGGAAGTAGCGGGTGGGACGGCGCTCCGCCACTGTGGCCAACTTGTCTGGAAGAAGCCACGGGCGCGGACGATTGACTGCCTGGAGGCACGGCGTGCCTTCGGAGGGCGGGTCGGGTTGCTTTGGAGGCCCCCGGGGCGTTACCTGCACCATGCTCATGCCCAGGCCTTGCACCGTCGCCGCTCGCCGTGCCCCGCTCGCCGGGTGGATCCACGCGTCCTTCCTGGCGTGGACCTCCTGATGCGGGTCCTCGTCGTCAGCCCGCATCTGGCGTCGCGCACGCTCTTGAGACGCTTCCTGGACGCGGAGCCGGACGTGGAGGTGACCGCCACGGGAGAGCCGGACGACGCCTTCGCCTCCATCGCGGAGAACAAGCCGGCCCTGGTGGTGGTGGACCTGCGCCGCCCGGACGAGGACCACCCGTTGTTCCTGGGCCTCCTGCGCAAGCGCCACCCGTCGCTGCCGGTCATCTCGCTGGTGCCCGGCCGGCTGCGCATCTTCGACGGCCGCTCCGAGCGCGTGCGGGAAGCGCACGGCGACACCGCGGAGGCGCTGCACCACCTGATGGGCTCGCTGCTCCAGGCCGTGAGGGATCTGCTGGCCCAGCACCTGCTGCGCATGTTGCGTCCGCCGGTGGGCCGCGCCTGACGCGCGTTGTCGCCTGACTACAACCGCAGGCGGTAGCCCACCGCCGCCAGCACCCCGCCGGTGTTCACATCCCCGGTGGTGAGGAAGTTCACGGGGGCGAAGTGGTAGTGCGCCTCCAGGAACGCGCCCCCGGGACCCAGCGGAAGCTCCGCGCCCGCGAGCGCCTGGAAGCCGAGCCCACCGCCGCTCTCCGACGCGGTGCTGTCGAACACCTCCACCGTCGCGCGGTGCAGGTACAGGCCCGGGCCCGCGCCCACGTAGGGCGTGAGCGGCCCCAGCCCCCGGGGAAAGCGGAACACGGCGGACAGCTGGAGGGCGACCTCGCGCTCGGCGAGCGTGTAGGGGCGCTCCACGGCCTGGCCCAGGTTGTCCAGTTGGGGCCCGCGCATCGTCCCCGACGTGGAGGGCCGGTGGTAGTTCACCTCCAGCACCACCGCGAGGCGCCGCTGGAGCAGGGGCGTGAGATAGCCCACCTCGCCCGCCAGATAGAGGTCGCCGTCCAGCGACGTGGTGGTCTTGATGAAGCCCACCTTGGGCGCGATGAAGAGGGGGCCTTCCTTGTCCTTGGGGGACGGGGACGGTGCGGCGGCCAGCGCCGCGAACGCGAGCAGGGCGAAGGCGTTCATGGGGTGGGGGCGTCGTTGAGGAGGGAGGCGGAGACGGTGAAGCCCGCGGACTCGGGCACCAGGCCCACCGCGCCGCTGGGGTCCACCACGATGAGCGCGTACGGGCCGCCGGGCACGATGCCTCCGGGGCACCGCGGATCCGTGATGGGCGGCGGATCAAAGCCCGCGCAGGTGGGCACGGTGGCGGTGAGCTGGGATTCGGACACGCGCGCCACGTCGCGCAGGGGGATGTTCACGCGCTGGGTGGGGTCCGTCTTCACGGGCGCGACCAGGTACACGTCCTGGATGCCGGGGGAGAACGGGCGCTGGTCCCCGGACCGGGTGTTGTCGAGGGTGATGGCCGTGTCGCTGCTGCCGGGGCCGCTCCGGGGTGACAGCGTGAGGAGTCCCAGCTTCGGATAGGCGACGGTGAGCGCCTGGGGCCGGCTGACGGCGCAGCCCTCGGGGTTGGTGAGGACCAGGTCGTAGGTGCCCTCGGGCGTCGCGGGAGGGACCTCGGTTTCGATGCGCGTGTCGGAGACGACGGTGATGCTGAAGAGCGGCTGGTCCTCTTCGCCCTCGCGGTGCAGGGTGATGAGGGGCAATGCGTCCGAGCGGAATCCGCTGCCTTCGATGACGAGGGGACTGCCGCCACCGTAGGAGAAGCCCTGGGGCGCGGTGATGCTCGTGAGCGTGGGCGCGGGTACGACGCGCAGGCCGTCCTCGAGTTCGGAGGTCCCGCCCAGGGGGTTCGTCACGGCGACGGTATAGGCGCCGGGCGCGAGCTGGCTCGAAGGGGTGCTGTCGCGGCTGGGCAGGTCCATCCGCATCAGCTCCGAGCGCGCGAAGAAGAGGTGGTCGGCGGGGAGCGTGTAGTCGCTCGGACCGCTCAGGGTCACCTGGGGCAGCTCCACGGAGGGCGTGTCGGTGAGCGCGTCACGGGGAAGGGGGTTGAAGCCCGTGCCCACGATCTCCAGACGCCATCCGCGTTCACCGCCACCCGCGTTGCAGACGCGCGCGGGGGTGATGAGCCGCTGGAGCGGATTGATGAGGCCCTCGAGCTTCGGGGTGGGCCCTTCAGCGGATTCGGAGCAGGCGACCAGGCTGAGCAGTGTGGCGACGACCGGAAGGCGCACGGGTTCCTCCATCATCCCGTCAACAAGGCTGTCACACGTTAGGCCGGGGCCCTGGAGGGTCAGGAGTTTTTTCCGGCTCTGGGCTCACAGCGCCCCTGGTCCGGCAGGGCATTGGGACTCAAGTGGCTGAAGTTCCAGGGGAATATCCCGTGGAAGGGCGTCGGCACGGCGAATGCTAAGGCTCCAGGCAGCAGGGACGGGCAGCACGGCGGGGGGGACGGGC
>NZ_RAWI01000226.1 GCF_003612125.1 Corallococcus praedator
GGCATGGTGCGGGTGGGGCAGGAACTGACGGTGGCGCAGGCAGTGCGGTCATTCCTGCGGCAGGACCCGGACCTGCTCTTCGCGGACGAGGTGCGCACGCTGGCGGACCTGGAGCTCCTCTGTAACGGAGCGCTCACGGGGCACGGTACGGCGTGCGTGCTGGAGGCGAAGACACCCGAGGACGGCTACGCCTGGATGACGGAAGCGATGCCGGGAATCCCCATGGTGACGCTCATCGTGCACCACACGCGCGACGCGGCGACGGGCACCTTCGCGATGACGCTCCACGAAGCGAAGCCCACGGAGGATGGCAGCGCGCTGCGCATCGTCCCGTGGACGCCGTCCGCGTAGTTCAGGCTGGGGCAGGAACAGGGCTCCCTTGCCTCAAGGAAGCCGTGATGTGGCCGTCAACTGCCGCATGCCCCAGCGGCAGGACACGGTGCCATCCGAGCGTCGCAGGGGCTCCACAGCCTGGAGGAACGCGGCTTCGAGTGACGCCTGTGCTCCCGGAGACAACCGGTCCGCGTCATACGTCGTGCGAAGCGAGTCCCAGACCGAACGGGGCTCTCCATCTCCCTGGACGACGAGGTCCTGGACCGTGACGTCCACGAACCCCTCACGGAAGAGCACCTTCAGTCCTTCCACGGAGCGAACCCGCGGGTCGCCCAGCGGCAGCCACGGCTGGGACTCCGCCATGATCAAGGGGCGCAAGAGTCCCGCGAAGCGCTCCACCGCATCGCCGCGCACCATGTCGCCACCGACGACCACGGACACCGTCCCCCCGGGCTTCAGCACGCGTCGGATCTCCGCGAGCACGGTCTCCACGTCATCCATCAACATGAGCGCCAGGTGGCTCAGCACGACGTCGACGCTGGCATCCGCGAAGGGAAGTGCCTGGGCCCGTCCCGCGTGCAGTGTCGCCGCGCCCTTCAACCGGGCCCGTGCCGCCGCGAGCTCATGCTCGCTCATGTCGAGCCCGAGCAACGCCAGCCCCGGCTGCTCCCTCTTCGCGAGCAGTTCCAACAGATGCCCGTCGCCACAGGCGAGATCGAGCACGACCCGTGGCCCGGCATCCCGAGGCACCACCGCCTCCAGCAGCGAGTAGGTGGAGGGAAACGCCGCGCCCTCCCGCAGCACGGGCGCGGTCGCGAACCAGCGCGCGGTCACTCCCGCGAGGCGACCATGGAAGTCGAGCAGGTAGGACTCGGCGGGGGAGCGGGTGGTCATGGAGTCCTCAACGCTTGGGCTTCTTCTTCTGTCCCGCGTTGGTGGCATCGGCGGTGATGCACAGCACGGAGTACAAATTCATCGTGTAGACGCTGTTCTCCGGCTCCAGATCCGCGGCCTTCTGGAAGAACGCGGAGGCGCGGGTGTAGTCGCGGTGGTGGTTGAGGACGATCATCCCCATGCGGTTGTAGAGCGGCGCGGGCTGGGCCAAGAGCGCGATGCTGCGCTCCAGCAGGTCCAGCGCCTCCGTCATCTTCCCCGCGCGCTCCAGCCGCACGACGCGCTGAAGCACCTCCTCCCGGGTGTCCTCCGCACGGGGAGCCGCGGGCTTCGCCGCCAACGCGCCCGCCAGCGACACGGACGGCAACGGCGCCTGCGTCCGAGTCGCCGCCACGTTGGCACCAGATGCCGGGCTCCGAGCCGCCAGAGCCACCGGAGCGGCCGGAGCCACCGGAGCCGGAGCCGCCCGCACCGCCTGCACCGGAGCCGGCGCGACCTCACCCCGGGCCTCCACCTCGGCGGAGGCCAGCGTGCCCACCAGCTTCGTCACCCCGCGCTCCGACAGGGACTCGAACAGCGCGCGCAGCTCCACCTCCGTGACCTGTGTGATGAGCGCCATCTCGGAGAGGGCCGTGCGTCCGTCCACCATCGACAGCACGTACGCCTCGAACGGACTGAGGTTCATGCGCGCGATGTCCAGGCCACCGACGATCACCGGCCGCACCGGCGGTCCCCCCGCCTTGGTCTTCGCCTGGAAGGACACCACCCGCGTCGCCTCCTGCTGCGGAGGCTTGGGAACCCCGCGCGCGCCCGTCTGCTCCGGCTGCGTCAGCAGCGCCCGCACCAGCGACACGTTGTCCCGGGGCGGCAGGTCCTCCACGCTGCGCACGAGCAGCAGCTCGCAGCGCGCGCACTGGAAGTCCCCCGGCTTGCTCGGCGCGCCGCAGTGCGGACACACCAGGTCCTCCGGCGGGTGCTCGAAGGCCTGGAGGTCCGCGTAGTAGTGCTTGCGGATGGCCGCGCGGATGGACCGGCGCACCGCCACGAACGGCAGCACCTGCGCCACGCCCACCGTCTTGGCGATCTCCTCCAGCGCCCGCGCCCGCTGAGGCTCGGAGATGGCCACGTACAGCACGTCCTGCGCCAGCCGCAGCGGCATGAAGTCAAAGCCCTCCGCCAGCCGCACCGGCACCCGCTCCAGCAGCGCTGGGTCCACCTTCGCCTGCGCCAGCTTCTCCGTGGACACGAAGCGCGTCTTCAACTCCTGCGCGAGCAGCCGCAACACCGGCGTCTCATCCACGCCCAGCCGCACCAGGCACTCGCCCAGCTTCTGACCCGTCTCCTGCTGCCGCGCGAGCGCCCGGCTCAACAACTCCGGGGTCAACACCCCGTCCAGGACCAACTGCTCCCCGAGTTTGCGCGCCATGCCCCCGATTCAAGGACGCCCCGACGCGCCCGTCCACCGCCATCCACGCCGCGCCCCCGTTTCCACATTTCCATTTGCGAACGTGTACGGATGACACTAAGATGGTGTCGGAAATACACGAATGGAACGCAGTGAGTGAGGGGGAGCACCGATGTTCTTCGGGTACATGAAGTCGACGCCGACCACGTACGTGATGCAGTACCGGGACGGGGAGGTGGTCCGCGAGGGGGCGGGCCTGTCCTTCCTCTACTGGAAGCCCGCGACGACGCTGGTGTCGGTGCCGCTGTCGAGCGCGGACGTGCCGTTCGCCTTCAACGAGGTCACCCGTGACTTCCAGCCCGTCACCATCCAGGGCCAGCTGACCTATCGGGTCGAGGAGCCGCGCCGGCTGGCGGGGCTCCTGGATTACTCGGTGACGCCCGGGGGGCGCTACCGCTCGGACGACCCGGAGAAGCTGGCGGACCGGCTGGTGCAGGCGGCCCAGGTGCGCGCCCGCGCGGTGGTGCAGTCGCTGGGGCTGCGCGAGGTGCTGGTGCACTCGGACGCGCTGGAGTCCAAGGTGCTGGCGGGGCTCGCGGACGCGGAGGCCGTGAAGGCGCTGGGCGTGCAGGTGATGGCCTTCTCGGTGCTCTCCATCCAGCCCACGCCGGAGATGGCGCGCGCCCTGGAGGCCGCCGCGCGCGAGGGGCTCCAGCGCGAAGCGGACGAGGCCATCTACGCCCGTCGCAACGCGGCCGTGGAGCAGGAGCGGCGCATCAAGGAAAGCGAGCTGGCCACGGAGCTGGTGGTGGAGGAGCGCCAGCGCCAGATTCGCGAGGCGAAGATGGCCGCGGACATCGCGGTGGAGGAGCAGCGCTCGGCCCTCATGGAGCGCTGGGTCCAGAACGAGCGCCAGTCCGCGGACGCGCGCGCGTACTCGCTGGAGCAGACGCTCGCGCCCGTGCGCGGCATGGACTGGAGGACGCTGATGGCCACGTCGTCCAACGGCGGCGACCCGGCCCTCAACATCGCCCTGGCCTTCCGCGAGATGGGCGAGAACGCCCAGCGCATCGGCGAGCTCAACGTGTCCCCGGACCTCTTGCGCTCGCTCATGTCGAACACGCCCCCGCGCGGCAACGACCCGGAGCCGACCCCCAACATCGACCCCAACACCGGCCGCCTCCTGAATCCGGGCGGTGGCCACAAGCCCCCGAAGCCCGGCCGCGCTGCCGTGCAGACCTTCGACCCTCGCGACCGCTGAACCCCTGAAGCCAAGAGAGGCACGCCATGTTCGAGAAGGTGGTGCTCGTCACGCGCAAGACGCGGCTGTCGGACCTGGTGGTGCGCTTCAACACGAAGAAGCAGGCGAAGTTCTACGTGGAGCGCGCCGGCCAGGACTTCACGGGCTTTGAAGAAGAGGACGACACGTACCGCCGCGCGGTGGACGCCCTCCGCGCGCAACTGGACGTGGGGCTGCCGGTGCAGCAGGTGGACCGCTCGCTCGTGCCCACCTTCCTCTTCACCGGCAAGGAGATCGTGGTCGCGGTGGGGCAGGACGGGCTGGTCGCCAACGTGGCCAAGTACGTGGGCGACCAGCCGCTCGTGGGCGTCAACCCGGACCCCGAGCGCTTCGACGGGGTGCTCCTGCCCTTCCTCCCCGCGAAGGCCCGGGCCGCCGTGCAGCGGGTGCTGGAGGGCCGGGGGCACTTCCGCCAGGTGCAGCTCGCGGAGGCGAAGCTGGGGGACGGGCAGCGGCTGCTCGCCTTCAACGACCTGTTCGTCGGCGCGCGCACGCACGTCTCCGCCCGCTACCAGCTGCGCTTCAGCGGGAAGGAGGAGGCGCAGTCGTCCAGCGGCGTGCTCGTGTCCACCGGCGCGGGCTCCAGCGGGTGGTTGTCCTCCGTGTTCGCCCTGGCGCGCGGCCTCACCCAGCAGACGGGCGGGACGCCGGGGCAGCCGTGGAAGCTCGGGTGGGAGGAGGCGCGGCTCGCCTTCGTCGTGCGCGAGCCCTTCGTCAGCCGTCACTCCAGCGCGAACCTCGTCGGCGGCTTCGTCACCGCGAAGGACGAACTGGTGCTCGAATCGCGGATGCCCCAAGGGGGCGTCATCTTCAGCGACGGCATGGAGGAGGACTTCCTCGCCTTCGGCGCGGGCGCCACCGTGCGCATCCGGCCGGCCGAGCAGCGGGCGCGCCTGGTCGTGCCCTGAAACACACCCGACGTTACAGGTCCCCGCACCCCGCGCTCCCGAGTACCCCTGGACCCGCGTCCCATCCCGTTGTTTCCAGGCGCCAGGGCTCCCGGGCGACGGGAGGAGCTCGGCCGCCTTCCTACCCACCGAGCGGGAACGCCGGCCTCGTCCTTCAGGGCACGCACCGTTGGGGGCGGCAGGGCATCTCTACAAGTGTGGGGAGATCGCGCCCGTCCCCCCGTCCGGCAGACGACATCCTGTCCCTTCCCCGGACCTGAAATTCCAGGCATGGTGAGCGCAGTCGCCTTACCTTCGAGTCGAAGCGGTTGGGGTGTAGCGGTCCCAGGTGCAGGCGAAAAACTCACCGGAGTTGCGTCACGTCGTTGATGGGCGTAGGAACGCAAAATCTCCGGGGGGTTGGTCAGGGGTGATCATGGTCGGCCTCGTCATCGCATCGCATGGACGTCTGGCGGATGAGCTGGTCTCAACCGCGGAGCAGATCGTGGGCAAGCTGCCCGCGGTGGCGACTTGCAGCATCGAGCCGGGGGCCCCTGTCGAGGACCTGCGCGCCAAGATGAAGCTGGCCGTCAAGACCGTGGACGAAGGGGACGGCGTCATCATCATGGCCGACCTGTTCGGAGGTACGCCCTGTAAGGAATCGCTGATGATGTGTCAGCGGATGAATCTGGAAGTCCTGGCCGGCGTCAATCTGCCCATGCTGCTGAAGGCCAATTCGCTCCGTTCGGAGCAGATGGCCCTTTCGGAGATGGCCAACCAGCTGGCGTCGTACGGCCAGCGCAACATCACCTGTGCGTCCGCCCTGCTTCGCGAGGCCCAGCAGCAGCCGCGAACTTGACGGACCCGCGCGGGTCGGCGATTCGAGACTGCCGTGATCACCCTGGTCCGCGTCGACAACCGCCTCATCCATGGTCAGGTCGTCGAGGCCTGGCTCCCCCACCTCAAGGTGTCCCGCGTGGTGGTGGCGGATGATGAGGCGGCTTCCAGTCCCCTCATTCGCGCCGCGATGGCGCTCGCCGTGCAAAGTGCCATCGAGGTGCAGATCCTCCCCCTGGCCCAGGTGGACTTCGCCGCCCTGTCGAAGGACGGCGTCCGCACCCTGGTGCTCCTGAGGGACGTCTCCTCCGTGCCGTTCGCCTTCCAGCACGGGCTGGTGATGGACCAGCTCAACCTGGGCAACGTGCACTTCGGCACCGGCCGCCGTCAGGTGTCGCCGTCCGTCTTCCTGGCGGAAGGGGAGCTGCAGGCCCTCCAGCAGCTCTCCGAACAGGGCGTGCGCGTGGAGGCGCGCGCGGTGCCCGCGGAGAAGTCGGTGGACCTGCCTGATTTGACCGAGCGCTGGTCGAAGGCCGGGTGAACCGGTGAACGTCGGCTGGACCCAGGTGGCGCTGGCGTGTCTCTGGGGCGGATTGGTGGCCGTGGAGCGCAAGGCGTTCCTCCAGGCCATGCTGTCCCGGCCCCTGGTGGCCGCCACGTTCATGGGCGCCCTCCTGGGGGATGTCGGCAGCGGCCTGTCCGTGGGCATGCTCCTGGAGCTGTTCTACCTGGGCACCGCCAACCTGGGCGCCTCGCTGCCGGAGAACGACACGCTGGCGGCCACCGGCACCGCCGCCGCCGCCGCCACGCTGACAGCCGCCACCGGCGCGGGCTCCACGCCGGCCATCTGGTCGCTGGCCGTCCTGCTCTTCATCGGCCTGGGCCGGGTGGGGCGCCGGTTGGACCGGCTGCTGGAGGGGTACTCCGCGCGGCTCGCCCGCGTGGCCCTGGCGTCCGCGGAGGCCGGCAATCTCACGCGCGCCATGCGCCAGAACCTGTGGGGCATGTGGCCGCACTTCGCGGGCTACGGCGCCATCACCGGCGCGTGCGCGCTGGCGGGCTTCTTCCTGGAGCCCGTGCTGGCGGTGCTGCCGCAGGGGCTGGTGCGTGGGCTGGCGTGGGCGTACCCGGCCATGGCCTGCGTGGCGGCGGCCATCGCCGCGCAGAGCAGCCACGCGAAGCGCGCGCCCCTTTTCGCGGGGCTCGCGGCGGCGGGCGTCACGGTGGCGGTGCTCCTCTCCAAACTCCAGGAGCGGCCATGAGCACCACCACGCCCGTCGCTCCCACGGTGAGTGCCCCCACGCATCCGCCAGCGCGGCTGTCGCGCGGCACGGTGCTGCGCGTGTTCCTGCGCTCGCTCTTCCTCCAGGCGTCGTGGAACCCCAAGGGGATGCAGAACCTGGGGCTCGCGTACGCGGTGTATCCCGCGCTGGAGCGGCTGTACCCGCCGGGGCCCCTGCGCGAGGCGGCGGTGCGCCGGCACCTGGTCTTCTTCAACACGCACCCGTACGTGGCGGCGGCCATCGTGGGCGGCGTCGTCAACCACGAGCAGAAGATCGCCCGGGGGGAGGAGACGCCGGACCGCGTGGTGAGCTTCAAGGCGGCGCTGATGGGGCCGCTGGCGGCGCTGGGGGACGGGTTCTTCTGGCTGTCGCTCAAGCCCGCGGTGGGCGGCCTGTGCGCGGCGATGGTGCCGCTCTTGGGCGTGTGGGCGGTGGCGCTCTTCCTGGTGCTCTACAACCTGGTGCACCTGCTCTTGCGCATCCGGCTGTACTGGCTGGGGCTGAGCCTGGGCGACCGCTTGGTGGAGGCGGTGGCGCGGGTGAACCTTCCCGCGAAGGGCGCGCGCCTGAGGGGCGTGGCGGCCGCGAGCGCCGGAGGGCTGGCGG
The DNA here is from genome assembly GCF_003612125.1 of Corallococcus praedator. Lineage (GTDB taxonomy): Bacteria > Myxococcota > Myxococcia > Myxococcales > Myxococcaceae > Corallococcus > Corallococcus praedator. The sequence goes on from NZ_RAWI01000226.1 coordinate 7,546, forward strand.
CGTGGCTGGCGGTGAGCTTCGGGGCGACGGCGGGCGGCACCTGGGCGGTGTTCCTGTCGGTGGGCTGCCTGGCGGTGGGGGTGCTGGCCTATGTGCTCGTCAGCCGGCGGGTCCCCACCTACATGGTTCTCTATGTCGCGGCGGGATTGGCCTGCGCGGCGGGGGCCTTTCTTTAGCGTGGACGAACCACAGCAGCAGCAGGAGTCGTGATGCCGAGCGAGGCCCAGGGAACATTCGAGATCGTCAACGCGCTGGGGCTGCATGCCCGGGCCGCGGCGCAGATGGTCAAGGTGGCCAACCGCTTCAAGAGCGAGGTCTTCATCGCGGCGGAGGGCAACCGCGCGAACGCCAAGTCCATCATGGGCGTGCTGATGCTCGCGGCGGGGCAGGGCGTGCAGGTGACCATCACCTGCAAGGGCGAGGACGCGGACGCGTGCCTGTCCGAATTGAAAAAGCTCATCGCGGACCGCTTTGGCGAAGCGCAGTGAGCGTGGAAGATAGACCCCCTCCCAGGGCAGGGAACGAACCGTGAGCAGCCAGGCCACCCCTACACTCAGGTTGACGGGCATCGGCGCCTCCCCGGGCGTAGCGGTGGGCCACGCCTTCATCCTCGACCGCAAGCGCATCCGCACGCCCAAGCTGCGCCTCGCCGACGCCGAGGTGGAGCCGGAGCGCATGCGGATGAAGACGGCGATTGATTTATCCGACCGCCAACTCGCGGAGCTGAAGGACCAGATCACGCGCACGGAGGGCAGCGACCACGCCCTCATCCTGGAAGCGCACCGGCTGATGCTCCACGACCCCATGCTCGTGGATGAGGTGAACCGCCTCATCGTGGAGGACCGCATCAACGCGGAGTGGGCGGTGCGCCGCACGGCCCGGAAGATAAAGCACCTGTTCGACAACATCCCGGACGAGTACTTCCGCGAGCGCCGCTCGGACGTGGACTACGTGGCCGACCGCATCATCCGCAACCTGATGGGCCAGGTGGTGGACGAGGAGGTGGAGGTCCCCGCGGAGGCCATCGTGGTGGCGCACGACCTGCCGCCCGCGGACGCGGCGATGATGGCCCGGAGCGGTCGCGTCGCGGGCTTCGTCACGGACCTGGGGGGCCAGACGAGCCACACGGCCATCGTGGCCCGCGCGCGGGAGACGCCCGCGGTGGTGGGCGCGGGGCGCGCGAGCGAACAGATTTCCCCGGGCGACCTGGTCGCGATGGACGGCACGCGCGGCGTGGTGCTGGTGAACCCGTCGGAGGACCAGCTGGCGCTCTTCCGTGAGGAGCAGCGCCGCTACCAGGAGAGCGAGCAGCTGGCGCTCAGCACGAAGGACCAGCCGGCGGTGAGCACGGACGGCTTCCGCATCCGGCTCAACGGCAACATGGAGTTCCTGGAGGAGATCCCCTCGCTGCTGGCGCACGGCGCGGAGGGCATTGGCCTGTACCGCACCGAGTTCATGTTCCTGGACCGGAAGACGGCGCCCACGGAGGAGGAGCACTACCGCGCCTACAAGCAGGTGCTGGAGGCGATGGGCGGCCGTCCCGTCACCATCCGCACGCTGGACCTGGGCGGCGACAAGGTGCCGGGCAAGACGAAGCACGAGAAGGAACCCAACCCGGCCATGGGGTTGAGGGCCATCCGCTACTGCCTGTCCAACCGGGAGCTGTTCCGGGTGCAGCTCCGGGCGCTGTTGCGCGCGAGCGTGCACGGCAACATGCGGCTGATGTTCCCCCTCATCTGCGGGGTGAGCGAGCTGCGGGAGGCCCGCAGCGAGCTGGAGGCGTGCCGCACGGCGCTGGGGCGGGCCGGGGTGCCGGTGGGCAAGCGCTTCCCGGTGGGCATCATGGTGGAGACGCCGAGCGCGGCGACCATCGCGGACCGGCTGGCGCAGGAAGCGGACTTCTTCTCCATCGGGACGAACGACCTCATCCAGTACTCGCTGGCCATCGACCGCCAGAACCGCGAGGTGGCGTACCTCTACCGGCCGCTGCACCTGTCGGTGCTGCGCATGCTCCAGGGCATCGTGGACGCGGCGAAGGGTGCCAACATCCCGGTGTCCATGTGCGGCGAGATGGCCGGGGATCCGCTCTTCACGCTGGTGCTGCTGGCGCTGGGCTTCGACGAGCTGTCGATGACGTCCGGGCAGATTCCGGTGGTGAAGCGGCTGATGCGACGGGTGAGCCGCCGGGAAGCGACGGAGATGCTCCAGGGCGCCATGGAGCTGACGACGGCGGAGGAGATTGAGCGCTATGTGCGCACGGAGATGGACCGGCGCTTCAGCGGCCCGGAGGGCTCGCTGCTGACCTCGCTGCGCGACGTGGAGCCCGAGTCCGTGTAGGCGGCACTGCTCCCCCCGTTGCGACAGCAGATGGGGGGTCGCCGTTTCCAGGGGGAATGCACACTTTGGCCGGACACGGATGCAGGAGGCAGCAGCGTGTTCAAGGCAACGGACATTCAGCGGGGCATGACGGTGCGGGACCGGGACGGTGAAGCCCTGGGCGGCATCGTCGCGGTGGACCCGCGAGGTTTCACCATCGGGAAGGGGCGGGTCTTCGAGAAGGAGTACCCGGTGCGCTTCTGCGACGTCGCGGACCTGGACGGGGATGACGTCTACCTGCGCCGGGACCTGGCGCACCTTCCGGGCGCGGTGCTGGCCGAAGGTGGAGCGGACGAGGATGACAGCGCCCTCAAGCCGAACCGCCCGGTGGCCTACACCCACGACCTGACAGGCGCGCTGGTGCCCATGGAGTAGGGCGGGGCACCCACCCTGGTTCGGGACCGGGCCGTGAGGAAGCAGGAGCTTCCTCGCGGCTCATTCGCGTTTGAGGATGACGCCGTCGTCGCTGACGGCGTAGCTCGCACCGGCGTCCATGACCTCGGACCTGAGCCCGCAGCGCTCATCTTCCAGGGGCGTGAAGTGGATGAAGGTCATCTTGTCGCCGGGCTGGACCCAGGCGTCGTAGGTCGTGAGCTGGAACAGGCAATGGGTCATGGGGTCCGCGTCGCCAGGCGCGTTCCGTCCCGGAGGCATGAAGTCGTCCAGCGCGATTTGAAGGGCCTTGAGTTGGGGGCCCTGCAGGGTGGTGGACGCCGCCTTGCTCCACTCCGGGAACTGGATGCCCTGGGCGACTTCCGGAGGCGCCACGGGGGCCGGACGGTGCAGGTGCAGGCAGCCCGTCGCCGTGAAGAGCAGCACTGCCAGTCCCATGTGCTTCATGTGTCCTCGCTCCTGGGGGCTTCGTCCGTGAACTGTACGGTCACTCTCCACGCAGGTCGTCCGTGATTCGCTTCACGGGGACGAATTGACCCCCTTCGAGGATGAAGACGGTGCGGCCCTGGAAGTCATAGAGGCGGATCTCACACACGGGATTGAACATCATCCGGAAGTAGTAGCGCTGCGTGCGCAACTGGAGATCCTCGGGGGAGAACCCGGTGATGGCGGGATGGCTGTGGAAATCCGCGTAGATGTTGACCGTCTGCGCGTCAGGGTCGGAGACGAACTCTGGAGGCCTGCAAGACTTCCTTCCGCCCGGCATGGGCAGCGGATGGCTGAGCGTCGAGGGATGGCTGGCGTAGAAAGCCGACTCGAAATTCCGTTGGTAGATGACTCCGCAGTACTCCTGCCCCTCGCGTGTATTTCCTGCCGTGGCTCCGGGTAACTCCTTCACCACGGTGCAGAGTTCGGGTGCCAGGGTCATCAGGCTGTCGAAGGGGCCCACCATGGGGCCGGCAACGACAAGGCGGCGCTGGGGATCGAGCCAGAATCGGGTCGAACCTCCCGCCGCGCACCCTGTCAGCATGAACATGAGGACAGGCGCGAACGCCCAGGCTCGCAAGGTGACACTGCGTCGCGGATGAGCGCGTCCGGGCTTCGGTGCCATCCAAAGACGCTAGCGATGGAGTCTGACGCTCCATCGCCAGCGCTTCACTTCGGACGGGGATCCTCGCCATTGGCAGGGTCCCCGTCTTCGTCGTTGTGCCTGCCGTGGCGTCCGGTCATGGGCGTCAGCGCCCGGGCCACGGGGCGCAGCACCACCAGGGACAGCAGCGCCAGTCCCACCGTGACACCCGCCGCCAGGTACATCCCCAGCCCGCAGGCCAGTCCCACCGCCGCGGTCACCCAGAGGTTGGCCGCGGTGGTGAGCCCCTTCACCGCGCCGCCTTCGCGCAGGATGACGCCCGCGCCCAGGAAGCCGATGCCCACCACAATCTGACTGGCGATGCGGCTGATGTCCGCCTGCGACCCGCCGGGCGACACGCCCGGCTGGAGCATCCACTCCGTGTAGATGCTGGAGAGCGTGAAACAGCACGACCCCAGCGCGACCAACGTGTGCGTGCGCAGCCCCGCACTCTGGCTGCGCGCCTCGCGCTCCACGCCCAGGATGCCGCCCAGGAACGTGGCCAGCACCAACCGACCGATGAGGACGAAGGGATCCACTGGGACGCGACGTTACTCGCCCAGTTCGATCTTCTCGTCCTTGTCCGCTTCGTTCAGTTCGGGATTGGGCAGCGTGTCCAACGTCGCCACCAGCAGCTTGTACGAAGGCACCACATAGGGCGCCACGTCCGGCCCCAGCTCCTTCACGTACTGGTCCGCGCGCTCGTTGTACTTCTCGTCCTTCGAGTCCCAGCTCCCCGCCGACTCCGCCGCCCACACCTCTTCGCCGTCACGGCAACGGATGAGCTGCGCCTTGAGCGCCACCTCCGCCCCGTCGCCCACCTGCTTCACCTGCGGATCCAACCACAGCACGCCCTCAATCCCCTCCACGCACTGGTCCTTGAACGTCGCGTCCGTAGGCCGCTCCGGCAGGGACGTGTTCTCCTTCACCAGGAAGTCCCGGTTCTGGTTCAGCCACTGCCGCGCGATGAGGCTCCACAGGTCACCCACGTACTGCTTGCCCGGGGGGAACGGCTGCGTCACCACCGCCAGCCGCTTCACCTGCTGCCGGTCCACCGTCGCGTAGTCCGCGCGCAGCCGCTGGCTCTTCACCGCGCTCGCGCAGCCCGCCAGCATCATCAGGCCCAGCACCGGCCCCAGTCGCTTGAACGTCCCCATGGCTTGAAGCTCCTCAATCAAGAAGAAGCCCCGCGCTTCCCATGGCAGGGAAGGCGGGGCCCAGGTCCGGCGCGGGATATTAAGCGCTTCTGCCGCGCTGTCAGGCCGCGCGTGTGGAAGACGCGTCGCCGCCGCCCGTCGAACCGTTCGACGGTGAGCGGCCCGCGTCACGCTGCCGCTTGTCGTGCATGAGCTGCATCACCGCCGCCAGCACCGTGAAGGACACCAGCAGCGTGGTGATGAGGCCGATGCAGGCGATGATGCCCATGGAGCGCACGCCGTTGTGGCCGGCCACCAGCAGCGCCGCGAAGCCCGCGACCGCCGTCAGCGTGGAGGACGCCACCGCCGCGCCCACGCTGCGCAGCGCCACCAGCGGGGACGTGCCTTCCAGGAAGCGGTGCAGCAGGTACAGACCGTGGCTCACGCCGAAGCCCAGCAGGATGGGCAGGATGATGACGTTCATGAAGTTCAGGCGGATGTCGAACAGCGCCATGAAGCCCAGCATCATCGCCAGACCCACCGTCAGCGGAATCACGGACGCCAGCGCCAGCTTCGCGTTGCGGAAGTCCGCGAAGTGCATCGCGAGGATCCACAGCGCGGTGAGGACGATGGTGAGCTTCGCGTCCTTCAGCACCATGCGCGCCAGCGACGCGTACAGCTGCGTGGCGCCCGCGGCGCGGAACTCCTTCTCCACCGGCGTGCCCTGGGGCCCGTCCGTGAACTTGCCCGGCGTCACCATGGCCTTGATGGAGCGCGTCTGGTCCGCGAACTGGAGCATCTGCTTGCCGTCCCACAGGTCCACGCTCGGGTAGATGAACGTGAGGTAGCCGTGGTTCTCCGGGCGGGTGCTGGGCAGGTGGCGGAACTGCGTGGCGTAGATCTCCGGCACGTGGTGCACGTCGAAGGGACGCGCCTCCAGCATCTTCAGGAACAGCTGCGCCTTCTCCTGCGTCTCCGGCGGCAGCGACGACACCTCGATGTCCTTCAGCTCCGCCTGCCACTCCTCCAGGATCTTCGTGTTCGCCTGCGCGATGCCTTCCGGCGGCACGAAGGTGAAGAGGCTCATCACCTGGGAGATGGTGGGACGCTTCTTCGGGTCGGCCGTCAGCTCCTTGTAGAGGGCCTCCGTCTCCGCCAGGTCCTTGGTGTAGATGGCCAACGGGTCGCTGGCGATCTTGAAGCGGTCGTTGATTTCATCCTGCAGCACCACCGACGGCTGGTTGGCCGGCATCAGCGCGCGGGTGTTGTAGTTGAAGCGCACGCCGTACGGCAGGCGCGTGAAGAAGTCCGCGCCCGCGGGGGGCTCGCCGTCCTTCCACGGGATGGCCGCGCCGCACACCACCGCCACCACCACGCAGCCCACCGCCAGCACCAGGCCCGGACGCGGGATGCGCATCTCGTTGCCGGAGGCGTTGTTCACCGCCGGCGGCTTCATCACGCCAATCAGCTTCTGCGGCAGCTCCGGGTTCCTGCGGCCCGCCAGCGCCAGCAGCGCCGGGCACCAGGAGAACAGCGTCACGCCCAGCACCAGCGTGCCCGTGCCGGCCAGGGCGCCGAACTGGGAGAAGCCCTTGAAGTCGCTCACCATCAGCACGAAGAAGGAGCCCGCCACCACCACCGCGGACACCAGCGCCGGACGGCCCGCGTTGATGACCGCGTCGCGGATGGCCACGTCGTATCGCTTGCCCGCGCCCAGCTCCAGGCGCGTGCGGAAGATGAAGTGGATGCCGTAGTCGATGCCAAACCCCATCAGGATGCCGCCCAGGATGGAGGTGATCATGTTCAGCTCACCCACCGCCACGTAGGTGAAGCCCAGCGTGTACAGCGTGCCCGCCACCGTGCCGCTCACCACGATGAGCGTGGGGGCCCACTTGCGGAAGAACGCGATGGTGATGGCGAAGATGGCCACCAGCGCCAGGATGGTCACCGGCTGGAGCGACTCCTCGATGGCGTACGAGTCGTCCACCGCCGTCTTGTAGGAACCCGTGAAGCCGTAGGCGACCGTCTTCTTGTCGCCCATCTTGTAGTAGTCCTCCACCAGCTGCACGCCACCGGCGTTGGACTGGGAGTAGTCCGCCAGGTCCTTGCGCAGCTTCTCCACGTAGTCCTTCGTCTGGCCAATCTGGTTCGTGTCCCACATCGGCTTGATGAGGAGCAGCAGCAGCTTGCGGTCCTGGGAGATGTAGTAGTCGTCCGCGATGCTCTTGTTGCCAACGCTGGAGTACTTGTCGACCAGGTCCTGCAGGTCCAGCTTCACCGGCTCCGTCTTCTTGATCTCGATGTAGAACGGGTTGCTGCGGCGGATCTGATCCTTGAGGAACGCCATGATGCGGCGCTTGCCCTCGGCCAGGTCCTCCGTCTTCACGAACAGCACCATGTTCTGCTGCACGAACTCGACGGGGATCTTGTACGTGAGCGAGCGCGCGTGCTCCTTGTCCTTGCCCACCATCACGGCCAGGTCGTCCGCGACGCGCTTGAGCGTGGCCTCGTCGTCGCCGCGCAGCGCGACCATGAAGAAGCCGCTGCCGCCCACCATGTCGATGACGCGCTTGACGTCCTTCACCTCCTGGAGGTCCTGGGAGATGAGGTCCAGCTGGTTCGAATTGATGGTCAGCTTCGACGTGCCCCAGACGGCCAGACCGAGCAGCAGCAGCAGCACGGTCATGACAGCGCCGGGGCGACGGACCAGCATCTCGGCGTAGGCGACGGCGAGGCGGGGCGGGGGATGCGAGGAGGGATTGCCGCTCATGGGCGCGGGACCCTATCGACAAAACACCCCGCCCGGAAGCGAAGCCGGGCACGCCCGTCCGCCTGACCGCCGCGCGAGTCCGGACCTCCCAACTCCCGGGAATAACCGGGCCTTACGGGCCCGATGCGCCCCGTCAGCGCCCCGGAGGGCCCACCAGGGGGACGGCCAGCACGTCGGGGGGG
>NZ_RAWI01000227.1 GCF_003612125.1 Corallococcus praedator
GGCCTGGAGCGACACGGTGGGGCAGCGGGGCCGCTCGGGGTCTCCCACGCAGCTGTTGCTGGTGCTGTCCGTCACGTTCCGGGGGCAGGGGATGCGCGGCGTGGGTTTGCCCTGGTCGCCCACGCCGAAGCAGACGCCCACCTCCGCGAGGTTGCAGCGCGAGTCACATCGGAGGACCACGCTGTCGACCGCGCCGAACGCCGAGCGCAGGTCCGACAGCGGGACGCCGCGCCCGACGTTGTCGCGCAGGAGCTCGGGTGTCCCCTGGTCGCCCGGGAGCGACAGCAGCGCGTCGATGCTGCTGGTGAAGTAGCTCCGGGCGTCCATCCCCGTGCAGCTTCCGTGTTTGGGCCACTCGTGGTTCGCGAGGAAGAAGTTGTCCGTGACGTAGCCGGGGCCGTAGGTGCCCATGGTGTCTGGAATCGTGGAGGGGTCGGGGAAGCAGCGCGAGGGCGCATTGGGGCCCTGACATTCGCAGAGGCCGCCGCAGAAGGCCGGGTAGGTGCAGCGCTGCTGCTTCGCCTCCTCGTCATTGAACTGGGGCCACAGCCCATGAATCGTGAGGTGGTTCGCGGCGAAGCTCCCCGCGAGCTGCGCGCACTGCTCCTTGTCCGGATGGCCCGGACAGAAGTTCGGCGCCCACGTCAGCGCGAGCAGGTACGCGCCGAAGCGCGGCGTGGCACAGGCTCCGCCATCCGGCGCGGAGGGCTCATCCGCGAAACAGTTGCAGGCCGTGGCCTGGGGGCGTCCGAACTCGATGTCGAGGGCCTCCGCTGTCGCCTGGTCGAGCGGCCGGACCGTGGCGGTCTTCGCGGCGGGCGGTGGAGGGGGAGGGGTCTCAGGACGCGTACGGCATCCCTGCACGATGAGCAGACACAAACACAATGCAAGGCGTGGCGGGATGCGCATGGTTCCCCTTCCTCGGCGCTGAGCGGAAGCGGCACCAAGGTGGGGAGTCGTCGCCCCGCGCCACACCCCGCGCCCGGGTCCCATCGTGTGTCTGGGATTGTGGGCTGCCTGCCCATCCACGCCCCTCCTGGAGGGAAGGGCACTGCTGGAAAACCGACGCCGGCGTTACGCGGGCTGGAGGAAGCGGCCGTCCACCAGGTGGTCGATGACTTCCCGGGCGGAGTGCGGATCCAACCTCGCCTTCGCGCCCAGCTGTGTCACCGCGCTGGAGACGGTGGTGGGGCGCTCGAAGGTGGCCAGGGCCGCGAGCAGGATGGCGCCGTCCTGGCCCTGCGCGAGCGTTGGATCCGAGAACTTGCGCGGGCTGACGGAAGGGGCGCAGCTCAGGGTGATGCCATCCACCGAGCGCATCACGGTCACGGGCTCCTGGGCCACCTTCGCGGGGGCCCGGTGGGCGCCCAGCCAGTCCCCGAGCGTGAACTGCTGCTTCGAGGGGGCGGTGTTGAGCAGCCGCGTGCGGCCATTGATGTCCAGGCGCTTCCGGGCATCCCGGTGCTTCCACGCCAGGGCATCCACGCGGTCGGAGGTGCGCTGCACCGCGGCTTCGAGCGCGGCGTTCTTGAAGCGGATCATCGGCACGGACACGTCGCCGGGCTCGCGTCGCTCGAAGTAGTCGAGGAACTCCGTGAACGTGCGCGCTTCGGACACCATGTCGAACCGCGCGGGGTGTTCGGTGACCAGGGCCCCGGGTTGGGCTTCGAGCCGCTGGTAGCCAATCACGCAGTCCAGGTTGATGATGCGCTCCACCAGTCGGAGCTCCTCCGCGAGCGTGGCCTCGCTCGCGAAGGGCAGGCCGCCGATGCCGGAGATTTCAATCTCCAGGTTCGGATGGCGGCGGGAGGCTTCAATGACCTCGAGCAGCTCCTGGTCCTTCGCGCATGGCTTGAGCAGCCCCTTGCCCATCTGCTCCAGGCGCTGCCTCTCGGAGAAGCAGCCGATGTCGAGCACCATGTAGATGCGCTGGAAGGTCCGGGCCAGCGCTTCGACGAGCTCGAGTTTGGGCACGCCCCAGAGAAAGTACGTGCAGCAGTGGCGCGAGAGATCGACCCCGGCCCAGGTGCTGCCCAGGAACTCCGCCGTGCTTCCGGCGAAGTCGTAGCGCATCTGCCAGGTCCGGCCGGCGATCTCCTGATGATCCCGGCGCACGCTCTCCTCGGAGCGCAGGAACGGCTTCGCGCGCCCGAAGGCGGCCTTCTGGTTGCCGCGGGCGCCCCCGCAGTAGAGGCAGTTCTCGCCGCACCCCTTGCCGGGCGCGACCCAGCCGGAGAAGGAGTTGCGGTCCATCTGGCTCAGGAAGAGCTCGTTGAAGTGCGAGTAGTAGATGTCCTCCGTGTTGGTGGCGCCCTGCACGTACGCCAGCGGCAGCCTGCGGGGCTTTCCCTCGGCGTTCCGGCTCACGCAGTTGGGCGGGGTGGGGTCGCCCTGGCAGATGGCCAGCAGGGGCTTCTCGCCGTCGCCCAGCACGATGTGGTCGATGCAGTCCTGGGTGCTCAGCTCCCGCCACCAGTACGACGCGGAGTTGCCCCCCACGACGATGCGGATGCCCGGGTCGATTTCGCGCAGCGTGCGCGCGATGAGCAGCGCGCGGTCCACGTGGTGGAACCACTTGAGGCTGATGCCCACCAGCTTGGGGCGCACGCGGGTGACGAGGCTCTCGAAGGAGCGGACCACCTCGGCGTCGGTTTCGTCCCCGTCGTACAGCCGCACGAAGGCCTCGACCCCGCCGCGTCGCAGGTAGCTCGCCAGGTACAGGATGCCGCACGTGGCTTCGCCCGTTCCGGCACCGACGAGGAGCACTGGCGAGAGGTCACGACCACCGCGCATGAGACGAGCACCGACCTTTCCGAGTCGTTTTCAGCGTAGACGATTCATGGCGGGCCAGCGCGGAATGGTTGGCGCCCACCGCGCAGGCATTCAGGCGGCTTGAAGGCCGCCGGCTCCCCTTGGAGCGAAGGGGCCCGGGGGTTCGCGCTTCCCCCGGCACGCCACTAGAGTGCCGCGCCCATGACTCCTCCTTCGCCGCACCTGCCCGCGGCCGCGCCCCCTGCTGGAGCGGCGCCAGCCCCGGTCGCGGCGCTCGATGGGCTCCGGGCCGTGGCCGTCGTGCTGGTGCTGCTCTCGCACCTGCCCTCCCGCTATTTCATCGGCGGGTTCGTAGGGGTCGACGTCTTCTTCGTCCTCAGCGGCTTCCTGATCACCACCACGCTGATGCGGGGGTTCCAGGCGCGGGGGCGTCGCGAGTTCGCGTCCTTCTACTTCCGCCGCATCCTCCGGCTCTGGCCGCCGCTCGCGCTCTGCCTGGTCCTGGCGTGGGCCTTGTGGGACCGGGGCGCTGGCGCCGGGCCCGTGCCCGACTTCACGTCCGCCGCGCTCGCGGCCGTGTTCAACTTCGCCAACTGGCGGGTGCTCCTGGAGCCGGATTCGATGGGGCTGTTGAGCCACACCTGGTCGCTCTCCATCGAGGAGCAGTTCTACCTGGTGTGGCCGCTGGGGCTCTGGCTGATGGTGTCCCGGGGACGCGACCCCCGTCCCATCCTGTTGGGCATCATCGGCACGGTGTGGCTTGCGCGCGGGGTGGTGGTCCTTTCCGGCCTCGACTTCAACCTCTCGCGCAACTCGCTGACCCGGATGGACGCCCTCCTGCTGGGCTGTGTGCTGTCCCTGAGCCAGCACGGCCCCTGGCTCCAGTCCCGCTGGCTGCGGTGGCTGACGCACCCGGTGACCAGCGTGCTGGCGCTGGTGACGCTCGTGCTGGCGTCCGTCTTCCAGGCGGAGGGCCCGGGGTACTACGCGGTGGGGATTCCGGTCATCGCCGTCGCGGCGACCGCGCTCATCGCCCATGGGATTTCCCGGCGGCCTGGACGCGCCCTGCGGTTCTTGGAGTGGGGGCCGCTGACGTTCATCGGGCGCCGTTCGTACGGCCTCTACCTGTACCACTTCCCCATCTTCTTCACGCTGAACAGCCACCGGGTCACGCCCACGCGGAGCAACTTCATCACCTTCTCGTTGGGGGCGCTGGCGGCGACCTTCGTCGTGACCTGTCTGTCTTTCTGGCTGGAGGAGCCGCTCCTGCGCTGGGGGCGCGCCTGGCTGGAGGGGCGGCAATCCGCGCGGGCCTCCAACCCGGTGACATGACGGACCGTCACCTGTAGCGTGCCGCCACCGCCATGCCGAAGCCCGACCTCGCCATCTCCATCGTCAATCACAGCAACCCGCACCTGCTGCACGACTGCCTGCGCTCGCTGTACGCGAACACGCACGACATCACCTTCGAGGTGTGGGTGGTGGACAACGCCACGGACGGCCGGGGCGTGGAGGCGATGCGGCGCGACTTCCCGCAGGTGAAGTGGCTCTTCAACACGGAGCGCAAGGGCTTCTCCGCCAACCACAACCAGGTGTTGCGGCTGGCGCAGGCGCGGCACATCTGCATCTTCAACGACGACACCCTCGTCCACGACGGGGCCTTCGACACGCTGGTGCGCTTCCTGGACGAAAACCCGCGCGTGGGCATGGTGGGCGCGCGGTTGCTCAACGCGGACGGTACGCTGCAGAACTGCGTCTTCCGGCCCATGACGTTGTCCGGGGCGCTTTTCGACCTGCTCTTCCTGCCGCGTCCGCTGCACTTCCTCAAGGAGCGGAACATCGACCCGGTGATGTACGGGCACGACATGGCGCGGGTGAACTGGGTGCTGGGCGCGTGCATCGTGGTGCGCGAGGAGTGTCTGCGCGACGTGGGCCTGCTGGACGAAGTGCTGTCCCCGCTGGGCAACACCGAGGACACCGACTGGTGCGTGCGCGCGTGGAAGGCCGGCTGGGAGGTGGCCTTCTGCCCGGAGGCGGTCATCACGCACCTGACGAGCCGCTCGTTCCGTCCGTCCGCCAGCGGGCACGACAAGGTGCGCGTGGAGTTGTGGCGCACGCGTCTGGCGTACTTCCGCAAGCACCACGGCCGGCTGCATGAAGCGCTGCTGCGGCTCATCCTGGTGGGCACGTTGCCGTACAACTCGCTGGTGCTGACGCAGACCCTGCTGCGCGGGCGCATGGCCCCGGAGGAGTACCGGCGGCAGCTCTCCACCTTCGCGCGCATCGGTGAGATGGGCGCGCGCACGCGGGTGGGTTGAGCGCGTGCCCGTGAGGCCGGGCGGTAGGGTGTGAGAAGCCCTTGATGCACTCGCAGACGCCAAGCTCAGGCTTTTCCGTGTGTGCTTGAATATGACTCCGAGTGCGTGTCACGCTCTGGGCTCATGGAGGGCGCGCCCTGATGAGGATCGAGGCCATTGGGATGAGTTCCTGCCTTGGTCCCGCAGTGACGGCGTGCGCCGCTTTCAGGGCGGGCATCACGCGGCAACAGCCTTCCGAGGCGGTGACCACGTTTGTGCCTGGCGACAGCGAGGCCCAGCCGGTCAACGTCTGCGCCATTCCGGGCATCACCCTGGGGTTCTCGGGCGTGGGGCGGCTCGTGGCCATCACCGAAGATGCGCTGGGAGATCTCGGTGCGAAGACCTCCTTGGCGGACCTGGGCCGCGAGGCGGGAGTCTTTCTCGCGCTCCCTGACTTCGCTGACCCTGGAGTCGCCCCCCAGGTCCGTGTGGCCACCCAGGAGGCATTGGGCCGTCAGGTGTTGGGGCGGGCACTGGCGGGGCAGGGCGTGTCCTGGCCCGAGGACCGCTGGCGATTCTTCACCGGAGGCTCGGCAGGCTTCGCGCTGGCCCTGGCCGCCGCCCGACAGGAATTGGTGCGCCGCACCTTCGACGTGGTGGTGGTGGGGGGCGTCGACTCGCTCGTGGATCCTGAGCACCTGCGCTTCCTGCTCGCCGAGCGGCGACTCAAATCCGCAGACAATCCTGTCGGGCTCCTTGCCGGTGAGGCGGGAGCCTTGCTCGTGCTGCGTAAACACTCGTCTGGGGGCATCAGCGGGATGACGCCTCGGGTTGAGCTCCTCGCCGTGCATACCTCCGTGGAACAGCGAGCGCTGGGAGCCGGGGCAATGCCCGATGGCGGAGCACTCGCCACGTGTGTGCAGGAAGTGCTGCGGGCGTGCCCGGACCAGGACGTGGCCTTCATCTGCGATCTCAATGGCGAGCAGCGCCGCGCATGGGAGTGGGGTTCTGCTCTGGTGCGCCTGAAGTCCCTCGTCCCCTCGCTGGGGGATTCACCCGCGTGGGTGCCCGCGACGGGGTTCGGAGATGTGGGGGCGGCCATGGGGGCCGTGGGTGCCTGCCTCGCGGTGAGGGCCTTCGAGCGCCGCCATGCGCCAGCACACCAACTGGTCATCGCCTCGCAGTCAGACTCGGGAGAGCGTGCTGCGTTCGTGCTGACCGCTGCGGGTGCTCCCCATGCAGGAGGTTCGAGATGAGCAACATGAGCCGCAATGGACGTGTCGTGACGCTCGAATCCCTCATGCAGGGCAGCTACGAAGTGTATGGGCAGGGCATTGCCGGCGGGCGCTCCAACCTCCAGGACCTGGGTCCCCTGCCAGGTAGCTCCGGAGTCATGAAACGGAATGCAGCGCGCAAGCAGCAGGTGGACGAGACGAAGAAGCGGCGCAAGGAGAACGGCGACGCTTCTACCGAAGGACCTCATGCCAGCCCGTTGACGCCGCACAAGGCAATTCTCGGCAAGGGCGCGAACTACGCCCGGAACGGTGCCTCGTACATCCGAAGCAACCATGGCTCCGAGTACAGCACCTTCGGGCACCTGGGCCCCTCCGATTTCCAGGCCGGCGTCGCGAGCCGCGCGAGCATCGCCCAGGCAAACAACTTCAATCCGGTGGTGAGCGGTCAGACCCTGCCGTATCGCTGGCAGGCCCACCACCTGATTCCAGGAGAGGCCTTCTACACCGAGGATTCATCGGGCAAGCCCGTCATCGACACCGCGGAGAACTTCGACATCCTCCTTCAGACACCCTATGACATCGATCATGGCCACAACCTGATCATGCTGCCCTCCGTCTCCTGGGCCGTCCCTGTTCACTCGCTGCTTCAGCACCCCAACAACCACAATGGCTACACCCAGGATGTCATCCAGGGGCTCAGCGCCATCGATGCGGAAATCGACACGCTGCGCGGGCAAGGCAAGCCTCATGAAGCCATCGTCGGAAGCGTCTTCGAAGACCTGAAGAAGCTTGAAGCTGAACTCTGGACGACGATGATCAAGCGTTCACGCAAGGCCGTCCGTGGCGCGGCGGAGGGGTTGCGGTACGACGGGCCCTGGTGCCGGTGGCAGACGCGAAAGGGGCGGGATTATGGCAGTTGGCCAGCGCTGTGGTGAGCGCGGAGGGCGGGATTCATGAGCTTCTGGATGCTGTCGAACAGGAATGATGGAGCGTTGCTTGACGCCTACCCGGAAGGGCCCGAGGGCTGGCGATATCTTGAGCCCCAGCCGCTCGCCCATGAGTTTCTGGCAGGTGCGGTCATGGGCTTCTCGCCCAGCTTCCCGGAACGACGGAAGGTCTACGACTTCGTCAACAACAGCCGGGCTCTGCAGGTTGTCTCCATGCGGGTCCGCCGCATCGTCGCGGAACTGGCTCCAAACGAGGTCGAGTTCCTGCCAGTCACGCTGGTGGACCACGACAAGGAGGTGGTTTCGCGTGAGCACTTCATCATGAACCTGCTCCACCGCCGGGAGGTCATCGACCTGGAGCACTCGGATGTCGTCCGGAGTTCCATTCTCAAGACGGAGATCCAGTTCGTGCATGGGCTCGCGCTCAAGCAGGACATTCCCCCGGAGGGTCCGCATGTCTTCCGGCCCGTCCACCTGCGAATTCGCACTTTCGTGGATGCCGTCCTCCGGGATGCGCTCACCCAGGCCGGGCTCACAGGCTGCAAATTCCTGCCAGCCCATGGCTGGGATGGCGACGAGGACTGAGGCCCAGCGCGCATGGAGTTCGATCTTGCCTTGCTTCGTGAGGATGCGGGCGCCGCAGTGCGCTCCCTCATTGCGCACATCGGACCGGGGGACGGAGAGCGGGACGCCCTCGTGGACAACACCCGGGAGCTGTGCGGGAGCTTCGTCACCATCGCCGCCGCCACGTTGTTGCTCGAAGGGCGCTCCCAGCCCTTCTTCCTGAACCTGTGTCGGTCGGCGGAGAACTGGCGCCGCCTCCTGGCCTGGTTGGAGTCGCGCGGGCTGTCACCACCCCCCGCGTCCTGGGGCCTCACCCCGCTTGCGGGTGCGGTGGTCGCCTGTCATTGGGAACTCGCGACCGAACTCGCCACACACCTCACGTCACGGTTTCAGAAGGAGACGGAGTCCCCGGTGGAGTTCGCGTGGGCGCATGTGCTCCGTGCCCTGGTGCTTCACGGCGTGCGTGGAGAGGATCCCACGCCGCAGCTCGAAACGTTGGAACGGGCCAGCCGGGAGGACTGCTGGCCCGCGCTCGCATGGGCGCTGGTGCGCGCGGATGCCCGAGCCTTCGAGTCCGCTTTTGAAACAGCGCTCTCGGTGCACACGGCACGAACGGAGAAACTCGCGCGTTCCTTTACCGTGCGGGTGGACCGCTTCGTCGCGCACCGGTTCCTGTGGTTCGACGGGCTTGCCCTGCTACGGCTTGCCCGAAGGCAAGGGCTTGCCGTCCACGAAAGGGGGCACCGCTATTGTCCGCCGCTCGCGCTCGCACCCGTGACGGAGCGCTATCAGGGAGATTGGGTCCTCTCCCTAGGCCAGGGTTAACCCCGTTTAATTGCGCTTAACCCCCGGTCTCCAGCCCTGTTGGTAGAGCAGGGCCCTTCCGTCATGGATGCGGGACGGCATCTGGGGGCACCAACATGAAGAGCAAGGAATGGCAACGGGTCGCGCGGCGACTCGGAGTGCTGCTCACCGTGGGACTTGGACTGCTGGCGACGGAGGCGCTCGCGCAATGCCAGTACTATTCGAGCATCCAGGCGCGCATCCAGGTTGATTCCACGTCGGGGTGGACCCCCAGCGCCAACATCATCCAGGGCCAGCGGTTCCGGGTGGGGGTCCTGGCGAATGGCACGAATACCCTGGCCGCAAGGGAGTACGTCGGGCTGAAGGTGACCGGCCCCAATGGCTACCTCGTGAGGCCTCCCGTCAACGGCGTCTTCGTCGATGCGCCCTACGCGGGGACGTATGTCCTGGAGGCCGGCTGTATCAACAGCACCCTCACCTCAACCGCCACCGTGACGGCGACGGCGACGAGCCCCAGCACTCCTGCCCAGCGCCCCAACCTGCGCATGATTGGCATTCGCCCGGGCATCGAACTCTACAAGGGAGACCAGACCAAGATCACCGCCTGGGACCGGGAGAGCATGAAGAAGGTGGCCGAAGCGGGCGCGGTGGGCACGCACATCGGCTTCAGCTGGGCGGACATCCAGGCCACGCGCACGGGACCGTTTGATTGGACCGGCGCGGAAGCCCAGTACGAGGCGGCCCGTGAAAGGGGCCTGCTGCCCTTTGCCTTCAGCGGGACCACCCCCCTCTGGGCCCTTCCAGCGGGATTCACTGAATCCCACCGCTCCCCTCCGGATCCCCAGTACACCGCGGACTTCCAGTACTTCTTCCGCGAGCTGTCCGCGCGTTTCTGCAATCGCGTGCGCTACTACGAGTTCTGGAACGAGCCCAACGGCTGCTCCTGGGTGAACCCGAACTGCTCCAACGGCCAGCAGGCGCAGGCCGAGCTGTACGCGGACTGGCTGAAGCTCTGGTACGTGGCCATGAAGGAGGGCTGTCCGGACGTCGTGCTCTCCACGGGCGGACTGGACTGTTACCCCGGCACGGGCGCCACGGGCTGCAGTCAGTACATCGAATGGATCTACAACCGCATCGGCGGTGACTACTTCGACGCCGTGGCCATCCACCCCTATGGGGTGAAGGAGCCCACGAGCGACAACGATGCCTACCTCAACATCGCCGGCATCGAGGATGTCCGCCGGGTGATGGTGGAGCGCAACCAGCCGTGGAAGAAGATCTGGGCGGACGAGTGGGGCTACAACACCCGCGACGAAGCCCTCAAGGGCCGCATGGTGGACCGGGCGCTGAGCTGGTTCGAGGACCCCGCCCACGACTACATCTTCCAGGCGCGTTACCTGACGGTCCAGGACACGGGGGAGACCCCGGTGGACCACAACTACGGTCTGTGTGACATCAACGCGACGGTGAGCCCTCCGGCGGTGACCGCGCGGCCGAGCTATCAGACCTACCGCACCCACGTGCTGGGGGCAGGGGTCACGGTCATCCCCCTGAACAACGCCGAGCTGGAGACCCACACCTCCAGCCAGTTCGGCGCCCTGGGGCACTGGGGGCCCAATGGCGCCTGGGCGAATCACCTGCAATTCCCCCGGCCCGGCAACCAGAACCTGGGCAAGGTGTTTGGCTATTACTCAGCGGGCCTGACCGAGACCGTGGGACAGCTCCTCACGGGCTACCGGTTCGTGGCGGGCAAGACGTATGTCTTCAAGAGCTGGGCTCACGGCGGCGGCGACAACACCGGCGTGGTGCCGTACCAGATTGGCTACGCGGAGACGGATGGCAACCTGGCCACCTGGAAGCCCCTCCAGACGCGCCTCTTCGCCGTGGGCAACACCTGGTACGAAACCGAGGGCGTCAGCTTCACGGTCCCCGCGGGGAGCCCCGCGGTCGGAAGGCAGATCATCGTCCGTTTCGGCAAGCAGACCGACGGGGGCATGGGTGACATCTGGTTCGACAACCTGAGCCTCACCCTGCGGTAGCTGGGCGCCTGGGTCCGTCTTGAAGGCGTGCTTCGGCAGGCCGGAACCCATTGAGCCAGGAGGGGGTGCGCTCGACGGCCCGTCGGGCGTCACGCCTTCTTCCCGGCAAGCTCTCTGGCCGTCTCGACGAAGAGGCGCAGGGGCCCGGAGCGCTGTGCACGGCTGGGGTAATAGAGGAAGAAGCCGGGGACGGTGGGCGCGTAGGCCTCGAGCACCCGCACGAGCCGCCCGGCGCGCAGGGGCTCCTCCACCGCCGGCTCGAAGGCGTACGCCAGCCCCATGCCCTGCTCGGCCAGGAACAGCATTGCCTCGTTGTTGTTGACGACGACGCTTCCGCGGACCGGCACGCGCCAGTTCTTGCGGCCTCGCTCGAACTCCCACGCGTAGAACGCACCGGACTTCTCCATGCGGAAGTTGAAGCACTCGTGGCGCAGCAGGTCCTCGGGGCGCTCGGGCGTCCCGTGGCGCTTGAGGTAGCTGGGAGCGCCCACCACGACGAAGCGGAAGGCGTGGGTGAGGCGCACCTGCACCATGTCGCGCTCGATGGCCTCGCTCAGCCGCACCCCCGCGTCATAGCCCTCGGCCACGATGTCCACGAGGCGCCCCTCGACGACGACCTCCACCTCCACCCGCGGGTAGCGTTCGCGGAAGGTGGGGAGCACCGGGTTGATGACGAGCGGCAGCGCGATGCCCGGCACCGACAGCCGCAGTCGCCCCACCACTTCTCCCGGCTGGGCCGACACCGTCTTGAGGGCCTCGAACGCCTGGCCCAGCCCGGGCCCCGCGCCCTCCACCAGGCGCCGTCCTGCATCCGTCAGCGCCACGCTGCGCGTCGTGCGCGTGAGGAGCACCACGCCCAGTTGTGCCTCAAGCTGGCGGACGGAGTGACTGACCGCGGCCGTGGAGACGCCCAGCTCGCGTGCCGCGGCGCTGAAGCTGCGCAGGCGTGCCACATCAAGGAAGACCTGGAGGTGCGGAAGAACGGCCGTCTTCATCTGGAGGACTCCTGCGGCCCCGTGGGATTTGTCACACTATCAAATCCCGTTTAACAGCCCATGCAGTCTGTTGAGCCTACCGGAGCCCCGGCCTGGACTGTATTTCTTCTGAGGCCTTGGGACGCGGTGTTCCGGGCGCAGCGGCGCCATCGCAAACGCCTGGTGACGCAAGGAGGTTCCATGCACGCAGCGGAAGTGGTGGTCATCATCGGGGTGGGCGGTATCGGGCAGGCGATTGCGCGCCGCCAAGGCTCCGGCAGGTCCGTGCTCCTCGCTGACTTCAACGAGGCCATGCTTGCCTCCGCCGCCAAGGCACTTGAGGGGACGGGTTACAAGGTCACCACGCAGCGGGTCGATGTGTCGTCGCGCGCCTCGGTGAACATGCTCGCGACGGCGGCGGCGGGCATGGGCCGCGTCATGCAGGTCGTGCACGCGGCCGGACTCTCGCCCGTGATGGCGCCCGTGAAGGGCATCCTCGAGGTCGACCTCGTGGGCACCGCCCTCGTCCTGGAGGAGTTCGGTCGCGTCGTCGCCCCCGGTGGTGCTGGCGTCGTCATTTCCAGCATGGCCGGGTACATGCCGCCCCCGCTGCCGCTCGAGATGGACCAGGCGCTCGCGCGCACCCCGACGGATGAGCTCCTGAAGCTGCCCTTCCTGGGCGCGGACGCCGTCCCCGATTCAGGCGCGGCCTACGCCCTCTCCAAGCGCGCGAACCACCTGCGCGTCCAGGAGGCCAGCCTCGGCTGGGGCGAGCGCGGCGCCCGCGTCAACTCCATCAGCCCCGGCATCATCGCGACGCCCATGGCCCAGCAGGAGATGTCCTCCGAGGGTGGCCCCGTGTACCGGGCGATGATCGAGAAGTCCGCCACGGGGCGCATGGGGACGCCCGAGGACGTCGCGTCCGCCGCCGCGTTCCTCCTGGGGCCCGAGTCGAGCTTCATGACCGGCGCCGACCTGCTCATCGACGGCGGCGTCATCGCGGCGCTGCGCTCGGGCCGGCTGCAATTGGCCGTGGGGTGAGGGCAAGGCGCGTGACTCCCCTACGGTTCGGCTGCTCCTCCAGGCGCTTCCTCGAGGAGCAAGCCGCGCTGGAACACGGCTTCATGGATGATCGGGTCCAGGATGCAATGCACGTACACCGGGCGCTCGGTCGCGCGTGCCGTGTTGATGTAGTCCCAGGTCACCGCGCCCCCGAGCGGAACGATCAGCCGTCTTCCTACCGGACCCGATGGCGTCTCGAGCTTCATCAGGAGCGCCGCGACGTTCCTGGGGTTGCCCCGCATGTGCTGGATCTCCTTGATGACGGCGACATAGCGCTGCCCCTCGCGACGGACGCGGTCGATTGTCTTCTCCTCGCCCTCCGAGGAACGAATGAACAGGAAGAGCATGCCGATCAGGAACAGGGCGATGAAGCTGAGGACGAGGAAGGTCAGGATGACGGCCATCGGAACAGTCTATCCGGCCCGCGGAGCCCTTCGCAGGCTCCCACGTGAACCGCACCGGTCAGCCGACGTACGCCGCCAGGTGCTTGCCGGTCAGCGTTGATGGCGCCGCGACCAGGTGGGCCGGTGTTCCTTCGAACACGATGCGCCCGCCGTCGTGGCCCGCGCCCGGCCCCAGGTCGATGAGCCAGTCCGCGTGCGCCATGACCGCCTGGTGGTGCTCGATGACGATGACCGACTTGCCGGAGTCGACCAGCCGGTCCAGCAGCCCGAGCAGCTGCTCGACGTCGGCCAGGTGCAGCCCGGTGGTCGGCTCGTCGAGCACGTAGACGCCACCGTCCTCACCCATGTGCGTCGCGAGTTTCAGCCGCTGCCGCTCGCCACCCGACAGCGTGGTGAGCGGCTGTCCGAGCCGCAGGTAGCCAATGCCAACGTCCGTCATGCGCTTCAGGATGGCGTGCGCGGCCGGCGTCCGCGCCTCGCCAGCGCCGAAGAAGGCGACCGCGTCCGCGACGGGCAGGTCCAGCACCTCGGCGATGTTGAGCCCGCCGAGCCGGTAGTCCAGCACCGCCGCCTGGAAGCGCCGGCCCTCGCAGTCCTCGCAGACCGTGGTGACGCCGGCCATCATCGCCAGGTCCGTGTAGATGACCCCGGCGCCGTTGCAGGTCGGGCAGGCGCCCTCCGAGTTGGCGCTGAACAGGGCGGGCTTCACGCCGTTGGCTTTCGCGAACGCCTTGCGGATCGGCTCCAGCAGGCCGGTGTACGTCGCCGGGTTGCTGCGCCGCGAGCCACGGATCGCGCCCTGGTCGACCGTGACCACGCCGTCCCGGCCGGACACCGAGCCGTGGATGAGCGAGCTCTTTCCCGACCCGGCCACGCCGGTCACCACCACCAGCACGCCGAGCGGGATGTCGACATCGACCTTGCGCAGGTTGTGGGCGCTGGCGCCGCGCACCTTCAGGGTCCCCGACGGCTTGCGCACCGATGGCTTCAAGGTGGCCCGGTAGCCCAGGTGCCGCCCGGTGAGCGTGCCGCTGGCCCGCAGCCCGGCGACGGTGCCCTCGAACACGACCTGGCCACCGGCGGTGCCCGCGCCGGGGCCAAGGTCGACGACGTGGTCGGCGATCTCGATGGCCTCTGGCTTGTGCTCGACGACCAGCACGGTGTTGCCCTTGTCGCGCAGGCGCAGCAGCAGGCCGTTCATCCGCTGGATGTCGTGCGGGTGCAGCCCGACCGTCGGCTCGTCGAACACGTAGGTCACGTCGGTGAGCGACGACCCGAGGTGACGAATCATCTGGGTGCGCTGGGCCTCGCCGCCCGACAGCGTCCCCGACGGACGGTCGAGGCTGAGATAGCCCAGCCCGATCTCCACGAACGAGTCGAGCGTCTGTCCCAGGGTCGCCAGCAGCGGCGCGACGGACGGTTCGTCCAGACCGCGCACCCACGCGGCCAGGTCGTTGATCTGCATCGCACAGGCGGCGGCGATGTTGATTCCCTTTATCTTGGAGGACCGGGCGGCCTCGTTGAGCCGGGTGCCGCCGCACTCGGGACAGGCGGTGAACGTCACCGCCCGCTCCACGAAGGCACGCAGGTGCGGCTGCAGCGACTCCTTGTCCTTGGACAGGAACGACTTCTGGATGCGCGGAACCAGCCCCTCGTAGGTCAGGTTCATGCTCTCGAACTTCACCTTGGTCGGTTCGCGATAGAGGAAGTCGTGGCGCTCCTGCTTCGTGTAGTTCCGGATCGGCTTGTTCGGGTCGAGGAAGCCCGAGGCCGCGAAGATGCGCACCTGCCAGCCGTCCGCGGTGTAGCCCGGGATGGTGAGCGCGCCCTCGGCGAGCGACTTCGTGTCGTCGTACAACTGCGACAGGTCGATGTCCGTCACCGAGCCCATGCCCTCGCAGCGAGGGCACATGCCGCCGGTGATCGTGAACTCGCGCTTCTCGGTCTTGCCGTTGCCCTTCTCAAGTGACATCTGACCGACGCCGCGGGCGGACGGGATGTTGAAGGAGAAGGCGTTGGATGAGCCGACATGCGGCTTGCCGAGGCGGCTGAACAGCACCCGCAGCATCGCGTTGGCGTCGGTCGCGGTGCCGACCGTCGAGCGGGAGTTGGCGCCCATCCGCTCCTGGTCGACGATGATGGCGGTCGTCAGTCCTTCCAGGACGTCGACCTCGGGCCGCGCCAGCGTGGGCATGAACCCCTGCACGAACGCGCTGTAGGTTTCGTTGATCAACCGCTGCGACTCGGCCGCGATGGTGCCGAACACCAGCGACGACTTGCCCGAGCCCGAGACGCCGGTGAACACCGTCAGCCGCCGCTTGGGGAGCTCGACGCTCACGTCCTTCAGGTTGTTCTCCCGGGCACCCCGGACGCGGATCAGATCGTGACGGTCGGGGGGAGGCGGG
>NZ_RAWI01000228.1 GCF_003612125.1 Corallococcus praedator
ACAGTGGACAGAGCCCTGCCCGATGGGGTTGGGTGGCCCCGCCCCGCTTCGTTGGGGAGGACCCCATGGCCTCTGTCACCCCTCGCTACGCCCACCCGTTCCTTCCCGTCACCCGCGCCGACATGCAGGCGCGAGGGTGGGAGCAGTGCGACATCATCATCGTGAGCGGCGACGCCTACGTGGACCACCCGGCGTTCGGCCCGGTGCTCATCGCGCGCTTCCTGGAGGGCCGGGGCTTCAAGGTGGGCATCATCCCGCAGCCGGACTGGCACTCGGCGGAGCCCTTCAAGGCGCTGGGCAAGCCCCGGCTCTTCTTCGGGGTGGCGGCGGGCAACCTGGACTCGATGCTCAACCGGCTGACGGCCCAGAAGAAGAACCGCTCGGAGGACCAGTACAGCCCGGGCGGGCGCACCAACTGCCGGCCGGACCGCGCGTCCATCGTCTACGCGCAGCGCTGCCGCGAGGCCTTCCCGGAGGCGCCCGTCGTCCTGGGGGGCATCGAGGCCAGCCTGCGCCGCATCGCGCACTTCGACTACTGGAGCGAGAAGGTGCGCCGCTCCATCCTCTTCGACGCCAAGGCGGACCTGCTGGTGTTCGGCATGGGCGAGCGGCCCATCTGGGAGATCGCGGACCGGCTGAACCGGGGCGAGCGCATCGAGGACCTGAAGGACATCCGGGGCACCGCGCACCTCATCAACGACGCGGCGATGAAGGCCCTTGAAGCGGACCCGGCGAAGCGGGCCGCGGACCGCGACAAGGTGGTGGTGCTGCCCTCGTATGAGGAAGTGGTCGCGGACACGCGCGCCTTCGCGGTGATGAGCCGCGACTTCCAGATGGAGACCAACCCCGGCAACGCGCGCGCCATCGCGCAGCGCCACGGCAACCGGGCCATCTACATGAACCCGCCCGCCCGGCCGCTGGAGGACGGCGCCGGCATGAAGCCCGGCGACACCGCCACGGTGGCGATGGACGAGCTGTACGACCTGAAGCTCAACCGCGTGCCGCACCCGATGTACAAGGAGCCCATCCCCGCCTACGAGACGGTGAAGCACTCGGTGGTGCTGATGCGCGGATGCTTCGGCGGCTGCACCTTCTGCTCCATCACCGAGCACGAGGGGCGCGTCATCCAGAGCCGCTCCGCGCAGAGCGTGCTGCGCGAGGTGCGCGAGGTGCGGCGCATGGGGGACTTCCGGGGGACCATCACGGACCTGGGGGGCCCCACGGCCAACATGTACAAGCTCAAGTGCAAGAGCGAGGACATCGAAAGCCGCTGCCGCAAGCTGTCGTGCGTGCACCCGGGCGTGT
This sequence comes from Corallococcus praedator, assembly GCF_003612125.1. Taxonomy (GTDB): domain Bacteria; phylum Myxococcota; class Myxococcia; order Myxococcales; family Myxococcaceae; genus Corallococcus; species Corallococcus praedator. The sequence goes on from NZ_RAWI01000228.1 coordinate 1,306, forward strand.
GCGAGAACCTCCAGACGGACCACGGGCCGCTCATCTCGCTGATGAAGCAGGTGCGCGAGGAGCCGGGCATCAAGCACGTCTTCATCGCGAGCGGCGTGCGCTACGACCTGGCGGAGCGCTCGCCGGAGTACGTGAAGGAGCTGGCGGCGCACCACGTGGGCGGCCAGCTGTCCGTGGCGCCCGAGCACGTGTCGCCGCGCGTGCTGGAGAAGATGAAGAAGCCCGGCATCGAGAGCTTCGAGCGCTTCCAGAACATGTTCGCGTGCGCGAGCGAGGACGCGGGCAAGGAGCAGTACGACATCGCCTACTTCATCAGCGGCCACCCCGGCTCCACGCTGGAGGACATGGTGATGCTGGCGCAGTGGCTGAAGGAGAAGGGCAAGCGGCCCCGGCAGGTGCAGGACTTCATCCCCACGCCCATGTCGGTGGCGACGGCCATGTACTACACGGGCCTGGACCCCCTGAAGATGGAGCCCGTGTACACGGCGAAGGGCCTGCGGGAGAAGCGGCTGCAGAAGGCGCTCCTGCTCTACTGGAACCCGGAGCACTGGCCGCTGGCGCGCGAAGCGCTGCGGCTCGCGGGCCGCGCGGACCTCATCGGCCGGGGTCCCAACGCCCTGGTGCCCCCGGAGTCCGCCGCGGAGGCCGCGCGCCTGCGCCGTGCCGGGGATGGCGCCGGGGAGGACCAGGGGCTGGCGACGAACGCCTGGCCCCGTCCGGTGCAGCCGCGCCCGTCGGGACGCGGTGGAGGACGCACGCCGCGTCCGGGCCCGCGCGGACGGCCGTAGCCCTTGGCTTTCGCTCGGGGGGGTGGCTCGGGTATAGGGTGCGCCGCTTTTCAAGCACCCAACACCGTCGGAGCCACACACCCATGCCCAGGACCTCCCAGGAGCAGTCGCAGGAGCGTCACGCGTTCCTGCTCGACCTCTTCCGCACCCAGCCCGACCTGAGCCGCCAGGACGCCCTGGAGAGCTTCAAGGACCGGTTCGGCGCGACCATCAACCTGCGCACCTTCAACGAGCTGCGCGAGCAGGCGAAGAAGGACCTGTCTTCCAGCCCCGCCGCGCCCGCGCACAAGGAGCCCGAAGTGGAAGCCCAGGACGAGCGCCCCGAGGTGACGACGGAGGACGCGAGCGCGCTCCTGAAGGCCGCGGCCGTGCCGGAGCTGCTCAACGGTTCGGCGCCGGCGAAGAAGCCGAAGGCCAAGGGCCCGGGCTCGCGCAACGTGTTCGTGGACGCGCCGCAGGAGCACCTCCAGTTCCTGGAGCGCATCGTGCAGCAGCTCCAGGAGGCCGGCGCCTCCAACGTGCGCATCGACCACGGCACCGACCGGTGGATGGTGCTGGTGGTGGACTCCAAGTAGTCCGACCCTGTCAGACATCCCTTCGCGGTACGCGGGCCCGCCTCCTGTCTGGGAGCGCGGGCCCTGTCATTTCAGGGCAGGCAATGCGGCCCCGTTCCAGGTTGGATGGAGGGATGACGCGTGCACCCTCCCTCCTCGCCGCCCTCCTGATGGCCGCAGGCTGTGCCAGCCGACAGGTGCCTGCCCCGGAAGCGGCGCCTTCATCCCCTTCCCCGACTCCCACCAGGACCTGGACCGCGACGCTGCACCAGGACCACCCGCTGGTGGGCCGCATCTGGGATGTGGCGGGTGGAAGGTTCGTGGACGAGGCGGCCCTGCGCACGGCGGTGGCCTCCACGCAGTACGTCCTGTTGGGGGAGCGGCACGATCATCCGGACCATCACCGACTCCAGGCGGAGCTGGTCCGCGCGACGGTGCACGCGGGCCGGCGCCCCGCGCTCGCGTTCGAGATGCTGGATGTCACCCAATGGTCGACGGTGGCGGCGTCGCTGAAGAAGCACCCGGATGACGCCGAAGCGCTGGCCCAGGCCCTGGACTGGGCGAACAGCGGCTGGCCGCCCTTCAGTCTCTACGCGCCGGTGTTCAACGCGGGCCTGGAAGCGCAGTTGCCCATCGTCGCCGCCAACCTGCCCCGTGCGCAGGTGCGTGAGCTGGTGATGAAGGGCCCGGAGGCCCTGCCCGTGGAGCTGCGCACCCGGCTGCGGCTGGACGCGCCCGTGCCCGAAGCCGAGGCGAAGGCGGTCCGCGAGGAGCTGGACCGCTCCCACTGCGGACACCTCCCCCAGGAGATGCTGGAGCCCATGGCGCTGGCGCAGCGGGCCCGCGACGCGATGATGGCGGACCAGTTGCTGGGGCTGGTGGTAGGCAACGGCGCGCTGCTCATCACCGGCAACGGACACGTGCGCAAGGACCGTGCGGTGCCCGCGCACCTGATGCGCCGGGCCCCGGATGCGAAGGTGCTGAGCGTGGCCATCCTGGAGGTGTCACCGGAGGCCCTGAAGCCCCAGGACTACGCCACCCCCGTGGGCGCCGCGTCCCTGCCCTACGACTACGTCTGGTTCACGCCCGCGATGCCGGAGGATGACCCGTGCAAGACATTGCGGGAGCGAAAGCCGAAGACGACCCCATAGCGCCCCGGCCAGGCTTCTCCCGTGTCCTCGAAGAAACCCGGCCCCGGAGATGGCCTACACAACATCAACTTCGAGCGCAGGGGCAGGAATGAGACGATACCGTTCCTGCGTCTTCAGGGCCCGGTGCCGCGCCAGACGGACCAGCGCGACGCCCTCGATGAAGACGAAGGCTGACGTCTTGTGCCGGTAGGGGTCGAAGACTCCGGAGCGCTGTTGGCGCTCCATCCAGGCCGCCTGCTCCTCGATCATCCCTTGGAGGCCTGCTTCGAAGGCGTCTCCATCCGAGGAGGACAGGGCCTTTACCACGTCGAAGCGGTACGACTGCCCACCCTGAAGGCAGCGCTCGCAAGCCTCCAGTTCCGCGTCCAGGTCGTCGCGCTGGAGAAGCATGGCGACGAGCGCACCGAAGTAATGGAAGTCCTCTTCGGATTCCATCCGCTGCATCCAGGTGGGCGTCATCGCAGCCGCGATCTCCCGGGCGAGGTCCCACGCCCCCACGGCCATCGCGTCGAAGAGGGGCTCTCCCTTGCTGCGTGCCAGGTAGTAGAGATCGGACTCCGGGCAGCCATTCCGACGCGCCAGCAGGTCCCGGTAGAGCTTCGCCGCCTGTCCGAGGGCATCGCGGAAGCCCTCTTCGTCCAGCTCCGACAGCAGCAAGCCACAGCCATACTGCCGCCAGAGAGAAGCCGTTTCCAGGACGAGCTTCGCATCCGGCTGAGCCAAGGGCGCCTCAAGCCGGGGCATCCGCTGGCTCAAGAGGAAGAGGAGGTTGTCGAGCACCGAATCCATGGGGAGTGGCCTAACCCGGGATGGGCGTGCCCACGGGATGGACCGCGAGTCCGGTGAGCCCTGCCTGCTGAAAAGCTTCGAGGAGATCGGAGCGCAGCACCATCATCTCCGTGTACTCCGCGACCCGAAAGAGCTGTGCGTCGTCTGGAAGAGAATCCTCGCGCAGATGCAAGCGATTGACCTCCGCGAGTTCGTTTGCACGGCCAACGCGGCGACGATACTTCGATCGCTCGAAATCAAGACACGGCACACTCACCAGCGGATTGGCGATGGCATAGGACTCCCGGACGCGCCGGCCCCGCTTGTCCAGCAGGACGAAGGGCAGCAGCTCCACTGCCTCCCCGACCAGTCCACGACTCGCAAGGACCTCGCGCACCCGCTGGGAGACGTAGAGCACACAGTCCGGGTTGTCGATGAAGTCCGTGAACATGTCGCCGGCTTCTTCATACAGACTGAGTTCGGTCGTCGGTGGCAGGTAGGACGCCATGGGGACGCCGTCGCTCAAATAAAAGTAGTCCTCGACCTTGTCCGGGAGGTCAACCACTTTGACCGCGCGAGAATCGAAGGCGTGTCCAAACGTGTAGTAGGTGTAGGGCATGGTTCGTGGCTTAGAGGATGACGGCCGTGAGCTGCGCACCCGCCGGCATGGTCTTGACCTGCTCCAGCAGCGTTTCCGACAATGCGTTCAGATCGTTGAGGATAGCGACTTTGATTTCTTTCGGATGCTCCTTTTGACGGAGTTCCTTATCAATCATCTTCCGCAACTTGCGCAGCCGATCTTCAAGGGATGCCTGATAGACAGCGTGCTTCGGCACGCCCCATGGGCAGTGAGCCGGAAGCCCCACGATAAGTGACTCGAACTCCTGCTGGGGCAGCAGGATCATGTTCTTCTCATTGTGGATGTTCCAGCGAGAGATGAGGATGATCTTCACCACCTGATCAGAGCGTGTCGTCCCGCCCGGGGACCCATTCCCAACGACCCATTCCTCGACCGCACCGATGGGGATGAGATGATGGTAGTTGTGCTCGTACGGATAGAAGGCGCCATAGCCGCCCTGCAAGTTGTTCTGGCGGGGCTGGAATTGCGGGCGACCTCCAATTTTCAGCCGCTGGTTGGGTACGGGGGACAGGTGCTTCGCCCCGATGTGCCAGCCTTCGGGCCCGCGACTCAGCCAGTACAGCGAGCTTCTCGCCTTCTTGAAGAAGTCCGACAAGGTGAGCTTGCGCTTCGAGCCGGCGCTGTCAGGGAAGCGCCTCCAGGTGCGCTTCAGGGCCTTGCTTCTCAGCCCGAAGTCTTCTCCCACCAGCCGCATCCTCTGGGCGATCTTCTGGTGGTCCTTGTTATAGAGCGCGCTGCGCTCCGCCAGGGACACCTTGTAGCCATTGGACATGTGGTTGCATGGATGGGAACTCCACCCCGTGTTGTCCGTGAGGGTGTGCCTCCAGAGACAGCCGAATCCGGATGGCCGGTCCGTGTGGTTCAGCGTCTTCGGGTCCCAGGCCAGGTGGTTGTCACTGGAGGCCATGCGCGTTCACTCCCGTGGGCGAATGAGGAGACCTGAAGCCACGCTGCCGGTATCGGACCTGGACCATATAAGGATCTCGTCTCCGTGGGCGTAGTCCCTGACAAACGAACGTGTGGCGGCGGCCACCGAAATCGCGCCACTGACAGCTCCGGTATCGCCCAGGGAGATCGCCGGCCAGTGGGTCCGAGCCCCGGCCAGCACGGGTCTCGCACGAAGTCGCGCCAGGGCCATGCCCCACTCCATGGCACGCGACTCTTCTCCATTGAGATCGCCGTACACGTCTCCAACCCGGTTGGACCTCTCCAGCGTGCGTTCAAGAACCTCCGCGAGGCCCAGCACGTTCGGTGGGCCCTCCCGGGGCAAATCCGCATCTGGGATGTCGCGCACGTGAAGCGCCTCCACGCGTGCTTCCACCCGTGCTCCTGGTCGCCCTACTCCGGCTTCACCTTCGACCAGCAGTGCCGCCGCGGCTTCTCCGGGCATCAGGCCCACCGGATGTTGCGGCGTCTTGAGGCGTCTGCTCATGGCCAGGGCTTCGAGGACGTCCAGGTCACGCGTAAGGCTGTCGACGGCGACGATCAGTGCCCTCTGGAACCGGCCCTCTGAAAAGGCAGCGGCAGCCTCCGCCATCGCCGCGAGCACGGAGATGTTTCCGCGAGCCACGACACGCTGCGAACCGGGACGGATCCCCAGCCGGGTTCGACGCATGATCAGGGGAGCAAGTCGTTCGCGGAGAAGCAGCTCCGACTCTTCCTGCATGGGCGTTCGAGCCCCTGGAAGGCACAGGAACAACCCCGTGCCCTCCCAGAAACGCTCATCGTCTAGAGCGAGCTTTGTGTAGGCGAGGAGGTCTCGAATGGCTTCCTCCGCGAGCAGTCCATACAGCCCCAGGCCCACGAAGCCATCACTGAGCCCCCGGAGGGGATGCCCCACGACGGGCTCCACCCCAGGCTCGTCTCCCGTGGAGGCAACCTGGAGAGCAAGCGGATGGGGCCGGGACATTCCGCAGCGGAGCGCGGCACAGCCAGACACCACATCATGGCCCAGCGTGCACACCAGGCCCAATCCCGTGATGGACAAGGACATGGGATGGACCCTAACACAGACGCCCCTGAGGCAGCGGCACCTCACGCGTGCACGCGAACTCCAGGGGCGGCGGACCGGCGGAATCCGGCAGCCGGTGGATGAACCTCAGTCGCAGGCGTAGGTGCTCGAAGGCCCCACGTCAGCGACCGTCAGTGCACGGCACTGCATGACCGCGCCACGGGCCGGGAACCGCTTCGACGTATAGGCCCCCATCGCATTCCGGATGAGCAATGGGTCCACGAAGGTGACGCCCGTCGCGGAGCCCACCTTCGGCCAGGCGATGTTCTCCACATACGTCTGGTTCGACGGGGCGTAGAGCCAGAACGCGTTCCCGGTGAAGTTCACGATGATGTTCTCCTCGTAGTACCCATTCTGCGGCAGCTCCGAATAGGTACAGCCGGGCGACTCCATCTTGTTGCCGCCAACCTCGATGGCGTTGTCGGACGTGCCCACGATGGTGTTCGCGACGATTCGCACCGAGTCCGCGGGCCAGTGGTAGCAGTCGGCCGTCTTCTTCCCGCTGGGAAGCATGATCGCCGGCCCGTTGACCCCTTCCAGGTGGTTGTCGTGGATGGAGTGGAAGGACTCGTGGACCCGGATGCCCATCGCGTTGATGAACCAGTTCCCGTAGACCTCCGCGTGGGTGCCCATCCGCAACACGAGCCGGTCCTCGGTGTTCCGGAACGTGTTGAAGCGGAAGATGTTGTGGTTCGTCTTGCTTGAAATCATCTCCGCCGACGGCGCGATGTCCTCGAACAGGTTGGACTCGACGACGGTCCCTAAATCTCCCACCGTCTTGACGTCTCCAATGATACCGGACCCCAACTGGATGGATTCCCCGTTGTTGCTGCCGGCGGAGGACTTCTTGCCGTAGAACAGGTTGTAGGCAATCTGGTTGTCGACGTTCGCGCAGTTCGTGGCATTGCAGGTGAGGCGGATCCCCTGCGCCGGCAGGTTCTCGAAGCGGTTGCGGAGCAGCCGGTTCCGCGCGCTCGAGTTCTGGAGCTTGATGCTTCCATCCGCGACCGTGGGCTCCGGGCCTGAATCAATCAGCGCGTTGTGCCGGAACTCGCAGTCCTTGGCGCGGTTGAACGAAATCACGTTCTGCTTCCGAGCCCCACGCCAGACAAACCCATCCACGATCAGCCACTCACCGGAGATCGTCAGGGCGGACGCCCCGGTGAAGATGACCTTCCCACGCGTCTGGGCGCGCAAGGTGATGGGCTGCGTGGCGGTGCCGTGCTGCGTGAAGTTGATGCTCGCGCCGTCGTAGGTCCCGTCGCGAACGACGACCTCCCCTCCAGGCAGGGCCGCCGCGATCTGCTGGTTGATCTCCGCGACGGTGGTGGCCAGCGCGGCCACCGGCGAGGCGGCCGGGGCGGCCCCGGACGTCACGCTCGCCCAGGCCGGGACGGAGAAGACGAGCGTGGCGGCTGAGACAGCGGTGAGACAGGAACGAAAGATGGCGCGGGTGCCGTCCTGATGGACAGGGGTGGACAAAGCCGTGGGTGATTTCACAACAAGCTCCAGCTGGGGGGATGTCTCCGTTGACAGCCCCAGAGGCTAGGACACTCCGCTCTCCGACTCCATGGAAAATCATGCATTAACTGATAGACCTATTTTCCAGCGAAGGCCATCCCGCCTCGCGCAAGCAAAGGACTCGATGTGTCCAGACGTGCAACCCTGCTGCTCGCCCTGGCGTTCGTGACGAGCGGCCTGCTGACTCCTGAGGCCCGGGCGGCGACCGTCACCAACTATCGCGGTGGAAACACGCCGGTGTATTCGCGCACCTCGTATGACTACGTGCCCAGCGTGATGAAGGACGGCGTCTACCGCATGTGGTGGTGCGGCGGCATCGCGGGCGATTACATCCTCTACGCGGAGGCGGACTCGCTGGCCGGCCCGTGGCACGCGCGCGGCTCCACGGTGGCCAACAGCTACAACACCGTGTTCCGCCCCACGGGCAACGCCGCGCAGTTCGACGGCATCCATGTCTGTGACCCGTCCGTCATCCGCGTCGACGCGACGTACTTCATGTATTACGGCGGCTACGGCGACGGCACCGGCACCACGATGATTGGCGTGGCGTCCAGTCCGGACGGCCTCAACTGGACGCGCCTCAACGGCGGCAATCCCATCATCGTGCCCGCGCGGGACTACCGTCCCCTGCCCAACAAGTACGGCGCGGGCCAGCCGAGCGTCACGCACATCAACGGGAAGTTCCACCTCATCTTCACCGACTCCACCGGGTACGCCGTGGACGGCAACGGCGGGGGCCAGTTCGTGCTGCGCTCGTCGGACCCCACCTTCCAGACGGGCGTCGAGGAGCTCACCGCCACCGGCTTCGCGCCCAGGACGGAGGCGAACCACACGCGCCACTCCCTGCTCGCCGCTTTCTCCGTGGACTGGCAATACATGGACGCCAACGACACCTTCGCCATCGCGGTGGATGGCCCCACCGCCAGCGGCACCCGCGTCTTCCTCTTCAACAGCGCGCTGAGCCAGCAGGTGGACCAGTTCGACATCAGCGGCACGTGGACCGAGGGCCCCGCCATCGTGTCCCGTCCGGACAAGCACGCCCTGGCGTCCTCCACGTGCGGCACGGTGCCGGTGGACATCCTCCGGTCAGTGGGCCCCGGCGGGCCCGACACCTGGAACCTGGCCCGCGGCGGAGTGGACCTGCTGACGGGACGCACGTGCGAACAGGTGCCGCAGGGCCGCGTGTACGAGGGCTATCTCCTCCAGAGCCCGGGCCTGCCGCTCACGCTGGCGCGCGGCGGGGTGCGGCTCCAGTTCGCCCTGGCCGCGCCCGCGCAAAACCTGTCGCGCAATGCCATCGCCGTCTCGTCGGACGTGTTCCACCGCATCCCCTACGGTGCGTCCATGACCTCGGGAGCGCCCGTCTACGGCGCACCCGGGCGCCCCGCCGCCTTCCGCCTGGATGACGGGCGGCTGTGGCCGGTGAGCTGCCTGGAGGCCATCACCTCCAACAACTCCTCCATCGCGAGCCTCAGCGTGAGCCAGTGGGATGCCTATGCCACCGGCCCGGCACTGCACTGCGTGAAGTAGTCCCCGAGCCCGCGGGAGCGGATGCCCCCGCTCCCGCGGTACGTCCATCGTCCCGGGGGGCCACCCTCTGTCCTGTCCATGAGGCCATCCGCATGCCGCGCGACAGAGGCGGCGTGGCCGCCTGGAGGTGCCACCGCCACGCCGCGAAGATGGCGGTCGACTTCATCGTTGGCACCAACCGCGGGACCAGGGGTGCTGCATGCCGGATGTCATCGTCGTAGGCGGTGGTATCGCGGGCCTCACGGCCGCGCACGAGCTGGTGGAACGCGGCTTCAAGGTCCATGTCTTCGATTCGCGGGCGACCTGGGGCGGCAAGGCCCGCTCACAGCCGGTGCCCGGCACCGGCACGGGGAACCGGCGTGCGCTGCCCGGTGAGCACGGCTTCCGCTTCTACCCCCGCTTCTATCGCCATGTGATTGACCAGATGCAGCGGACTCCCGCCGCAGGCGCGCCGGGCCGGACCGTCGACCAGCACCTCAAGGCGACCACCGAGAGCGCCATCGCCCTGATTGATGAAGACACGTGGTTCCGCTTCTCCCGGCGTCGGCTCGACAAGCCCTACGAAGTCCTGGAGGCCCTTGAGCTGTTCTTCCAGAAGCTCGACTTCGAACCGACCGACGGCGGCCTGTTCGGCCTCAAGATGCTCCAATTCCTCTCATCGAGCGACGAGCGCCGGATGGGACAGTACGAAAAGCTGTCGTGGTGGGACTACACGCAGGGCGACCGCTACTCCGCGAAGTTCCAGCGCCAGCTGCGCGCGGTGCCACGCACGATGGTCGCCATGGATCCACGCCGAGGCTCGGCGCGGACCCTTGGCACCATCACCATGCAGCTGCTCCTCGACTTCGCCTCCAGCGGGGTGAACAACGACCGGACGATGGGCGGCCCCACGAGCCAGATGTGGCTCGAGCCATGGGTCACCCACCTGCGCGGCCTGGGCGTCCAGTTCCACGCCGGCGTCCGCTTCACCGGGTTCGACGTGTCCGAAGGACGCATCTCCCGAGCACGCTTCGACCAGGGCGGGCCTCGCACCGCCGACCACTACGTGCTCGCGGTGCCCGTCGAGGCGGCGCACGCGCTCATCACACCGGAGCTCGCCGCGCTGGACCCTGCGCTGGCGCGCCTGCGTCAGGCGGACGTGGAACAACTGGTGGCGTGGATGGTGGGGATCCAGTTCTTCCTCTACGAGGACGTGCCCCTGGTCCGCGGCCACATCTTCTATCCGGACTCCCCCTGGGCGCTGACGTCCATCTCGCAGCCGCAGTTCTGGCGCGAGCTGGGACTGTTCCGCGGCCAGTTCGGGGACGGGCAGGTCGGCGGGTTGCTCTCCGTCGACATCTCGGATTGGGACACGCCCGGCACCTTCGTGCCGAAGCGGGCCAAGGACTGCTCCCCGGAGGAGATCAAGACCGAGGTCTGGGGACAGCTCAAGGCGGCGCTCAACGGCGGGGACGTGGTCGAGCAGGTCCTCACGGATGCGCTGCTGCACTCGTTCCATCTGGACGCCGACCTCGACTACAGCGCCGGCCTGCCGCCGGCCAACCCGTCGCGGCTGCTGGTCCACCCCCCACGCTCCTGGGAGGCGCGTCCCGAAGCGGCCAGCGCGATTCCCAACCTGTGCCTCGCGGGGGACTACGTGCGCACCCACACGGACCTGGCCACCATGGAAGGCGCGTGTGAAGGGGGCCGCCGGGCCGCCAACGCCATCCTGGACCGGGTGGGCTCCAGGGCGCCCCGCGCGGACATCTGGCCGCTCACGGAACCCTCGGAGCTGGAGCCCTGGAAGCGCCTGGACGCGGCGCTGTATCAGAAGGGCCAGCCGCACCTGTTCGAGCTGCTCGGCCTCAAGACCGCCTACCAGGCCGCCGACACGCTGCGCCGGTTCTCCGCGTTCACGGGCTTGAGCGAACTCGATGACTGGATGGATCAGCTCCGGGTCACCGCGGTGGTCGACAGCCTCCTGAAACGCATCGGGGCGCGCTGACGCCGCTCATTCGCGGGACGGCGCCGCGGGCCCCGGGCGGGGCGTGTACACGTTGGCGCTCACCGAGCGGGCCGCCGCGGTGATACCGATGAGGCTCTCCGCGTGTCCCAGGAAGAAGTACCCCGTCTCCGGAAGGCGCTCGAGCAGCCCCTGGATGACGCGCACGCGGGCCTCCGCGCCGAAGTAGATGAGCACGTTGCGGCAGAAGATGATGTCGAACCTCCCGGTGGGCCACGTGGCCGGATCATGCAGGTTCGCGCGGGCGAAGCGCAGGGGCTGGCGCACCTCCGGGCCCGCCAGCATCAATCCCTCCTGGCTGCGCACGCCGCGCAGCATGTACTTGCGCAGGAGCATGGGCGGGATGGTCCGGGAGCGCTCCAGGTTCCACAGCCCCTCCTCCGCGCGCTGCACGGCCCACGTGGACAGGTCCGTGGCGACGACCTCCAGATGCCAGCCGGAGTCCGGGGGGAACGCCTCCAGCAGCGCCATCGACAGCGAGTACGGCTCCTCGCCGGTGGAACACCCGGCGCTCCAGACGCGCAGGCTGCGGGGACGCAAGCCCCGCGCGCCCTGCGCGGCCCACTCCGGGAAGACGTGGTCGCGCAGCAGGTCGAAGTGACGGGACTCGCGGAAGAAGGACGTCTCGTGGGTGCAGAGGCTGTCGAGCATCCGCACCTTCTCCGCCTCGTTCCCCCGCGAGGTGACGTACGCGTGGTACGCGGCGAACGAGTTCAGCCCCAGCTCCCGCAGGCGCCGGGACAGGCGGTTCGCCACCAGCGCGTTCTTGGCCATGGACAGGTGGATGCCCGTCTCCGCCTCCACCAGGTGCTGGAACAGCATCAGCTCCGAGTGCGACAGCGAAGGAGGCAACGCTTGCGCCCATGGCTCGTGCCCGCTCATCCCCTCACCTGTTGCCCGGTGCTTCCGGAAGCGGGGCGGGCGCGGCGACGGGCGCGGCGGCAGGGAGCTCCTCGGCGGCGGTGGTCAGCCGCAGCAGCTCTTCCAATGACAGCAGCCGGTCCAGGTCCAGCAGGAGGATGAACGTGTCGCCATGGCGGCCCATGCCCCGCAGGAACTCCAGCCGCACGCGGGTGCCGAAGGCGGGAGGAGGCTCGATGTCGTCAGCCCCCAGCTCCAGCACCTCGCGCACGGTGTCACAGAGCAGCCCCAGCACCGTCTGCTGGCCGTCGAGCGACACCTCCACGATGACGAAGCAGGACCAGCGGGTGATGGGCCGGGCCGGGAGCCCGAACTTCACGGCCAGGTCCACGACGGGCACCACGCTGCCGCGCAGGTTGATGACCCCCTGCACGGCGGCGGGCATCCCCGGCACGCGGGTGACGGGGCGGTACTCGATGATCTCCCGCACCCGCAGGAGGCCCACGGCGTATTCCTCGCCCGCGAGCATGAAGCTCAGGTAGCTGGACCGGCCGCCGCTGCCCGGTTCGATGGGTTGGTTCATGGTGGGCGTCTCTCCCCTAGAACCGCTGGAAGTCCTGCTGGGTCGGGGCTTCCGCGCCGTTCTGGAGCCGGGACAGGGCCGTGGCGGAGGCGAGCGGCCCCTGCGCCGCGGCCTGCAGTCCCCGGGCGGGCGAGGCCGGCAGCCGGGAGGCCATGGGACGTGACGGGGCGGAGGGCGCGTTGAAGCCGAAGCCCTCCACGAGCCGGAAGAACGTCATCATCTGCAGCAGGGACTCCGCCTGGGTGGCCATCTCCTCCGCGGTGGAGGACAGCTCCTCCGCGGCGGAGGCATTGCGCTGGGTCACCTGATCCACCTGCGTCATGGCGCGGTTCATCTGCGACACGCCAATGGACTGCTCCCGCGAGGCATTGGTCACCTGCTGCACCAGCTCCGACGTGCGGCGGATGGCGGGCACCAGCTCGGACAGCAACTGGCCGCTGCGCTCGGCGACCTTCACGCTGGAGGTGGCCAGTCCACCAATCTCCTTCGCGGCCTTCTGGCTGCGCTCGGCCAGCTTGCGCACCTCCGTGGCGACGACGGAGAAGCCCCGACCGTGCTCCCCGGCGCGCGCGGCCTCCACGGCGGCGTTCAGTGCGAGCAGGTTCGTCTGGTAGGCGATCTCCTCCACGATGGAGATGCGCTCCGCGATGGCGTTCATCGCCTCCACGGTCTCCTTCACCGCGCGGCCACTCTCCTCCGCGTCCCGGGCGCCCTTCACGGCCGTCTGCTCCATCTCCCGGCTGTTCTCCGAGTTCTGGCGGATGCTCACGTTGAGCTGCTCCAGGCTGGCGGTGGTCTCCTCCACGGAGGCCGCCTGGGAGCTGGTGCCCTGGGAGAGGCCCTGCGCCGCGGAGGCCACCTGGAGCGACGCGGACGACAGCGAACCCGCCGCGCCCCGCACCTCGCTGATGACCCCCGACAGCCGTTGGATCATGTCCCGCATGCTGCCCATCATCCGGCCCGTCTCGTCGGTGCCCCGGGCGGTGATGTTCGCCGTGAGGTCGCCGGCGGTGACCTGCGTCGTCACCTTCACGGCCTCGGTGAGCGGCTGCACGATGCTGCGGGTGAGCAGGAAGGAGAGCAGCCCCGCGAGCACGACGCCCACGATGCCGCCCGTGATGATGACGTTGTACAGGTCCTGCGCCATCGCGGAGGTCCGGGTGGTGCGCTCGAGCAGGAGGGCCGCCTCGTCGTCCGCCAGCTTGGTCAGCATCATCCGGATGCGGTCAGCGGTCTGCTTGCCGCGCGCGGCCTGCTCCACCGCGATGAGCTGGGCCAGCTCCCCGCGGCCCGCGTTGACGTCCCGGCGCTGGGCGATGAGGGGCTCCAGGTGCTGGGTGATCCACTGCTGCATCAGGTCGCGGATCTCCTGCTGGCGGTCCTGCTGGCGGCGGTCGCGCTGGGTGAGTTCGCGGATGCGGTCGATGTTCTGGGACACGCTCAGCCGGGCCTGGTTGTAGGGCTCCAGGAACTTGTCATCGCCGGTGATGAGGAAGCCGCGCTGCCCTGTCTCCAGGTCCGCCATGTCCCCTTCCAGGGTGCGCACGGCGATCATCATCTGCTGGCTCTCCGTGTCGCCCACCGCGGAGGTCGCGACCTTGTCGAGCGTCGAATAGACCACCGTGACGATGCCGATGATGATGGCGACCATCGCGGTGAAGGCGAAGACCAGCTTCGCGGTGATGCTCAGGTTGTTGAACATGGCTACTCCGAAAGGGGGGACGGGCGGGACGGCGCACGAGGCGCGTCGGTAGGGGGAAGGAGGTCCTGCGGTG
>NZ_RAWI01000229.1 GCF_003612125.1 Corallococcus praedator
AGCGTCAGCCACCCGTCCTCCTTCGCCAGCTGTTGCACCCGCTGCGCATGCCACGCCTGGGTGGCGGCGACGCAGGCGGAGGACGTCGTCGCCGCCACCCAGGCGTGGCATGCGCAGCGGGTGCAACAGCTGGCGAAGGAGGACGGGTGGCTGACGCTGGTGGGCCTTACCTGGCTGAAGGAGGGCGAGCAGACGGCGGGCTCGGCTCCTGACAGCACGGTGCGCCTGCCCGCGTCGGTGCCGGCGAAGGCGGGCACCTTCGTGCGCGAGGGCACCACCGTGCGCTTCCAGCCGGCGGCGGGCGTGGTCTTCACGAAGGACGGGCAGCCCTTCACGGGGGGGGCGCTGAAGACAGACGAGAAGGGCGCGCCGGACGTGCTGCGCCTGGGCAGCGTGAACTTCCAGGTCATCCACCGGGGAGACAAGCTGGGCGTGCGGGTGAAGGACGCGGAGGCCCCGGCGCGCAAGCAGTTCCACGGCATCCCCACGTACGCGCCCAGCGCGGCGTGGAAGGTGGAGGCGCGGCTGGTGCCGGACCCCGCGTCACGCACCATCACCGTGCCCAACGTGCTGGGCACGCAGGATCAGATGCCGTCGCCCGGAGCGCTCGTGTTCACGGTGGCGGGCAAGGAGTACCGCCTGCTGCCGGTGCAGGACGAGGGCTCGGATGAGCTGTTCATCATCTTCGGCGACGAGACGAACCGGGACACCACCTACGGCGCCGGCCGCTTCCTCTCCGCGCCGCTGCCGGATCCGAGCGGGCGCGTCGTGCTGGACTTCAACCGCGCCTACAATCCGCCGTGCGCCTTCTCCGCCTTCGCCACCTGCCCGCTGCCTCCCCGCGGAAACCGTCTGGCATTGCGCGTGGAGGCAGGCGAGAAGCGCGCGGGCAATCACTGACGCGCGCCTCACGTCCCCGGGCGGCTACTCGCTGATGTCCGCGCCGCCCGCGGACTTGCCCTTGCCCTGACCCTTCCCCTTGCCCTTCCCACCCGTCTGACCCTTGCCGCCGCCCTTGCCCGCGGCCTCCGCGCCCTCGGCGGCCTGCGCCTTCTGCCCCGCCACGGACGGGCTCGCGGCTTCCGCCTTGGGGGCCGGGGCGGGCGGCGTCGCAGCCGCCTTCGCGGGTTCGCTGGCGGACACGGACAGGGAGGCGGTGACGAAGAGGACGGCGATGAGACGCTTCATGGGTGGCTCCAGGCAACGCGGCGCCGCGAGGGTGCGGCGGCGCGGGACAGGGGTTGGACCATGACAGGTCCGGACCCGGGAAAGGGGAGCCCCCAAACACCACCGCCCGCTTCCCGGGTGAAAGGGAAACGGGCGGAAGACAGACAGCCGGATTCGCGCCAGGGCGCGGGACTTCAGACCTGGATGGTCTTCTCCAGCTCCGCCAGACGAAAGCGCGCCAGCGCCAGGTTCGCGCTCGCGCGGTGCAGCGCGATGTAGAGGAACAGCCCGTCCCGCGTCGAGAGCGGCCGGATGATGTGGTACTGCTCGCCGAGGGTGATGAGGATGTCCTCGATGCGGTCCTTGATGCCCAGCAGCTGCATCGTCTTCATCTTGGCGCGCACCACCTCCGTGTTGCCCGCGGCCGCCGCCTCGATGTTGAACCCCGCGGAACCGGCGCTGCCCAGGGTCATGCCGCTCTTCGCATCCGCCAGACAGACCGCGAAGGCCCCGTCAATCTTCAGAGCTTCTTCCAGCGCCTGCTTCACGTTCGCCATTGCTTCTCTTTCCAATACGAGAGGGGGGACCTGCGACTGCGTGACTTCGGCCTGCGAGACTTCCGGCCTGGGTGCTTCGGAGGGCGACGGCGGCGCGGGGGACGCCAGCTCCTCCAGCTTGAAGGTCATCTGACTGGAGTAGGCGCGCGGCTGCGGCACGAAGAGGGCCTGCACTTCCGTCAGCCCCAGCAGCGCGTCCAGTTGGCCGCCCAGGTGTCGGCACAGCAGGTCGCGCAGCGTGTCGCGCTCCACCAGGCCCCAGGCCACCAGCGTCTCGCAGAAGTTGCCGCCGTTCTTGCGGCACTCCGCCATCACCTGTTCGACGTCTTCGCGGTTCACCAACCGCGCGTCGATGAGCGCCGTGGCGAAGCTGCGCGCGCCGGGCCCCGTGAGGACCGTCCACGCCACCTTGCGCTCCACCACGAAGATGCGCCCGGAGACCGTGGTGGACTTCACCACCACCTCTCCCCCCAGCTTGCTCTCCAGGGCTTCATGCAGCACGGCCCGGACAACCTGTCGCGGCGGGAAGGTCACGGGTCGGGAAGCCAGGTTCATGAGGAGGGTCCGAGGACACCGCGCGGGGGAGGCGCGTCCGAGTCACTTCGGACCAGATATAGACAGCATAAGTGAATAATGGCAACTCAGTTGTAAAAATCAGGGAACCGCTGACTCCCCTGGGGTACGGGAAACCCACTAAAGATGTTTCTGTCTCCTTCGACAAGGCTCATCTGAAGGAACAATTCCAAGTCAACGGAATGCCAACCCTCCAGGTTACAGCGCGGTGCGTCGGCGCGTGAGGGTTGGGAGGCAGACACTCCAAGCCCCCGGAACGCATGGCGCACCGAGGGCCTGGGGCGTGTCGTTTCGTTCCGAACGGTTCGTGACGGTGTGGATCAGTGCATGGGCGGCGCGCGGTCCACGTTGGACTCGGCGGCCTGGGGCGTACCGATGCGCGGGGCGATGCCGTTCTGGACCTGGCGCAGCACCGCGGCGGAGAAGGCCTCCAGGTCGTCCGGCTTGCGCGACGTGATGAGGTTGCCGTCCTCCACCACCTCGCGGTCCACCCAGCGCGCGTTGGCGTTGATGAGGTCCGTCTTGATGGAGGGGAACGAGGTGACGGTGTGGCCGTCCGCGATGTCCGCCTCCACCAGCATCCACGGTCCGTGGCAGATGGCGGCGATGGGCTTGTCCGCCTTGAAGAAGTCGCGCACGAAGCCGACCATCTTGATGTCCATGCGCAGGTGGTCCGGGGAATAGCCGCCGGGAATCACCAGCGCGGCGAAGTCGGTGGCCTTCAGGTCCTTCACCGCCTTCTCCGTGGTGATTTCCGACCCCTTCTTTCCCTTGAGGACCTTGCCTGCCTCCACGCCGATGATGACGGCCTCGTGTCCCGCCTGTTTCACCTTCTCGAAGGGGACGCTGAACTCCGAGTCCTCGAAATCGTTGGCCACGATGAATGCGATGCGCGCCATGGAACCGCCTCCTGCTGGGCGAAGATGCTGCTGAACCCGCCCGAGCAAGGTGCCCACGACAAGGGCCAAGACAACGCCGCGCGGGGCCACTTCCCGTCGTGCGGTGCGCCCGCCTGCCCCCCTTCCAGGGCCCTGGCGCGCGTTCACTGACGTTTTCGCGCATCGCCCCCGGAGCACGGCGCCCTGGGACGCTAGATTCCTCCCCATGCGCTCCCGACGCCTGCTGCTGTCCGCCCTCGTGGTGCTCACCGCCTCCGCTTCCGCCTGTCGCAAGAGCCAGGCGCAGGGCACCGCCTCCCCCGCGGACTGCATCCTGGTGGAGGACGGCTGGGGGCCGGACGGCACCGTGCCCATCACCGTGGATGTGGTGGCCGAAGGTCTGGAGGTCCCCTGGGGCGTGGCCTTCCTGCCAGGCGGCGACGCGCTCGTCACCGAGCGACCGGGCCGCGTGCGCCTGCTGCGCGGCGGCGCGCTCCAACCGCAGCCCGTGGCCACGCTGCCCATCGCCCGCAGCAGCGAGGGGGGCCTCCTGGGCATCGCCGCGCACCCGGACTTCGCGACGAACCGCCAGTTCTACCTGTACGTCACCACCGAAGCGGACGGGACGGCGCAGAACCGGGTGGAGCGCTGGACCCTGTCGCCGGAGGGCACGAGCGCGACCTTCGAGCGGGTCATCCTGGGCGGCATCCCGTCCGCGAAGTACCACGACGGCGGACGGCTGCGTTTCGGGCCGGACGGCATGCTGTACGTGGGCACCGGGGACTCGCGCGAGCCGGACCTGTCCCAGGACCCCGCGAGCACCGCGGGCAAGCTGCTGCGGGTGACGCCCGAGGGCGCCATTCCCCAGGACAATCCCTTTCCGGGGTCGCCAGCGTTCCTCCTGGGCGTGCGCAACACGCAAGGCTTTGATTGGAAGGACGCCAGCACGCTGTACCTCACCGACCACGGGCCCAGCGGGGAGACGATGCGCCGCGCGCACGACGAGGTGAACGTGGTGAAGGCCGGCGACAACCTGGGCTGGCCCGGCATCTATTCATGCGAAACCCAGACGGGCCGCATCACCCCGTCGCTCACCTTCGACGACGCGATGCCCCCGGGCGGCGCCGCCGTGTACACCGGCTCCGCGATTCCGGAGTGGAAGGACTCGCTGCTCGTGGGGACGCTGGCCTCCCGGCACCTGCACCGGGTGGTGTTCGACGCGCAGTCACCCAACCGCGTGGCGAAGCATGAGGTCTACCTGCGCGGCACCTACGGCCGCCTGCGCGACGTGCTGATGGGCCCCGACGGCCACCTGTACGTCACCACCAGCAACTGCGACGGCCGGGGAGACTGCGGCCCCCGCAAGGACCTGCTCCTGCGCATCCGGCGCTGAAGGAAGCTCAGGTCACGCTCTCCGCGCTGTAGCGGGCCAGCAGGCCGGTGCGCACCGCGTAGCGGTAGACCCACTGGAAGACCAGGCCCGCCAGCACGATGTCCAGCACGGCCAACCCCAGGCCCCACCCGAGCATGGCGCCGGAGAACTCCCCTCCCGCCGCCAACGTGCGCACGCCTTCAAAAACATACGACGGGGGCAGCGCGCGGCCCACCCACTGCATCCACTCCGGCAGCGTGGCCAGGGGATAGAAGACGCCCACGAACGGGGACAGCAGGCTGGGGATGGGCCAGACGAACCACTCCGCCGCGGGCCCCAGCCGCAGCACCAGCGCGCTGCCCAGGATGCCCAGCGCGATCCCGAACAGGAACAGGATGAGGATGAAGGGCACGAACATCACGCCGTAGGCCGCGAAGGACAGGCCGAACACCGTGCTGGACAGCAGGAGCATCACGAGCAGCCCGATGGCGCTGGTCACGATGCTCGTCAGCACGAGGCCGCCCACGTACTCCGGCAGGGTGAGCGGCGTGGCGAAGACGTTGAGGAAGTTGCGCGACCAGACATCCTCGAAGAACCCCATGGTCAGGCCCTGCATCACCCGCGCGAAGAAGTCCCAGAGCAGCACCGCGCCCAGCAGCGCCGGCACGAAGTCGTGGCCGTGCGAGGCCACGCTGTTGAGGTAGCGGGTCATGAAGCCCCACAGCACCATGTCCACGGCCACGAACGCGAACAGCGGCACGACGCGCGCGAAGTTGCCCTTGTAGAGATAGAACTGGCGCAGGGCGATGCCCGCGATGCGGCTGGCTTTCATGGGGCCGGATGCCTTTCCAGGGCCAGGGGTTCGTTGGCCACGGCGATGAACAGCGCCTCCAGCGTGTCGTGGCCATGCTCGCCGGGCAGCGTCTTCGGGTCGCCCTGGAGCAGCACCTTGCCGCGCGACATGAAGAGGACGCGGTCACAGACGGCCTCCACCTCATACATGTTGTGGGACGTCCACAGCACGCCGCTGTCCCCCTTCGCCGCGAACGCGCGGATGCGGTCGCGGATGTCCACCGCCGTGGCCGGATCCAGCGACGCGGTGGGTTCGTCCAGGAGCAGCAGGCGCGGCTGGTTGAGCATGGCCTTGGCCAGCGAGACGCGCGTCTGCTCACCGGAGGACAGCACGCCGCACTTGGTGTCGCGGAAGCGCTGCAGGTCGTACTCCGTGAGCAGCGCTTCGATGCGGGCGGACAACCCCTTCACGCCGTAGATGAGGCCGAAGACGCGCAGGTTCTGCGCCACGGTGAGGTTGCCGGGCAGGGGCGCGTAGACGGCGGCGAAGTTGGTGCGCTCCAGCGCCTGCACGCGGCGGGAGGCCAGGTCCACGCCCTCGATGTGGATGGCGCCCGAGGTGGGCTCCAGCACGCCCAGCAGCATGTTGATGGTGGTGCTCTTGCCCGCGCCGTTGGGCCCGAGCAGGCCCACCACCTCCCGGCGCCCTACCTCGAAGGTGATGCCGTCCACGGCCATGCGGTCGCCGTAGGCCTTCTTCAGCGACGTGACGGAGAGCACCGGAGCAGAAGGGGTCATCGCGGCCCTGCTGTACCACGCGCCCGCCCTCCCGGCAGGTCGTGCGTTCGCTGGGGGAAGGCAGGCGGGCAGGGCCCCGGGCACCCGCTGACGGGGGAGCGGAAAAGGATGCGGCGGTCGTGCACGGGCCGCGTGATTCTGGAAAACTCCGCCCTCCCCTGGCGCCTGCTGGAGTCGATGTGCTCCTGGAAGTTCCCATCCTCATTGGCCTGATGGTGGCGGCCATCGCACTCGCGATCGCCGCCAAACGGGCCAGCGTGCCCTACAACGTCGCACTCGTGTTGGGTGGCCTGCTCATCTCGGTAGGCCACCTGCTCCCCGGAGTGCCCCCCCTCAACCCGCAGGTGGTGTTCCTCATCTGTCTGCCTTTGTTGCTGTTCGAGGGTGGCATCACCGCCGACCTCAATGGCATCCGCGCCAACGCCATCCCCATTGGCCTGTTGTCCTCGCTGGGGATGGTCCTGGCGATTGGCGCCACCGGCGCCGCGCTGCACTTCATGCTGCACCTGGCGTGGGGGCCCGCGCTGCTGCTGGGCTCCATCCTCGCCGTGACGGACACCGTCTCCATCCTCTATGCCTTCCGCCGCGCGCCGGTGCCAGGGAGGCTCGCGGGCATCATCCAGGGCGAGAGCCTCTTCAACGACGGCACCGCGCTGGTGGCGTACACGGCCATCGCGGCGGTGGTGGCCGGAGGGCAGACGCCCACGCTGGGTTCGATTGGCGGGCACATGCTGCTCGCGTCCGTGGGCGGCGCGGCGGTGGGACTGGCAATGGGCCTGCTGGGCGGGTTCATCATCCGGCGCGCGGAGGATCCGCTCGCGGAGATCATGGTGACGACGGCCGTGGCGCTGGCGTCCTATGTGCTGGCCGAAGAGGTGCACCTGTCGGGCGCCATCTTCGCGGTGGTGGCGGTGGTGCTGGGGCGCGCGGTGGCCATCTACCTGCCCTTCCTGCTGTTGAAGCTGTTCAAGCCCGCGGAGTCCATCCCGCTGCGATGGCAGCACGTGTTCCTGGTGGGCAACATCAAGGGCGCGCTGTCCATCGGTCTGGCGCTGGGCCTGCCGGAGAACACGCCCGCGCGCGAGCAGCTGGTGGCCATCGCCTTCGGCGTGACGCTGGTGTCCATGGTGGGCCAGGGGCTGGCGCTCACGGGCGCGCTCAAGTGGCTGGGGTTGTTCCAGCAGGACAAGGTGGCGCTGGAGATGGCGGGACAGCGGGGCAAGCTCATCGCCAGCCGCGCGGCGCACGTGGAGCTGGAGACGTTGCACACGCAGGGCCTGTTGCCGCGAGCGGCCTATGAGCACCTGCGCAGCGAGTACCAGGTGAACATCGCCCGGGCGGAGCGGGAGCTGCGGCGCATCAGCGAACAGCACCTGGCGGAAGGGGCGAAGGACCTGCTGAGCATGCGGCGGCGGCTCATCGACGCGGAGCGCACGGCGTTGCAGGGGGCCCGGCGCAACGGGCTGATTCCGGAGGCGACGGCGGAGGAGATGCTGGCGCACCTGGATGCGCGGATGTTGGACCTGGAGAAGGTGTTGCACGGCGGCAGCGCGAGCAAGGACAGCAAGGAGCACGGAGCAACATGAAGATCGTCATCGCGGGGGGAGGACGGGTGGGCGGCGCGCTGGCGGCGCGGCTCGTGTCGGAGCATCACACGGTGACGGTCATCGAACGCGATGCTGGCATCTGCGCGCGCCTCTTCGAGGAGGTGGGCGTGGTGACGGTGTGCGGGGATGCCACGAATCCGCGCGTGCTGGAGGCGGCGGGCATCAGCACGGCGGACGTGGCGGCGGCGGTGCTGGCGCACGACCCGGCGAACCTGGCGTTCACCATGCTGGTGCGCGCGGTGTCCAGCGCGCGCCTGATGGTGCGGATGCTGGACACGAACTACCGCGAAGCCTACCGGCTGGCGGGCGTGAAGGAGCTGGTGGCCGAGGCGGAGGTGGTGGTGGCGAAGATGACCACCGCCATCGACTTTCCGCAGGTGTCCGGGTCGCTGCCGCTCACCAACAGCGACGCGCTCCTGTTCGAGCTGACCATTCCGTCCCGCGCCCGGGTGGCGGGACAGACGGTGGCGCAGGTGCGCACCCTGGAGGGCTTCCCGCGCGAGTGCATCTTCATCGCGATGGTGGACCCCCAGGGCAACACGCAGCTGCCGGAGGGCAACACGCAGCTGCGCGCCGGGTCCACGGTCATCCTGGTGGCGCGGCGCGCGCAGGTGGCCACGGCGGTGGAGTTCCTCACGGCGGAGCCGCCGCTGGGCGCGGGGCTGGCGTCCTCGCTGGCCACGACCCTGCGCAAGCTGGACTTCCTGTCGCCCTTGAGTGACGACGAGTTGGAGAACGTGGCGCGCGGCGCGGAGCTGCTCCAGAAGCCCGCAGGCACGGAGCTGTTCCGCCAGGGCGACCCGGGGGAGACCTTCTACGTGGTCGTCTCCGGCGAGGTGGCGATGAAGGACGGCTCGCGGAACACGGTGGCCACGGTGAAGCAGGGCGGCTTCTTCGGAGAGCTGGCGCTGCTCACCGGCGAGCCTCGCAACGCCACCGCCGTCACCACCACGCCGTGCGAGCTGGCGGCGGTGGGCCGCGACGACTTCCGGGGCGTGATGATGGCCAACCCCGCCGTCGCGCTGGAGATGAGCCGCATCCTGGGCCAGCGCCTGTCCCGCGTGCAGGGCGGGCAGGTGCCCCCCAAGCGGCGCGGGCTGTTCGGGCGCTGAAGACAGACACTTCGCGGAGGGACTCCCCATGACGACGAAGCACACCGCGCTGGTGCTGGGCGCCACCGGCATCATCGGCCGCAACCTCATCACGCACCTGGACACCCGGCCGGACTGGGCAGTGAAAGCGGTGGCGCGCGGGGCGCCGGATTTCGCCACGCGCGCGGAGGTGCGGTCGCTGGACCTGCTGTCGCCGGACGCCTTCGCGGGCGCGGCGGAGTGGCTCAAGGACGTCACCCACGTCTTCTTCGCCGCCTACCAGGAGCGCCCGGACGCCGCGGAGCTGAGCCGCGTCAACGTGGCGCTGCTGCGCAACACCGTGGAGGCCCTGGAGAAGCACGCGCCGGGCTTCCGTCACGTCTCCTTCATCCAGGGCGGCAAGGCGTATGGCGCGCAGTTCGGCCTCTACAAGACGCCCGCGAAGGAGACCGACCCGCGCCACTTCCCGCCCAACTTCTACTACGACCAGGAGGACTACCTGCGCGACGCCTCCAAGGGCCGGCGCTGGAGCTGGACCGCCCTGCGGCCCGACATGATGATGGGCCTCGCCGTGGGCAACCCCATGAACCTGGGAAACCTCATCGGCGTGTATGCGTCGCTGTGCAAGGCGCTGCGCGTGCCGCTGCGCTTCCCCTCCACGCCGCGCGCCTACTCCATCCTCGCCAACGTGACGGACGCCACCGTGCTCGCGAAGGCCATGGAGTGGGCCGCGCTCAATGAAGCCTGCGCGGGCGAAATCTTCAACATCACCAACGGCGACGTCTTCCGCTGGAGCCAGGTCTTCCCGCGCATCGCGGACGCGTTCGGCATCGCGTGCGCCGACCCGCAGCCCTTCTCCCTCACCGAGGCGATGAAGGACAAATCCCCCGTCTGGGAAGCGCTCACGCAACGCCACGGCCTGCACCCGCACGGCCTGAAGAAGCTGGCCAACTGGGCCTTTGGCGACTTCATCTTCCACGTGGAGAACGACGCGTTCTTCGACGTGAACAAGGCGCGCCGCTTCGGCTTCCAGGAGATGCACCTGGACAGCACGGAGGCCATGGTCGCGCTGATGCGTCAGCTCCAGGCGGAGAAGCTCATCCCCGCCTGAAGCCCACGCGCGTCACGGGCTGACGAGGACGACCCGGGGCCCCTCCCCGGGACTGCCCGAGTCGACCGCGATGAAGAGCGGCACGTCCCGAGGAATCGGCTCTTTGGAGCGGAGCGCCACCGTCGAGCCCTCGACGGGCGACACCTTCACGCATTCGCTCACCCCCGTGACGTACTTCGGGACCTCGACGTTACGGTCCTTGGACTTGCCCACGGGGCTGCCTTCGTACCAGCCGACATCCACGCATTGGGACCACCCCTTCTCCTCATCGTCACAGGTGTCCAGCTTCGACCCGTCGATGGGCAGACAGGTCAGGACGAGCGTCACGGTGACATGGTCGTCGGCGTCCCGGGTCGCGGTGGCGGCCCGGACTCCCACGACATCGAAGTCCGGTCCACACGCGGACAGCAACCCACCCAGGGCCAGGGCAATGAAGGTCTTGTGCATGGTCATCTCCAGGAGCTGTCAGGGATTGGCGAGGATGATGCCCGTCGCGAGGGGATCCGCCTGGATGAGGATTCGCAGGCCCGGGTCCTTCGCCACCGCGTCAGGCGAGGTCAGCGTCAACTGCATGCCTTCGATGGAGGGGACCTTCTGGCACTGCTCCACCGTCGTCAGGGGGCTTTCGAAGCGGAGGTCGTCGGCCGCGTACCAACGCGCGGAGACACAGATGCGGTCGTCATCCGCATCACACTTTCCATCCGCCCTGGGCAGGCCATAGACCTCCTGGCAGGCCAGGGTGACCGCGACGGACACGCGGTCATCCTCGAGCCGCGAGGCCGTGGCCTCCCGCACTCCGGCGGCTTCGAGCCCGGGCTCGCAGCCCGCGGCGGTGAGCGCCAGCAGCATCGACAGGATGGGATAGGGCCTGGGTCGCACGCGGGTTCCTCCTCGAAGGGATGGGACCCGCTCGCCTTAGCAACGCCTGTGCCCATGGGCAGACAGCTGCCTGCCCCGAGGGAGGACCGCGTGTGCACTGACACGCGTGTCCCGATTCCAGCACAGCCGACGCCCTGCGTTCCTGACAGGGCTGTCCTGCTTTGCGTTACGTAGACTGCTTGAGGCGACCGCACACGGCGGAGGCCACCAGGAAGCCCTTGCTGAAGGTGTTCCGGAAGCCATTGTAGAGTGTCGTCACGCCCGGCACGTTGGCGATCATGTCCGCGAAGCTCCACATCTCCTCGTGCGCGTGGATGAGCGGAAGCGCTTCGCCGCCGTCCTCGCCGCGCTGGAGCGTGAAGTCGAACACCAGGATGGTGCGCAGGGGATAGGTGTACAGCCAGGCGAACTGCTTGAGGTTCATCACCCCGTCCACCATGGCCCGGCCGCTCTTCCCATCCGGCTCCAGTTGGATGTTGAGCTGGAAGATGTCGAAGTCGAAGCGGAACATGCAGTGGAAGCCCGCCGCGCCCTTGCGGTACGTCTCCTTGCCGCCCCCCTTCTGCCAGGGGTCCGTGAAGGTGACGTCCTCGGCAATCATTGGCATCAGCTCTTCGTCCAGGACCCTCGCGGGGATGGTCGTGTCGTAGAGCAGACGCGTGACTTCCCGGAAGCGCGCCTCCAACTGTTCAATCAATGCCTGCTCCGCCTTGCGCATACGTCCCCCTGCCCGTCCCGGGCCGTGGCCGAGAAGGTAGGCACGGGGGCGTGCGCGGGGAAGACGGGGTGCGTCAGCCGCCCAGTTCCGTGAGCAGCTGCGCCGCCTGGGTCTTCACGAGCTCGTCCTCGCCCAGCGACTGGGCATGCTTCGCGTGGCGGGTGGCCTCCGCCCGGTCGAAGGGCTGGGTGGCGCGCGCCAGGTTCAGGTGCGTGAGCGCGTCCTGCGGGTTCGCGGCCAACACCCGCTCCAGCAGCACGCGGGCCCGCGCATGGTCCTGGTCACCCATCAACAGACGCACCAGGTCGTTGGTGGGGCCGGGCTCGTTCGGGGCCGCCACCACCGTCTCCTCCAACAGCCGCCGCGCGTCCGCACGCTCACCCAGCGCCTCGTGCGCCTGCGCCAGCGAGTGGCGCACATCCCACTGGTTGGGCGCGCGCCGGAGCGCGTCCTGGAAGAGCCCCTTCGCCTCCGCCAGCTCGCCGGCCAGCATCGCCGACAGGCCCTGCAGGTGGATGTACTGGATGCGCTCGGGGTCGATCTGCCGCAGCTCCAGGATGGTGCGCCGCGCGGCCTCCTGGCTGTTGGCCAGGAGGTACAGCCGGAACAGGTCCTGGAGCACCGCCAGCCGCGTCTTGCCCTGCGCGTGCTCCAGCGCCTGCACGCCCGCGGAGATGGCCAGGCCCACGGCGCCGTTGGACGCGTGCGCGCGCGACAGCATCAGGAACGGCAGGGCTTCCTGGGGCGCCAGCGCCGCGGCCTGCTGGAAGTGCTCCACCGCGGCCTTCGTGTCCTTGCGCTGCACCGCGATGCGGCCCAGCTCGAAGTGCGGGTAGACGCTCTGGGGCGCCACCACCTGCGCGGCCTCGAAGGCGGCCTTGGCGCCGTCCAGGTCACCGCGCTCGGACAGGAGCGTGCCCAGGTTGAAGCGTTCAAAATAGCCGGCGGTGGGCGCGGCGGCCAGCGCCTTGAGCGTCACCAGCGCCACCGGGTCCCCGGCCTGCGCCTTGAGCATCGCCAGGTGGGCCTGCGCTTCGGTGTTCTCCGGCTGCACCTGCAACAGTCGCGTCACGGCCCCTTCGGCATCCCGGGCGGCCCCGGTGCTCAGGTGGGTGCGCACCAATCCCATCAGACAGTCCACGTCCTTCGGGTCGATGGAGAGCCCCTTCTGGAAGCTCTTCACCGCCTCCCCGGGCTGGCCCTGCTGGAGGAGCTGACCACCCTCTTGTGCGTACCTGGATGCCATGTCCCCTACCTACCACGAGCCTCCGGAAAGCCAGCTTCCCCGCCTGCCCCGAAGCGGTCTCACGGATGTTTCACGCCCCCCTCAACGGCGCAGCGCCGCCAGGGCGACCCCCGGGACCTTCCACCACGAGGGCGACTGCTCGAAATCCACCAGCCTGCGGCCCAGGTCCGCCATGCCCTGGTGTCCCGGCACCCAGGGGGGCGCGGGCAGGGACCTGAGCGGGGCGCGCAGCACCGCCTTCTCGATGGACTCCAGCATGAACGCGTTGTGCACCCAGCCCTGCCCGCTCTGGATGTCCTTCAGCGACGAGGACGGGTGGCCGCCCCAGGGCAGGCTGCCCAGCGCGTAGGCCGCGCCCGGCCAGGTGTTGACGGCCACGGTGCCGTATCTCAGCTCGCGCACCGCCTTCTCCACCGCCGCCTTCACGTTCGGATCCTTGAGGGACTTCGGGTGGACGAGCAGCGTCGCGTTGAGGGTGCCCCACACCGTGTTGTTGAGAAACGCCACCACCGCTTCCAGAAACGCCACCGGATCCTCCGAACCGGGCAGGCCCGTCTCCGACAGCACCGTGCACCAGGGCTCCTGGCGAAAGACGCGGTCCTGCGTCTTCAACGGATCCACGTCGGGCAGCAGCGCGTACGCGAGGTCGCCCTCACCTGGAGTGCCCACGAGCCGCACGTTGGGGCGGCCTTCGGTGAACTGGCGCCAGCGCTCGTCCGCGCCCGGGTAGTAGGCGCGGCGCACGGGGGCGCGGGCGAGGCTTGCCTCGATGCGGTCCACGAAGGCGCCGCGCTTGTTCCAGTCCTTCGGTTGCACCAGCAGCTTGGCCGCGTTGCAGTTGAAGGACGCGTTGTTGGCGACCATGCCGGCGATGTCGTCCGCCTGGAAGCGCAGGTCTCCGTCGGAGTACGGACCCGGCACCACGACCACTGGGGACACGTTGCCCAGCTCGCTGGACACGTGCTTGGCGAGCAGCGGTTCGTTCTTCTGTCGGCGCGCGTTGGACTCCGGGCCGGGCGGGCCCCACACGAGCGCGTCGTGGGTGCGGTCGCTGCCGGTGATGTGCACCTCGTCCACCGCGTCGTGCTGCACGAGCTGCGCGCCCTCCTCCGCGCCGCCGTACACGATGGCCAGCGCGTCGCGGGCGACGAGCGGCGCGAAGGCCTGCTCCAGGAAGAGGCCCAGGTACGCGTTGACGGGGTTCATCTTGAGCACGCAGACGGTGCCTTCGACGAAGAGCTTGTAGAGGCAGTCCAGCGGCGGGATGGAGTTGACGTTGCCGCCGCCCAGCACCGCGCACACGCGGCCCTTGTGGGGCTTGCGGTAGAACGACGCCTGGTGTTCGCGCAGGTTGTCGGCGGTGACGCCGGGCTGGAAGTAGACCTCGCCCACGTTGCCGGGCAGCAGCATTCCTTCCAGCCGGTCGCGGGGGAACACCCTCGCGGCCAGCCGCCCGTCCTCCAGCGTGCGCAGGTGCGAGCGGGGGATGACGGGCACGCCGTGCTTCTGGATGTCGCGCAGCGAGTCCGCGAGCAGGCGCAGGCTGCGCACCACCACCATGGGCCCGGCGAGCCACTCCTCTCCCGCGAGAGGCCCGCCGGGGTCGATGCCCTTGGCCTCGCAGGCCGCGCGCACGCTCGGCTCCGCGATGGCGACGTACGCGCGGCGCAGGTCCTCCAGGAGCTTGATCCGCTCCGTGAGGGCGAGTTTCGCCCACGCGCCCGAGCCCTCGCGGACCCGGCGCACCAGGATGTCGATGGTGGTGCGAGACGTGTGCTGCGGGACGGCGGCGGACATGGCGACCTCCGGAACAGGCTTCACACCGGGTCCCGGTATAGGGAAGCCCGCGTGCGCCGTCACCGTGGGGGCCGCGCCCTCCGTCCTCAGGTGGGCAGAGGCTCGGCCAGGCCCTTGCGGATAGCCTCGTCAACGACGTTCATGACCTTCTTGAACTGCTCGTGGTGGCGGCCTGCCTGCTCCTCGGCCAGCTTCGCCTGCTGTTCGCCGAGCTTCGCCTGCTCCTGGCCGAGCTTCGCCTGCTCCTCCCCCAGGGCCTCCATCTTCCGGCTGAGCTCCTCCTGCTGCTTGTCGAAGCCTTCACGCTCGCGATCGAGGTCCGCCTCGCGCTTGTCGAGTGCCTCCTCCTGGCGATCGCGTTCGACGTCGTCGCGGTCGGTGTCGTCGCGCCGGGCGGCGGCGATCCGGGCACGCTC
This sequence comes from Corallococcus praedator, assembly GCF_003612125.1. GTDB lineage: Bacteria > Myxococcota > Myxococcia > Myxococcales > Myxococcaceae > Corallococcus > Corallococcus praedator. The sequence goes on from NZ_RAWI01000229.1 coordinate 15,003, forward strand.
CACGCCGATGTCCGCGTGCTTGAGCGCGAGCGCGGCGTGCTTCGAGGCCAGCTGCGTCTGGGGATAGGCGAGCTCCGCCTGCTTCTGGCCCAGCGCGGCCTGCTTCTGGCCGAGGGCCGCCTGCTGCTGTCCGAGCGCGCCCTGCGCATCCCCGAGCCTCCCGGCCTCTTCCATCAGCTTGCGCACCTGTTCGAGCGTCTGAGGATCGCGGATCAGGAAGGGCTTGTCGGCGCGGCGCACGAAGATGATGTCCTTGCCCTTCTGCTTGAAGGTGCGCGCCAGGTGCACGTCGTCGGAGGAGCCGGAGATCATCGTCCGACCGTCGGAGAGGTACGCGAAGGTGTCGCCGTCATCCATGTCCGGAGGGCTGGGAGGAAGCGGCGGCGCGGGAGGCACCGGCGCCGCCGCGAGCCTGGGCAGGGCGGGCAGCACCGGC
>NZ_RAWI01000022.1 GCF_003612125.1 Corallococcus praedator
GCCCCACCCCGCCGCCGCCCGGCACCGCCCGCGGGCGCGGTGCCGGGCGGCGGCGGGGTGGGGCGGGGCGGCGGGACGATGCGCTTGGCGCGCAGGTCCTTGATGACCAGGCGGGTGATGGTCTTCAGCGTGTCCAGCACGCCGCGGCCGTTGGTGGCGGCCGTCTCGAAGTCGGGGACGCCGCGCGGGTTGAGCTCCCGGCGCAGCTCCTCCACGGAGAGGGTGCCCTCCAGGTCGCGCTTGTTCCACTGCATCACCAGCGGGAAGCGCTCCAGGCGGATGCCGTTCTCCAGGAGGTTCTCCTCCAGGTTGGCCAGCGACTCGCGGTTGGCGTCCATGGCCTCCGCCTGCGAGTCCGCCACGAACACCACGCCGTCGGCGCCCTGGAGCACCAGCTTGCGGGTGGCGTTGTAGAAGACCTGGCCGGGCACGGTGTAGAGGGCGAGCCGCACGGAGCAGTCGCCCACGCGCTCCACCTTCACCGGCAGGAAGTCGAAGAAGAGCGTCCGGTCGCCTTCGGTGGCGATGGACATCATCTCGCCGCGGTGCGCCGGGCGGACGGTCTCGTAGATCTTCCGCAGGGTCGTCGTCTTCCCGGACAGGCCCGGGCCGTAGAAGACGATCTTCGCCGCCACTTCGCGGGCCATCAGGTTCACGCTGCTCACGGTGTCAGCTTACCTAGAACGACTCGGCGCCTCGCGCCAGTTGCGGGGCAAACATTCGCGGGCGTCCCCGCCCGGTGCTCGGCCGCGAGCAGGGCGAAAAGGGCCGCTTCCTTGGCTTCCTCGGGGAAGCCGAGCACGTCCAGCCGCTCCAGGGGCACCGGGGCCAGCCGCGCCCGCAGGTCCTCCATCAGCGCCGGATTCCGCGTCCCTCCACCGGAGACGTACACCGCTTCCAGGCGCGGAAAGCGGGGGAACACCCAGGTCTCGAAGGCCCTCGCGGTGGCCTCCACGGTGAAGGCCCTCGCGGTGGCCATCAGGTCGTGGGGGCGCTCCGGTGCCGCCGCCCAGAGGCGCTCCACCAGGGGCTCCCCGAAGCCCTCGCGGCCGGCGCTGCGGGGCGGAGGCCGCGCGAGGAACGGATGGGCGAGCAGTTCCTCCAGGAGCGCGGGGAGCACCTGTCCGCGCGATGACAGGCTCCCGTCGCGGTCGCACCCGAGCCGTCCGTCCGTCATCCGGCGCGCCAGGCCGTCCAGCACCATGTTGGCGGGCCCGGTGTCGAACGCGAGGGTGTCCTCCATGCGTGCTCCCACCACGCTCAGGTTGCCGATGCCGCCCAGGTTGAGGAACGCGCGCGTGGCGTCCGGCCGCTCGCGGTTTCGGAAGACGGCCCAGTCCAGGTAGGGCACGAGCGGCGCGCCCTGGCCGCCCACGGCCATGTCCCGGGTGCGGAAGTCGCTGACGACGGGCAGGCCGGTTCTCTCGGCGATGACGTCCGCCTCGCCAATCTGGAGCGTGGAGGGCGTGGGGGACAGGTCCGACGGCAGGTGGGCCATCGTCTGGCCGTGCGAGCCGACGACGTGGACGTCCCCGGGGGCCACGCCCGCGCGCGCGATGACGGCGAGCACGGCTTCGGCGAACTGTTCGCCCAGCTCGAAGTTGAGCGCGCACAGGCTCCGGGCGTCCTGGGGGCCCAGCACCCGCGCGATGAGGTCCGGCGCGAAGGGGCGTGAGACGTGGGCCAGCAGTTGGAGCGTCACGTCCGCGCCGGTGCCCTCCACCCGGCACAGCGCGGCCTCCGCCGCGTCCACGCTGGTGCCGGACAGCACGCCCACGCACAGCCGGGGCGGCAGGAACGCGGAGGTCGGTGGGGCGGGGCGCATGCCCTGAAGTCTAAAGCCCTGCTCCCACGCTCGCCGGACCCCAGCCCCCCGGGTCCCCCCGGTGTTCAGGACCGACGGCGCCGGGGGCCTTTTCCGTTCGCCTTGGACACGGCCGTCCGTCCGGGCACGGGAGGGGCAAGCGCTCGCAGGCCTCCGTCCTCCAACCTGCGCCGCGCCTGGGCGGGCGGGAGCCCGGTGAAGTGCATGGCCAGCGCCAACTTCACGCTGTCCCCCGCCGCCGCGAGCAGGGCCTGGGCCCGCGCCGGAGGCAGGTCCGTCAGCTCCGCCACCATGCGCGCCGCGCGGGCCTTGAGCTTCACGTTCGTGGGGCGCACGTCCACCATGCGCCCCCGGTACACCTTGCCCAGCGCCACGAAGGCCGCCGTGGTGAGCGCGTTCAGCACCAGCTTCGTCGCCGTGCCCGCCTTGAGCCGCGTGGAGCCCGCCACCACCTCCGGCCCCGTGCGCGCCAGCACCACCGTGTCCGCCCGCATGGGCCTGCCGGGTGGGTTGCAGCACACCAGCACCGTGTGCGCCCCCCGGCGGCGGGCCTCGTCCAGCGCGCCCCGGACGTAGGGCGTGGACGCGCTCGCGGAGATGCCGCACACCACGTCGCGCGCCGTCGCCCGGAAGGTGCGCACCGCCCGGGCTCCCGCCTCGACGTCGTCCTCGGCGCCCTCCACGGCGCGCGTCAGGGCCCGCTTCCCACCGGCGATGGCCGCCTGGACGCAGGTGGCCGGCACGCCGAAGGTGGGGGGACACTCGCTGGCATCGAGCACGCCGAGCCGTCCGCTGGTGCCGGCGCCCACGTAGAGCAGCCTGCCACCGACGCGCAACGCTTCCGCCACGGTCCGGGCCGCCGCCGAGATGGCCGGCAGGGCCTCGCGCACCGAGCGAAGGGCGATCAGGTCTTCTTGATGCAACCGTCGGACGACCGCCTCGACAGGGAGGAGGTCCAGATCATCCGCGCGGGGGTGGAGCCGTTCGGTGGGCGGAAGCGCTGCTTTTGGGGCGCGCGTCGTGCCCACCGGAAGGACCCCGGACTTCAGGCGGCCTTGGTCACCTTGCCCGCCTTGATGCAGCGGGTGCAGGCCAGAACGCGTTCGATGCGGCCCTCGACGTTCGCCCGCAGCTTCTGCAGGTTCGGCAGGGTCCGCTTCTTGGTCTTGTTGTTCGCGTGGCTGACGTTGTTACCCACCAGCGGACGCTTCCCACAGAGGTCGCACTTCCACGCCATGACTGCTAACTCCTTGAAAACTGGGGCGTTCTACAGCAGCCCATAAAAGAGCGGCGGACCCTACCAGAAACAGTCCGAAAATCCAGCCGGATCCGTGAGGGAAACCTATCCCTTGAGGGGATCCTTCTTCTTCAGCATCTCCTGCACCAGCTTCGCGGCCCGCATTCCGGCCAGGAGTTCACCCTCCAGGCCCAGGCCGGGCAGCACCTCGCGGCCCGCCAGGATCACGTTCTTCGCGGGCGTGCGCTGCTTCAACCCCGTGACGCCCAGGAAGGCTTCCGCTTCGAAGCTGTAGAGGGGGTGGGGCATGAGGCGGCTGCCGCGCACTCCCCCGGCGTCCAGGTAGGGGGCCGACCGCAGCGCGCGGTGCTGCTTCGTGAAGGGCATCAGCCGGTCCAGGTGGTCGTCGATCTTCGACGCCAGGGCCTGGAGGTGCTCCTCGCCCAGTTCGCGCGCGGAGGCCGGGACGAAGGCGCCCGCGCACACCACGCGCACGCCCTCCACGTCCCGGGTGTTGCCCGCGGTGGTGGTGCGCGCCGGGTGCTGCTGCACGAGCATGGGGCCCAGCTCCGGGTCCTGGGTGTCCACCAGCACCAGTTCGCCCATGCCGCGCGGGAGCGCCGACTCCGGCACCACCCAGTTCACGCTGAAGAGCAGGGACTTGGTGTTGGACTGGTCCAGGTGCTCCAGCAGGCCCCGGTGGTGCTTCTTGTCCGTCACCAGCCGGCGGAGGGCCCCGGAGTCCGTGGCCGTCACCAGGCAGGAGGCCCGGTAGAGCGTGTCCGAGCGCACCAGCTTCACGCCCGCGAACTTGCTGCCGTCGAACGCCAGCTCCTCGACGATGAAGCCCGCCGGGTTGTCGCGGCCCAGCACGTCCCCGCCCAGCTCCGCCAGCCGCCGGGTGAGGACGTCGCGCAGGGCGTCCATGCCGCCGGGGTAGGTGGAGGGCGCGGCGAGCACCTGGGACAGGGCCCGGGTGAGCGTCAGGGGCGCGGAGGGCTTCTCCAGGTGCACCACGAAGGGCAGCAGGCCGCGCACCAGGGACAGCGCGGGGTCCTCGCTCGCGAGCCGGGGCGTGGCCTCCAGGCCCGGGTGCTCCTTGATGAGCCCCTTGAGCTTCCAGCCGTCGAAGAAGCCGTCGGGGGGCAGCTGGGGGCCCGTCTTGAAGAAGGCGTCGGTGGCCTCGTGCTGGGCGGCGCTGCCGGCCAGGGCGCCCTGGATGCCTTCGCCGGCCTCGCCGAACTCGCGCGTCAGCTCCGAGCGGCGGCGCGCGGCGTCCGTGGTCAGGTCCACCCGGTTCTTCGGCAGCACCAGCTGGAGCTCGGGCGTGTGGGGGCGCATCGCCCGGCCGATGACGGTGGACAGGCCCAGCTCGGTGAGGGCCTCCTCCACCGCGGGCATCGCCTTGAGGGGCGGCGCGACGAAGGGGGCATAGGGCAGCACGAAGCCGTCGTGCTCGTAGCCGGGGCCCATGCCGTCGTGCTCCACCAGCAACACGCGGTGGTTGCGCTTCGCCAGGAGCGCGGCGGCGAGCGCGCCTCCGACCTGGCTGCCCAGCACGATGACGTCGTACACGTGCCGGGACGGGCCCGAGGGGAGCTTGAGTTTGGCGGCGGACGTCGACATGGCTGTCGAACACTACACAACGTCACCGCGTCTGGCGCCCTTTTGGCGCGTTGGTTTCGGTCCGGGGGGCGGGTCCGGACGGCCCGTCAGGGACGCGCGGAGAACAGCCGCGCCAGCAGCTCCGGGGGCAGCGTGTCGAAGTCCGTGGCGGTGTAGTGGGCGCCGGCCTTCTTCAGGAGCTCGGCGGTGGTGGTGGTGGTGATGCCCACGGTGACCATGCCGGCGGCGCGCGCGGACAGCACGCCGTTGATGGCGTCCTCGAAGGCCACGCACGCTTCCGGGGGCACCTTCAGCGCCTGGGCCGCCGCGAGGAAGATGTCCGGCGCGGGCTTGCCCCGGGTCACCTGTTCCGCGCCCACGACGGTCGCGAAGAGCGACCGCACGCCGAGCCCGTCCAGCACCAGTTCGCGGTTGCCCTGCGGCGCGGCGGTGGCCACGGCCATGGGCAGGCGCGCGTCGCGCAGCCGGTGGAGGAAGCCTTCGGCGCCCCGGTGCAGCGCGAGGTAGGGCCGGTAGATGGCGCGGTAGTGGGACTCCTTCTCCTCCGCGAGCGCATCCAGCTCCGCGACGGACAGCGTGCGCCCCAGGAGCTCCGGGAAGATCTCCTCGTTCTTCTTCCCCGCGAACTCGTTCTGGAACCGTTCGGCGGTCAGGTTCTCCAGCCCGAGCTTCCGGGCAAGCGTCACCCACGCCCGGTTGTGGAAGTCCATGTTGTCGACAAGCGTGCCGTCCATGTCGAAGACGGCGGCGCGCAGGGGGGCGGCTGCGGAAGTCATTTGCTTCCCATACCGTTTTCCGTCGGCTTGTCACCCCTGAATCTCCCCATGTGTGCATGGCCGGGCCTGATATCCCCGGAGGCATGAGCGAGGACGTGCTGCTGGAGACCCGGGGGGCCGTGGGCCTTGTCACCCTCAACCGCCCGAAGGCGCTCAATGCGCTCTCGCTGGAGATGTGCCGGGCGCTGCACCCCCGACTGGATGCCTGGGCGGCGGATCCGGCCGTGAAGGCGGTGGTCATTCGCGGCGCGGGAGGCAAGGCGTTCTGCGCGGGAGGGGACGTGCGCGCGGTGGCCGGGTCGGTTGGCCGCACGGAGGGGGGCGGGTCCCTGTCGAGCGAGTTCTTCCTCGCGGAGTACGCGCTCAACCACCGCATCCACCATTTCCCGAAGCCCTTCATCGCGCTGGTGGACGGCATCTGCATGGGCGGGGGACTGGGGCTGTCGGTGCACGGCGGGTTCCGGGTGGTCACGGAGAAGCTGGTGCTCGCGATGCCGGAGACGGGCATCGGCATCTTCCCGGACGTGGGCGGTGGCTGGTTCCTGCCGCGCTTCCCGGGCGAGGCGGGCACGTACCTGGGGCTGACGGGCGCGCGGTGTGACGCGGCGGACGCGGTGTGGCTGGGGTACGCGACGCACCGGGTGGAGGCTTCGCGCCTGGAGGAAGTCCTGGGCGCGCTGGTGGCCGCGGACTGGAGCGGACTGGCGCACCATGTGGCGGCGCACGTGCTCGCGGGCTTCATCGCGGAGCCGGGGACCTCCTCGCTGGAGGCCCGGGCGGAGGCCATCCACCGGTGCTTCCAGGGGAACCGGGTGGAGGACATCCTCGCGGCGCTGGAGCGGGAGGGGTCGACGTGGGCGGAGGAGACGCGGGCCACGCTGCTGCGCATGTCGCCCACGAGCTTGAAGGTGACGCTGCGGCAGCTTCGTGAAGGACGCGGTCGGGACTACGACACGATGGCGCGCGTGGAGTACCGGCTGAGCCAGGCGCTGACCGCGCGGCCGGACTTCCGGGAGGGGATTCGCGCCGTGCTGGTGGACAAGGATCAGAAGCCGCGCTGGAGCCCGGCCACGCTCGCGGAGGTGACGGACGCGGAGGTGGAGGCGTGCTTCGCGCCGCGACCCGGGGACGAGCTGGTGCTGCCGTCGTTGGACTGAGCCGTGATGCGGAACTGCACGAGGGAGGGCTACAGGTCCTCGTCGCTCACGACGGTGCGTCCGTCCGCGCGCAGCAGCGCGGTCGTGATGCCTTCACCCGGACGCAGCACGCCGGTGTCGTAGACGCGCTGGCTGCCGCATGAAGGGCTCTTCTCCTTCAGCAGCGCCACCGGGACCTCGAACCGCCGCGCGGCATCCAGCGCGAGTCGTGCGCCGTCCTGGAATGCCTCGGTACGGTCCTCACGGGTCTCCCGCGTGAGGGCCCGTGCACGGCCGGCCCAGACATCCACACCCGTGCCTCCGGACAGGTCCACGGGAGGGCGGGGGATGCCCATGCCCGCGGCGGCTTCCGGACAGATGGGCACCACGGACTTTCCATCCAGCGCCGCGAGCACGCGCTCCGAGCGCTGCGAGCGCCCGTCATACCGACACGCCTCACCCAGCAGGCACGCGCTCACCAGGACCACGGGCGCATCGCGCAGGGCCTGCCGTCGCGCATCTCGGGCGGAAGCTTCGGAGGAAGGACTCCGCGCCCCGTCCGGATCCATCACCACCGTCACTTCGGGGCACCCGGACTGCGCAGGGCCATCCCATCTCCCGTGACGATCGCATCCACCCGGGTGCGCATCCCATCCAGGGTCACCGCGCCCGTCACCGCCAGCCGCACGGCGAGCGGATACAGCCGGTGCTCCTCCGCGAGGATGCGCGCACTCAGGCTGGCTTCGTCATCCTGCGGGAGCACCGGCACCGCCGCCTGCGCGATGATGGGCCCGGTGTCCGTGCCCGCGTCCACGTAGTGCACCGTGCACCCGGCCACCTTCACCCCTCGCTCCAGCGCCTGGCGCTGCGCATGCAACCCCGGGAACGCGGGCAGCAGGGAAGGGTGGATGTTCAGCACGCGCCCCGGGAAGTGCCTCAGGAAGTCCGCGCTCACCAACCGCATGAACCCCGCGAGGCATACCCACTCCACGCCCGCGTCGGCCAGCACGCCGAGCACCGCCGCCTCGAAGTCCGCCTTGGACGCGAAGCCCTTGTGGTCCACTACCTCCGCGCGCACGCCCGCCTTGCGCGCGCGCTCCAACCCATAGGCGGTGGGCATGTTGGACACCACGCACGCCACCTCGGCCGGGAAGTCCGCCTGCCCGGCCGCGTCGAGCAGCGCCTGCAGGTTGCTCCCGCCACCGCTGATGAGCACCCCCAGCCGCGCCCGCTTCGCGCTCATGGGTCGATGACCGCCGTGGCCTCGCCCTGGCCCGCTTCCACCCGGCCCACCTCGGACGCTTCCACGCCCCGGCCGCGCAGCACCTCCAGCGCCTGGGCCACGTCCTCCTTCGCCACCACGACGATGAGGCCCAGGCCCATGTTGAACGTGCTGAACATCTCATCGCGCGCGACGTTGCCCGTCTTCGCGATGAGGTCGAAGATGGCCGGCTTCTTCCACGCCGACTCGTTCAGCACCGCGCGCGTCCCGTCCGGCAGGCACCGGGGCAGGTTGCCCGGGATGCCGCTGCCGGTGATGTGCGCCATGCCCTTCACCTTCACCGCCTGGCACAGCGCGAGCGCGTCCTTCACGTAGATGCGCGTGGGCTCCAGCAGCGCGTCGCCCAGCGGCCGATCCAACCCCAGGGGCGTCACGTCCAGCGGCAGCTTCGCGTCGTCCAGCAGCACCTTGCGCGCCAGCGAGTAGCCGTTGCTGTGCAGCCCCGACGACGTCAGGCCGATGAGCGCATCCCCCGGCTTCACCGTCTTGCCGTCGATGATGGCCGAGCGCTCCACCACGCCCACGCAGAAGCCCGCGACGTCGTACTCGCCGCGCGCGTAGAAGCCGGGCATCTCCGCCGTCTCTCCGCCCAGCAGCGCGCACCCCGCCTGCTCGCAGCCAAGCGCGATGCCCTTCACCACCTCCGCCGCCGCGTCCACCTCCAGCTTGCCGGTGGCGAAGTAGTCCAGGAAGAAGAGCGGCTCCGCGCCGCAGGTGAGGATGTCGTTCACCGACATGGCGACCAGGTCGATGCCCACCGTGTCATGGCGCCCCGCGAGGAAGGCCACCTTGAGCTTGGTGCCCACGCCGTCGGTGCCCGCCACCAGCACCGGCGCCTGGTACTTGCCGGGCGGCAGGGCGAACAGTCCGCCGAACCCACCCACCCCGGCCAACACCTCGGGGCGCGTGGTGCGCGCGGCATGGGGCTTGATTCGTTCGACGAACGCGTCGCCGGCCTCGATGTCTACGCCGCTCTGCTTATAGGTCGTTCCCACGGGCCGGCCTTGTACCCCTCCCAGGGGGTCCTGTCTCGGGCCTCGGCGTCCCCGTGTCGGGTTTGCGGCGGCGACCGTGCCCCCCGGCATGAAGACCGTCCTGCCTCGCCACCGCGCGATATCGCTCTGGGATATTTGACCGGTGGGGTGGGGGCTGATTGACTCGCGGGCCAGATGGGCGCCGAGGAAACCCTCTTTCAAAGATTTGGCAAGGAGTTCCCCAAGGGCACCGAGCTCTTCCGTGAGGGAGAGATCGGCAAGGAGATGTTCGTCATCCAGTCGGGGAAGATCGCCATCTCCAAGCGCGTGCGCGACGTGGAGAAGGTCCTGGCCGTCCTGGGACCGGGCGAATTCTTCGGTGAGATGGCCATCATCTCCAACAAGCCCCGGAACGCCTCCGCCATCGTCCATGACGACGCGAAGCTGCTCGTCATCGATCCGAAAACCTTCGAGGCGATGATCCGCGGCAACGCGGAGATCGCCGTCAGGATGATCAAGAAGCTGGCCGAGCGCCTGTCGGAGGCGGACGCCCAGATTGAAAACCTGCTCCACGGGGACCCCGCCAGCCGCGTGGTCCATCAGATCCTCCAGGCCTGCCAGGCGCGGGGCCGGCAGCAGGAGGAGGGCGTGGAGATCGACTTCGCGGTGCGGGAGATGCCCCGGCAGATCGGCGTGGGCGAGCCCGCCGTTCGCAGCATGTTGGATCGCATGGAGCGCGCGGGGCTCATCGAGCGCAGCGGTGACAGACTGACCGTGTATGACACGGCCCGGCTGCATGACTTCCTCAACTACCTCGAGATGAAGTGGAAGTTCGGAGACCTCTAGCGTGAAGCTGCAAGTCCTCGGGTGCCACGGCGGCGAGCTTCCCACGTGCAGGAGCACCTGCTTCCTCGTGGACGACGTGCTCGCGCTCGACGCGGGAGCACTCACCGGGACGCTGTCGCTGGAGCAGCTCTGCAAGGTCGACGACATCCTCGTCGGCCACAGCCACTTCGACCACGTGAAGGACCTGCCGCTGCTCGCCGACCTGGTCATCGGCCGGCGCGACAAGCCCGTCACCATCCATGCCTCCCGCGAGTGCGCCAGGGCGCTGCGCGAGAACATGTTCAACAACGCCCTGTGGCCGGACTTCACCCGCATCCCCACGCGCCACAAGCCCGTGCTGGCCATCAAGACCTTCCGCGCCGGCAGCACCTTCCAGGTGGGCCCCTACACCGTGAGGAGCGTGCCGGTGAGCCACCCGGTGGAGTCCTGCGCCTTCATCATCTCCGACGGGAAGTCCTCCCTCGCGATGAGCGGCGACACCGGCCCCACCGACAAGCTGTGGAAGGCGCTCAACGCCACGAAGAACTTGAAGGCGCTGCTGCTGGAAGCCAGCTTCCCCAACAGCCTCCAGGCCCTGGCGGACATCTCCGGCCACCTGACGCCGGCCACCGTGGGCTCGGAGCTGCGCAAGTTCGACCGCAACGGCGCCCAGGTGATGCTCTACCACCTGAAGCCCGCCTTCATCCCCCAGCTCAAGAAGGAGCTGGCCCCACTGCCGGTGAACGTCCTGGAGCTGGGGGAGACCTTCCAGTTCTAGCCGTGCCGCAGCGCGCCGTACGGGGGTATTGACGGCTGTCGGCGGGCGGACTAACCCCTGGCGCCCACATGGCCTGGTTCTCCAAGAAGCCCCGCATCGCCGTCGACCCCGAGCCTGTCGCCGAGCCCCAGCCCTCCCGCATGCAGGGCCTGTGGGCCAAGTGCGAGAGCTGCGACGAGATCATCTACCGTCAGGAGCTGGAGAAGAACTGGATGGTGTGTCCGCACTGCGACCACCACCACGCCTGGACGGCGCGCTCGCGGCTGGCGGCCACGTTGGATCCGGACTCCTTCGAGGAGTTCGACAAGGAGCTGGAGCCGTTGGATCCGCTCGGGTTCAGCGACACCAAGAAGTACAAGGACCGGCTGAAGTCCACGCGCAAGAACCTGGATGAGAACGACGCGTTCATCTCCGGCGTGGGCCGCATCGAGGGCCATCAGGTCTCCGTGGGCTGCTTCCTCTTCGAGTTCATGGGCGGCTCCATGGGCTCGGTGGTGGGGGAGAAGGTGACGCGCGTGTTCGAGCGCGCGTACGAGCTCAAGTGCCCCGCGCTGGTGTTCTCCGCGTCCGGCGGCGCGCGCATGCAGGAGGGCATCTTCTCCCTGATGCAGATGGCGAAGACGTCCGCGGCCATCGCGCGCTTCCGCAACAGCGGCAAGCCTTACGTGTCGGTGATGCTCAACCCCACCACCGGCGGCGTGGCCGCGTCCTTCTCCTGGCTGGGCGACGTCATCCTCGCGGAGCCGCACGCCCTCATCGGCTTCGCGGGCCCGCGCGTCATCGAGCAGACCATCCGCCAGAAGCTCCCGGAGGGCTTCCAGCGCTCGGAGTTCCTGCTGGACCACGGGATGATCGACGCCATCATCCACCGCAAGGACCTGCGCATGAAGCTGGGCCAGCTCCTGGGCCTGCTGGGGTAGGGCCGTCCCGCCCTCCGCCATGGACGCGCCCCGCACCCCCGAGGAGGCCCTGCGCTTCTTCCAGGCGCTCAACCCCTCCGGCATCAAGCTGGGCCTGGAGCGGGTGAAGGACGCGCTCGCGGCGCTGGACCACCCGGAGCGCGACTACCCGGCGCTGCACGTCGCCGGCACCAACGGCAAGGGCAGCACCTGCGCCTTCGTGGCGCGCGCGCTCGAAGCCGCCGGCCACCGGGTGGGGCTCTACACGTCGCCGCACCTCGTGCGCGTCAACGAGCGCATCCGCGTGGCGGGCGAGGACATCCCGGACGACGTCTTCGGGCAGCGCATCCTGGAGGTGCTGGAGCGCTACCCCTCCGCGCTTGCGGACCCGATGACGTACTTCGAGTTCGGCACCGTGGTCGCCCTCTGGCACTTCTCGCGGGAGCGCGTGGACGTGGCCGTGCTGGAGACCGGCCTCGGTGGACGGCTTGACGCCACCAGCGCCGCGAACCCCGTCGTCACCTGCGTCACCCCCGTGTCCTTCGACCACATGGAGTACCTGGGCCACACGCTCCGGGACATCGCTGGGGAGAAGGCGGGCATCTTCAAGCCCGGCGTGCCGGTGGTGCTCTCCCGGCAGGACCCGGAGGCGATGGACGCGCTCCTGCGCCGGGCGGAACAGCTGGGAGTGCCGGTCCACGTGGAGGGCCGTGACTTCGGCCTGGAGGTCCACGATGACGACAGGCTGGCGTACCGGGGGCTCGGCTGGTCGCTGGGTGACCTGACGCTCGCCCTGCGCGGGCCCTACCAGCGGCAGAACGCGGCGGTGGCCCTGGCCTGCCTGGAGGCCCTCCAGGCGCGGGGCGTGGCCGTGACGCCCCAGGCCGCCCGGGTGGGGCTGGCCACCGCGCGCTGGCCCGGACGTCTGGAGGAGGTGGCCTCCCATCCCCCGGTGGTGGTGGACGGCGCCCACAACCCGGCGGGGGTGGCGGTGCTGCTGGAGGCCCTGGATGCCCTCTACGCGGGGCGTCCCCTGCACCTGGTGTTCGGGGTGGTGGCGGACAAGGACCGGGGCCCGATGATGCGGGCCCTGTTGCCGCGGGCGACCTCCGTGCACCTCACCCCGCTGGACACGCCGCGCTCGCTGGCGCCGGAGCGATACACCGACGAAGCGCGCGCCTTGTGTTCACGCGTCGTCGCCCATGCCTCCCTGGAGGATGCCCTCGCGGGGGCCCGGGTCGATGCGGATGGCAGCCCGGAAGGATGGATCCTTTGTACAGGTTCATTGTTCCTGGTCGGCGCCGTGAAGCGATTGGTCGCAGGAAACCTTGGCGCGATGCAGCAGCGGCAGTAACTTTGAGACATGCGCCTGCCGGACTGGAGATCGGCCCTACCGGGTCCTCCGATGCCCACCGTCGATGAAGTCGACTTCCGGGCGCTGTACTCAAAGACGAACTACGTGGTGGAGACGGCGGACGGATGGTCGCTTGTCATCACGCGATACCGGCCGGTGAAACAGGCGTTCGCGCAGCCGCTGTTCGGTGAGCCGCTGTTGCTCGTGCACGGCTTCTCCCAGAACCGGCACACGTGGACGAGCGGCCAGTTCGTCAAGAACCTGCTCTTCTTCGGCGTGGACATCCACATCCTGGAGCTGCGCGGGCACGGCAAGAGCTCCATCGCCTTCCAAAAGGAGCGCGCCGAGCGCTTCAAGCGCCCGCTTCCCCCGGACCTGGACTACGGCTGGGACCTGGACAGCTACTTCCTCTACGACCTGCCCGCGGCCGTCTCCGGCGTGAAGCGCATCACCCGCCGCGAGCGCGTCTTCTACTGTGGCCACTCCATGGGCGGCATGCTGGGCTACGGCTACGCTGGCATCCACGACGACTTCGAGGGGCTCATCACCATTGGCGCCCCCGCGGACCTGGGGCGTGGGTTCATGCTGCTGCGCATGCTGGCGCACGGCTCGCCGCTCCTGGCGAGCGCGGTGGACATGGCGCTGGGGGGCGTGAACCTGAACCGCCGCGCGAGCTCGTTCGGACGCTCGCTCCTGTCCAAGGGGGCAGGGGCCTTCAGCCCGTCGCTCCAGAAGCGCCTGACGCCGGACACCCCGAAGTCGCTCGTGTTCAACGCGGTGCCGGTGGACGTCGTCCTGAAGTTCGTGGAGCGGCAGCTGGCGCAGGCGGATGACTCGAAGTTGTATCAACGTTTCACGCGCAAGCTGAACCGGCTGGTCAACACCGAACGCGTCAGCCGCGACGACATCCGCTGGCTCCTGCGCGAGGGCGGCGAGCGCGAGCCGCGCAAGGTGATTGAACAGTTCGCCCGGTGGATCCGCCGGGGCGAGATGGTCTGCTATCGCACGGACTACGACTTCAAGCGCGGCTTCGGGAAGATTGAAATCCCCATGGCCATCATCTTCGGGGACATGGATCCGCTGGCGTCCGTGGAGTCCACCCGCAGCGTGTATCGCGCGGCGAAGAGCGAATACCTGCTGTGGCGGCCGGTGAAGGGCAACAGCCACGTCGAGCTGACCATGGGGCACGACATCCGGCAGATCTGCTACGACATCAAGAACCTCATTGAATACACACGCACGCACCGCACGCGCTCGCCCACGCTGCCGCGCTTGCGTTGAAGCGCGGACGTTCCCGCGGGCCTGAAAAGTTGGAGCCTCCCGGCTGCGTGCTAATTTCGCGCGCCTCTGTCGTACGTCAACGGGAGTGGTCGATGAAGGCCTTGGCGGTGTCGCTGCTCGGATGGATGCTCGTGCCCCTGGTGGCGCTGGCGCAGCAGCCGGCTGCGGACCTCAACACCATCACCAGCATCACCGTGAATGGTGGGACGGTTGAAATCACCGGCAGCAAGAAGCCGGACTTCAACAGCTTCACCATGACGGATCCGCCCCGGCTGGTGCTGGACGTGTCCGGCGCCGTCTTCCAGGGCGTGGACGAAGAGCAGCCGGTGGGCAACGGCACCGTCACCGGCATCCGCACCGCCACGTACGGCACCGAGTCCGCCTCCATCGCGCGCATCCTCATCGGCTACGAGCGCGAGGTGGAGACCGACATCCAGTCCGCCGGCAACAAGCTGGTGGTGAAGGTCCTGGGGGGTGGGGGCAACACGGCCGTCGCCGCGAACACGCCCGCGCAGCCGCAGGGCACGGCGGAGATCGCCTCCGCGACCAACACCCCGACGGGGGCCAACGCCCAGGACGCCGCGAAGGCCGCCGCGTCGGACCGCGACGCCCAGGACAAGGCCGCGAAGGCCGCCGCCGACGCCGCCCGGGCGGACCGGGAGGCCCAGGAGAAGGCCGCCGCCGAGGCCTCTGCCCGCGCCAAGGCGGACGCGGACGCCGAGCGCCAGAAGCAGGAGGAGGCCCGGCTCGCGTCGCAGCGCCAGGACGAGGAGCGCCGCACCTCCGAGGCCGCCGCCATCGCCGAGCGCAAGCGCCAGGAGGAGGACGCCCGCGTGGCCGCCCAGCGCGCGGAGGAGGAGCGCCGCACCGCCGCCCAGGCCGCCGCCGAGGCCCAGCGCCAGCAGCAGGCCCAGGCCCAGGCCTCCGCGAAGAGCTCGGCGGAGGAGAAGCGCGCCGCCGCCCAGGCCGCCGCCGAGGAGAAGCGCGCCGCCGCCCAGGCCGCCGCCGAGGAGAAGCGCGCCACCGCGCAGGCCGCCGCGGACGCGAAGCGCCAGAGGGCCGAGGAGGCCCAGGCCGCCGCCCAGGCCCGCCGCGAGGAGCAGCAGCAGGCCCGCGCCTCCGCCGCCGAGACGCGGCGCCAGAAGGCCGAGGAGGCCCGCGAGAGCCGCCAGCAGCGGACGGTGGCCTCCCGCGAGACGCCCTCGCGCGCCGCCAGCCAGGGCAGCTCGGCGCGGGAGAGCGGTGGGGGCCAGACGTCGTCGCGCCGCAAGACGATGACGCTGGTGGGCTTCCAGCAGCAGCCGGACAGCTCGCGCGTGTTCGTGCGCACCAACGAGCCGGTCCGCTATACGGTGAGCGAGTCGGGCAACCAAGTGGTGCTGGAGCTGGAGAACACGCGCGTGGTGGAGTCCAACAACACGCTGCCCCTGGACACGCACTTCTTCCCGTCGGCGGTGTCGCGCGTGGAGGCGTTCGCCGGCGCGGGCCACACCGTTCGCGTCGTCATCCAGTTGAAGCAGGGGGTTCGCTACCAGACACGCCAGGACGGCGGGCTCATCACCCTCGACTTCCCGCGTCCGGGCCGCTAGGACGGGGCGGGCGCCGTTGCCGGCACGGCGCCCCCTGCCAACGCCCCCTGCATGACCTTCCTTGTTCCGGTCGCATTGACGCTCCTGGTGTCGGCCCAGATTCCGCTGGCCACCCAGGTGGAACTGCCCACCGGCGAGGTGGTGGAGCTGGCGGCCGACTACGTCGTCTACGAGTCGGACATCCTCACCGCCCGGGGCCACTGCGAGCTGAGAAGCGGCCCCAACGTGCTGCGCGCGGACGAGGTGACGTACAGCGAGGCCACCCAGGTGGCCACCGCCACCGGCAACGTGATGTTCGTCAGCGGCATGATGGCCGCCATCGCGGACGACGTGCGCGTGGACCTGCGCTCCAACGAGGCCAATGTGAAGGGCGGCCTCTTCATGCAGAAGAAGGGCGTCACCCCCGAAGCCCTCCAGGCCGCGAAGACGCCGGATGAGTTGCGCAAGCTGGGGGAGACGCCCGTCCTCCTGAGCGGCACGCGCATCCGCCGCACCGGGGAGGCGGCCTTCTCCGTGGACGGCCTCGCCTTCACCCCGTGCCAGTGCGGCCCGGGGGAGCCCAGCTGGCGCGTGGAGGCCAAGGAGGCCAGCGTCGTCATGGGCGAGCGGGCCATCCTCACCTGGCCCGTGGTGTACGTGCGCTCGGTGCCGGTGTTCGCGCTGCCGTGGCTGTACCTGCCCCTGGCCGAGCGCCGCTCCGGTCTGCTGATTCCCCGCCCGTCCAACTCCGGCCTCAACGGCTTCGGGCTGGACGTGCCCGTCTTCCTCACGCTGGGGGAGAGCTACGACATGACCTTCACGCCCGGCTACTACACGGGCGGAGGCGACATCGATGGGTCGTTCCTGGACCCGGCGACGAAAAAGCCCATCCGCGAGCCCCGCCCCAACGGCGTGAAGGGGCCCCGGCTGCTCACCGAGTTCCGCTACGTCCCCAGCGACCGGACGCGGGGCCGGGCCACGGTGGGCTTCCTCTACGATTTGCGGCCCCGGTTGGATCCCGTCTCCGGCGGGTTCATGCGCGTCCACGACCACAGCCAGGTGCCGGGCATCCAGACGTCGCAGATCTTCGATGAGAAGCGCGGGCTGCGGGGCGAAGCCTCCTGGCAGCACACGCAGGAGCTGGGGGACGGCTGGCGTGACCGGGTGGACGCGTACTTCGTGTCGGACGGCTTCTACACGCGCGACCTCACCGCCGACCTGCTGGTGCAGAACAACAACTACCTGCGCAGCACCGCCGTCGTGTACCAGCGCAAGGACGACCGCTACCTGGGCCTGGACGTGTCGCTGCGCCAGGACCTGCGCTACCCGTTCCGGTTCTTCCGCTCCAACGTCATCCCCGCGATCGCCACCCCGGGCAACGTCGCCGTGGATCCCCATGGCCCCACCACGTTCCAGCGACTGCCGGGCATCACCCTGGCCCTGCCCGAGCGGCCCCTGTTCGGCGGCGGCGTGATGGGCGGGGTGCAGGTGGAGTACAGCCGCCTTTCGCCCCTGCGCAGCCCCTTCGCGGACGACGGCCGGGACGCGCTCTACGCGCCGTTCACCCGCTGGCGTCCGGCGTCCGCGCCGCTGAACATCGACTACTTCGGCCTGCCCATCGACGACCTGGAGGGCAACGGCCGCTTCGACGCCACGGAGCGCGAGGGCCGCGACCGCGTGACGCTGCTGCCGCGCGTGTTCACGTCCTACGGGCTGGGCTCCTGGGCGCGGCTGACACCGTCGCTGGCGGTGCGCCAGGACGTCTCCGTGGGAGAGTTCTCCGGCCGGACCTCCCAGCGCGGCTACCCCATGGCGGACCTGGTGCTGGACTCCCAGCTGGCCCGCACGTTCACGGACAAGGACACGCTCTACCGCCACACGCTGTCCCCGTCGGTGACACTGCGCTATGTGCCCGGAGGCTGGGGCCACGTCCTCACCGCCGCTCGCGCGGAGGGCTCCGGCACCGTGCCGCTCGTCTACGACGAAGGGGACGCCGCGGTACCGCTCCAGTCCGACGGCCGCGTGCGAGGCTTCCTCCAGGCCGTGGTCGCCGTGGATCAGTCGCTGCGCGTGCGCAAGGGTCCCACCACCCGGGAGCCGCTGCGCCTGCGGATTGGCCAGGGTTTTGATTTGTCCCGCCACGCCCCCGTCGCCGGACGGGACACGGTGCGGGGCGGCGTGCTGCGCGACACCTTCGCGCGCCTGTCCGCCAGCGCCGGGGTCCTCTCCGCGGGCGCCGTCGTGCGCATGGACCCGACGACGGCGACCATCACCCAGCTGGGCGCCGACTTCACCATCGACAATGGCAAGGGCAACGCGCTCTACGGCCGCTACGACGACCTGCTCGCGGTGAAGCAGTTCTCCATCGACCGGGGGTTGGATCCGCTCGCACAAGGTCCGGATTTCGTGCGCCGGGGCATCGACATGCTCGTCGGAGACGCACCCCGCCCCCTGCCGTCACACACCGATCAGGTCGACCCCTCTCCGACCGAACGGGCACAGGCACTCACTGCTGGTACGCGAATCAAACTCGGATTCGGGCTCGGGTTGCGATACGAAGCACTTGTGCAGCCCCTCTATAAGGATCCGGTTTCCCAGGAAAGTCAGCCCCTCGCCCAGCAGACCTTTGGCGTGTCCTACGGGCCCGCCTGTGACTGCTGGCGAATCGAGGGGGTGATGATCCTGCGGCGCAACCAGTCGCCGGAATTCGCCGGCGTGAATTTCAGCGTCGCCGGCTTCGGATCCTTTGGTTCGGGGGGTTAGGAATCACCCGCCGTACGCGAGGGTTGCACTCACCTCGAAACATCCCCCCCCAGGAGAAGTCTTTCGTGTCGGATCTCGGAAAAAGAATTGGCCAGCGCATTCGCGAGCTTCGCACGCAGCGCCCGGAGCGATGGACGCAGGAAGAGCTCGCCGAGCGGGCACAGATCAGCGTGTCCTTCCTGTCGATGATCGAGCGTGGCGAGCGTGTCCCCCATGTCGAGACGCTCGCGGCGCTCTCCAACGCCCTCAGTGTCAGCCTTGGTGAGCTCTTCACGGGCACGGAGCAGACGCCCGCCCAGACGGAGGACCTGCTGCGTCCCTTGTCGGACTTCGCCCGCGCCCGGGGCCTCAACGCCCGCGACGTGGACCGCCTCCTGGGCGTCGCCCGGGTGATGTTCAACGGCTCGGCTGCCTGAAGCCTTCCAGGCAGGCTGTCGCCTTCCAGCGCCTTCCGCCCGCCTCCCCCTCGGCGTGGCGGAAGGCCCCACGTAAGGATTGACCCCGGGGCCCCGCGTCCGTAGCGTGGTTGGCTGATTTTCGAATCAACCAGCCGTAGGGAGGACGCGTGGGCCAGCAGAAGTCGGCACCGGAAGGCGGGACGCGGGAGAGCGAGCGTCGCCGGACCATCCTGCGTGCCGCCATCGACGTGTTCGCCCGCAAGGGCTACCACGGCTGCCGCATCGCGGACGTCGCCAAGGAGGCGGGCGTCGCGTACGGGCTCGTCTACCACTACTTCAAGAACAAGGACGAGCTGCTCGAGACCGTCTTCGAGACGGGCTGGAGCGGCTTCATCTCCCGTGCGCGGCTGGTCGCGGAGAGCGAAGGCCCGCTGGAGGAGAAGGTGCGCCGCATCGCGGACGTGGCCTTCGAGGCCTACCGCGTGGACCCGCGCGCGGTGAAGGTCCTCATCCTTGAAATCGCCCGCAGCCCCGCGGGGGCCCGCATCAACCGGCAGACGGCCTTCGTGGACGTCATCCGCCTGAGCGCGCAGATGTTCACCCGCGCGAAGGAGTCCGGGGAGCTGCGCCCGGACGTGGATCCGCTGCTTGCCTCCGCGCTCCTGTTCGGCTCCATCGAGATGGGCCTCACGGCCTTCGTCGTGGGCCTCGCGGACGCGCGCGACACGGTGATGCTGGAGCGCGCCAAGGCGCAGATCGCCGACTCCTTCCTCCACGGCGTCCTCGTCCCCGGCGGTGCGCCGTCCCGGACCGAGCCTCCCCGGAGCGAGCTTTCCACGGCCGAGCCTGTCAGGGCCGAGGAACCGAAGCACGAGGCCCCTGCGGAGGTGTCGACATGGAAGCGGGAGAAGTCCGGTACGAAGTCCAAGGCCCCCAAGCGCAGCTGACCATCGACCGACCCCGGGCGCGCAACGCGCTGTCGCCGGGCGTGATTCAAGGCCTGCTCGACGCGCTCGAGCGCGCGGACGCGGACCCCGCCGTGCGCGTGCTCGTGCTCACCGGCGCGGGGGAGAAGGTGTTCTGCGCGGGGGGAGACCTGGGAGCGATGGCCGGAGACGGCGGCTTCCTGGCCACCCACGAGGGCCGGCGCGCCTACGGGCGGCTGCTCACGCGCTTCCAGGAGGTGCGCAAGCCCACCGTGGCCCGCGTCAACGGCCACGCGCTGGCGGGCGGACTGGGCCTGGTGCTCGCGTGCGACCTGGCCGTCGCCGTGGAGGGCGCGGACCTGGGCACGCCTGAAATCGACGTGGGGCTCTTCCCCATGATGATGATGGCGCTGCTGCAGCGGCACCTGGGCCGCAAGCGCGCGCTGGAGCTGGTGCTCACCGGGGACCGGCTGCCCGCGCGCGACGCCCTGGCGCTGGGACTGCTCAACCGCGTGGTGCCGGCCGCGGAGCTGGACACCACGGTGGCCGCGCTCGCGGGGAAGCTCGCGGGCAAGAGCCAGGCGGTGCTGGCCCTGGGCCGGCGCGCCTTCTTCACCGCGGAGGACCTGACGTTGCCCGCCGCGCTGGAGTTCCTGTCGTCGCAGCTGTCGCTGAACGTGCTCGCGGACGACGCGGCGGAGGGCGTGACGGCCTTCCTGGAGAAGCGCCCCCCGCGGTGGAAGGACCAGTAGGCGGCCGCTAGGGGTTGGCCAGCTCGGGGGAGCTGACCGCCACGCCCGGCGTCTCCTGCGCGCCGAAGAAGTCCAGCTTGAGCAGCGTCTGGCCATCCACCCACCGGTCATCCGCCTTCACACCCCAGTGGAGGTGGGGGCCGGTGACGCGGCCGGTGCTGCCCACGAGCCCCAGCCCGTCGCCCTGCTTCACCTGCGCGCCGTCCTTCACGTCGATGCGCGACAGGTGGAAGTACGCGGTGAAGAGCCCCGCGCCGTGGTGCACGAGCACGGTGTTGCCGGAGGCGTAGTTGTCGCGCGCCATCACCACCGTGCCGTCGTTGGCGGCGACCACCGGCGCGCCCGGGTCCCCGTCCAGGTCCACGCCGAAGTGCTGGCTCTGCAGCTTGCCGTTGAACGAGCGGCGGTCGCCGAAGGGCGCCGTCACCACGTCCTGGCGCGGCCACGCGAAGTTCTGTCCGAACAGCGGCTCGCGGAACGGCTGCGCGAACGCCGCGGCGAACGCCTTGCGGTCCGCCTCCATGCGCGCCTTCACCGCCTTGGGCGGCGACACGTACTTGCTGGCCACGCGCAGCTCGCGCTCGCGGTAGCCCGGGGCGAGCACCTCCAGCGCGCCGGACAGCGCCACCGGCAGCCCCTTGCCGGGGGCCATCACGTCCACGACCTGCGTGCCGGGGGGCAGCTCCACCGGGAGGCTGGTGAGGGCGAGGTGCCCTTCGCGCCACGCGAAGAAGCGCAGCGGCCGGCCCCCGAGCGTCCCCGTGGGAAGCCCGGCCGCGCCGCGCACGGTCACCACCACCGGGTCTCCCGGCTTCGCGCTCGACGGCTGGAGCGACAGCAGGGGCCTGTCCAGCACGGGCCCGAGGCTGTCGGGCTTCACCCGCAGGGGCGCCATTTCGCCCTGGACGACGGCGCCCGGCGTGGGCGCGCCCGGAGCGCGGGTGCCCGGGGGGGAGGGCGTGGGCGCGGCGCCCGTCACGGTCCCCGCCACCCCGGCGGGAGAAGAGGCGGGCGAGGCGGCGGCGAGCGCCGAGGGCCCGGAAGCGAGCAGGGTGAGGACGAGGAGACGGGACGCGGAATGATTCCGGGCGGGCATGGGCCGTTCTTTACACCACGCGCGCGCGGAACCTTCCCGGACCGGCGTCGGAGGTGTTGGTTGCCCGCCGCGTCGGCCAGAAGGGCCCGCCTGGAGGTCTGCTGGTTGACGCCCGGTCGGACGCCCCGGAAGCAGGCGAAGAATGCGTGCCATTGTCGGTACTTGCGTGCCCTGGGAGGCGAATCCGTGTTCTCGGCCGGACGAGCGGCAGGCAGCCGTGTCCGATCCGCGATGTCAAGCCGTTACGGACGACGGTGGGCTCCCTAGCTTCTCTCCATCAACGCAGCGCATCGATTTCGAAAAGGAGAGCGCACATGCCTCGCTCCTACAGCTTCGACCACTTCCAGGTTCCCAAGACGCTGCCCGTGCAGAAGCGCGGCCTGCGTCAGCGTGACAAGGAGCAGCTTGCCCAGTCCTCGCACGTGATGGTGGACGACGCGGAAGGCCTCCACTACGGCAAGAGCCACGCCCAGACGGAAGAGATCCTCATGGCGCGCAAGATGGCGCTCCAGTTGGAGGAACTGGCCCGTCCGGAGGCCGATGCCAAGTTCAGCCACGCCCAGCCGGCGCGCGCGAAGAGGGCCAAGGCGGCCGCGGCGCCCGTCATCGGGACGACGGCGCCCATCGGGGCCCTGCCGACCACGAAGGAGCAGTTGTCTTCGCAGGGCCAGCTGACGGACCTTGTCGACGAGGCGCGCCGTCAACTGAAGGCCATCCAGACTGGCGTGAGCGACGTGGCGTCGGCGGCGCAGCGGCTGGCGACGCTGCCCCTGGAAGCGGTGCGACTGGCGGCCCGCCGGATCATCCCGGCCTGAACCCGAAGGGGAGGGTGAGCGACGCGTGGAGCTGACACTCGTCTCGTACAACATCCACAGCGGCATCGGGGTGGACGGGCACTTCGACCTGTCCCGCGTGGGCGCGGTGTTGCGTGAAGTGAACGCGGACATCATCGCCCTCCAGGAGGTGGGGGACTTCCGGGGCAAGACGTCCCGGGAGGACCAGCCCGAACACCTGGCGGAGATGCTGGGCCTGCACATGGCCTTCGGGCCCAACGTGGTCCGCAACGGGCGCCGCTACGGCAACGCCATCCTCAGCCGGCTGCCGGTGCTCAAGTCGAAGAACTACGACCTCAGCGTGACGGGGCGCGAGCCCCGGGGGGCGCTGCGGTGCGACCTGGACCTGGGCGGAGGCAAGCAGCTCCACGTCTTCTGCCTCCACCTGGGCCTGTCGGTGAGCGAGCGGCGGCGGCAGGAATCGCTGCTCCTGTCCGCCGACCTGCTCCGGGACGCGGCGCGCAAGGACCCGATGGTGGTGTGCGGGGACTTCAATTCGTGGGGCAACGGGCCGGTGTCGTCGCTGGTGCGGGAGGCCATCCACGACGCCGCGTTCGAGCTGGGCGCCGCCGCGCGCACCTACCCCACGCGGCTGCCGCTGTTCCGGTTGGACCGCATCTACGTGGACTCGGGGGTGCGGCCGGTGTCGGTGACGCCGCACCGCTCGCCGCTCAGCCGGGTGGCCTCCGACCACCTGCCCCTGGTCATGCGCTTCGAGGCGCCCATCGCGGTGCAGCCGCCCGTGGCGCCGCCGGTGCAGCTCATCGGGTAGGCCAGCGCCGGGACGGCGCTATCGGCTAGGGTGTTGGGGTCCGGAGGTTTCTCGCGTTGAGTGGCCGACGCTTGCGAACGCCGGACAGTTTCGCCGGGATGTGGTTGTCGCGGCGGAGAGGGGTGCCTAGGTTGGCGCCCACGCGCACAGGACGTGAGCGTCGGCCGGAGAGCGCATGCACGTGGGCAGTGAACAGACGGATCGCGGCGTGGCCGCGCTCGTCGGGCGCATGGCGGACGGCTTCAGTCGGCTGGTGACGCAGCACCTGCAGTTGGCGCGGCTGGAGATCGCGGAGGACGCGAAGGCGGTGGGCCTGGACGTGGCGAGCATCGCCGTGTTCGTGCCCTTCCTCCTCGTGGGCTACGCGTTCGTCTGCGGCGCGCTGGCGGCCTTCCTGGCCACCTGGCTGGGGTGGGCGGGAGCGCTGGCGCTGGTGGGCGGGGTGAACCTCGTCGGAGGCTGCTTCGGCATCTTCCGCGCGGTGAGCCGCATGAAGTCCCGGCAGATGATGGATGACAGCGCGAGCGAGCTGTCGCGCAGCATGGCGGCGCTCACCACGGCACGGCCGCGGGACGCGGCGACGCCTGGGGTGAACACGCTCAAGGACACGACGGACAAGGTCTTCAAGGAGTCGCGGGATGGCCGCTAGCAATGGACAACTGCCGCGCACGAGCGCGGCGCTGCGCGAGGAGATCGAGCGCACCCGGGCCGACCTGGCCACGTCGGTGAGCGCGCTGCGCGAGGAGGTGGCCGTGGCCACCGACTGGCGCCAGTGGGTGCGGCGTCATCCCTACGCGTGCGTGGGGACCGCCTTCCTCGTGGGCTACCTGGTGGGCTCGCGGCGCTGAAGCAAGCGCGGGCGGCCGGTGATGAACAGCTTTGGGTCGTATCGAGAACGAACGCACACGCAGAGGGCTTCCATGGAAATCAATCCGCAGCAGATGTCGGACCGGGCTCGGCAGCTTCAGGATCAGGTGATGCCTCAGGTGGATGAGGCGCGGCAGAACCTGGTGGACCTGAACCGTCAGGTGGTGGGCTTCATCCGGGCGAACCCCGGCACGTGCCTGCTGGGCGCCATCGCGGTGGGTTTCCTCGTGGGCCGGATCGCCTCGCGCTGACCGTCCCTCCGGGGGCGCAGGAAGGGAGCACGACCATGACGACGTATTCGGGCACGACGGGCAATGGCAGCGCGGCGGAACACGCTGACGACGCGGGCTTCGGCCAGCGGGTGGATCAGCTGGGTTCGGACGCGCAGCAGTTCATCGACAACGCGCGCAGCGCGGTGGCGGACCTGGGACAGTCGCTGGACCTGAAGGGGCGCGTGGAGCGCAACCCCTACGGCACCCTGGCCATCGCCGCGGGCGTGGGCTACGTGCTGGGCGGCGGGCTCTTCACGCCGCTGACGGCGCGCATCCTGAAGCTGGGCGTGCGGCTGGCCGCGCTGCCCTTCGTGAAGGATGAGCTGGTCGGGATGGCCGAGTCGGCCTTCCAGGGCTATCAGACGGGCCGCGGCTCGCCGCCGTCGGGCAGCGTCTAGGTTTCATCCGCGCCGCACGCCTTTGTTTTCCCACTGAAGTCTCCCTCCCCGGAGTCGGACATGCTGAGCCTGAAGGACTTGAAGAAGCTGGACCGCGACGACCTGCTGGACCTCGTGGGTCTGGAGACCCGCCGCACCACCGCGGAGACGACGCTGCCCGCGCTGGGCATCTTCGCCGCCGGCCTGCTGGTGGGCGTGGGCGTGGGCCTGCTGCTGGCGGACAAGCCGGGCACGCAGCTGCGCGGCGACCTGCGCACCAAGCTGCAGGGTGGCCAGGACAAGCTCGCGGGCGCCATCAACAGCGCGCGCGGCACGGACACGCAGCAGGGCGCGGGCTCCACGGTGCCGCCGGGTTCGCGGACGACCTGATTCCAGGTCGGCGGTGGATTCCACACGAAGCCTCTTCCCGTGCGAACGGGGAGGGGCTTTCGTGTTTCCGGCGGGTGGGGAAGCGGATGGCCTAGGATGCGCGGTCATGTCCCGTTTCGACGGGGCATGCCTTCGCACCAGGAGCACGCACCGTGAGCGCGGCGAAGAATCGACGGACGAAGCAGACCCCGCCATCGGGTACGGCGGCCTCCCCGGTCGCGCCGGGCCGCAGCCTGCGCCATGACACGCCCGTGGATGTGCCCATCGTGCGGGAGCCTCCCTCCGAGGCGGAAGGCGCGACGCTGCCCGCCCGCAGCGCGGAGGCTCCGTGGAACGGGACGGCCTCCGGTCCGGAGTCCGCGCTGGGCCAGCTCCGTGCGCTGGAGACGCTGGAGTCCACCTACGAAGCCTGGGCGGAGCTGAAGCGCGACCACGCGGCGGCGGTGGTCCACTTCCGTGAGGAGCAGGCGCGGCTCGCGCAGCAGGGCACCTTCCTCCTGGGCGCGGTGCGCGCGGCCGGCATGGACGCAGGTGGCAATGCCGTCCCGGGCCTCCAGCCGCAGGGCGCCGCCGGTGACTTCCTCCGCGACGCGGAATCCAAGCTCGCGAAGGCGCGCGACGCCGTGCTCCAGCGCGAGGCGGAGAGCGAGGCCCGCTACCAGGCCGCCTTCACGGAGGTGCGCGCCACGCTCCTGGACCGGGTCCGCCGCTCGCTCGGAAGCCTCCAGCCGCACCTCACGCTGCTCCTGCGCCGCGTGGGGGCGGAGCGCTCCATCCTCCACGTCGCGCGCGTGCCGCCGGATGAAGCCGTCCTGCTCTGCTACCTGCTCACGCAGCGGGTGCCCTCCCGCTACGGCTTCCTCTTCGACGACTCCACCGAGGACCTGTCACTGGCGCCCGCGCCGCTCTACCCGGAGGAGTCCATCCCCGAGGACGGCGTGCGCCCGGATGCCCAGGGGCTGCTGCGCGTCATTGACGCCAGCACGGAGGTCCTGCCCCTCAAGGGCTTCGTGCCCCTGCGGGTGTCGCGACCCGGAGGAGGGGAGGACTTCTTCCGCCTCCTCCAGCGCGGCGCCGTGATGGAGGTTGAAATCGCGGAGGGCCCGGACTTCCGCAGCATCCTCACCCGCGAGGAGGCGGAGCGCTTCGCGGGCCACCTGCTGCGCCTCAAGCTGGAGGGGCGCATCGGCCTGGACATCGAGGCCGGGTAGCGGACGCTTCAGTTCGTCCGGGCGATGCCCACTTCCGCGGTGCCCGCCAGCAGCACGCTGCCCAGGAAGAGGTTGTCGGACTCCGCGCCGCCCATGCGCACGGCCTGGAAGATGACCAGGTACGTCTGCTTGGGGTTCGGGAACGCGGTGCCCGGAATCGTCACCCGCGCCTCCCGGAAGGTGGCCGGCACCGCCGCCAGTTGGAGGAACTCCACCGGCGACGTGGGCACGTTGGAGTACGTGGCCGTGCCCTTCTCTCCGTTGGCGCTCAACGGCACCACCGTGACGAAGCCCAGCGTGCGGTCGGTGTTCGCGGGCGGCGCCGGACGGTCGAAGCCGAACGCCGTGTTCGCGTTGAGCCGCACGAAGCCCTCCGGCGGGTGCAGCGCCGCGATGGCCTCCTTCGGGGGCGAGTTCTCCACCTGCCCCACGTACCGCACGTTGTCCTTGTCGGCCGTGAAGGCATACGTGGCCCCCGACGCGTACGTCAGCGCGTCGGTGGAGTCGCTCGTCACGCCGTAGCTGCCACCCCCCTGGCCGTTGAGCGTGACGGGCGTCGTCGTGCCCACGGGCTGGAGCACCACGGTGGCCCCGCTGACGCCCTCGGGCTGCGCGTTCGCGCCGGACTTCGTCCCGAAGAACATGAAGGCCGCCGTCTGCGCGGGGAAGGACACCACGTCCATGCCCCCGTCCCCGAAGGTCCCCGCGTCGTAGCCCGCCATCGCGGTGGCGGACACGTCCACCTGCGGCGTGGCCAGCAGCGTGCCCACCATCACGTGGTCCGCGGAGAGCTGGTTGCCCGTCTTCTCCAAGTCACAGGCGAGGGGGGACAGCAGGGACACGACGGCGGCGGCGGACAGAAGCAGGCGTTTCATGGGCGGCTCTTTCGGACGGGGCTCGGGCGAGGTGATGCGGCAGCCAACCATACCGCGCGTATGTCCCATAGGCGCTCGGCCCCAACGCGCTATCCTGTGCACCGCCCGTGCAACGCCTCCGCATCCACTCCTCCGGCCGCCGCTTCCTCCACCGACTCGGCTTCTCGCTCGTCCAGGCGGCCGTGTTCGGCTGCCTGCTGGGCCTGCTCGTGTCCCAACGCGTCTCGCGCCCGGTGCGCCCGGACGACACGCCCGCGCCCCTGCTGTCGCCCTCGGGCTTCGTGGAGATGCTGTCCGGGTGGATCGACAGCGGCGAGCGCGTCTTCTACGACTGGCGCATCCGCCAACTGGGCGAGCGCTCCGAGCGCTCCGACCGCGTGGTGCTCGTCTCCATCGACGATGACACCCTCGCGGAGGCCCAGCAGGGCCCCCGCGCCGACATCGCCGCGTACCCGTGGCCGCGCCAGGTGATGGGCGGCATGGTGCACCGGCTGGTGGAGGAGGGCGCCTCCGTGGTGATGCTGGACTTCGCCTACCCGGAGCTCAGCCCGCGCGCCTGCGTCACCCCCACCCGCACCGGCCGGGGCGCCCTGTCCCAGGACGACGATGCGCTCCGGGCCCTCCTGGACCAGGACCCGGGCCACTCCGTGCTCGCCTTCCGCTGGGGCGCGGAGGGCACCCGCAGCCTGCCGCCCACCGGCCGCCTGTGGCCCTACCGCGTCCGCCTGGGCAGCTACCCCGGCCCCACCGAGGCCCGGGTGCGGGCCCAGTCCGTGCTCGCCCTGCAGCGTCCCGCCTTCCTCATCCCCGCCGGCAAGGGCCTGGAGGTGTGGGCCGGCGTCGCCGACGAGGGCGAGGGCCGCAGCCTGGGCGAACAGCTGGGCTCTGGCGCCGCGTCCATCCAGGAGCGCCGCGCCGCGGACGATGCCTTCCGCGTGGCGCCGTCGGACCTGTTCCTCGCGCTTGCCTCCGTGCAGGTGGCGGGGTTGGATCCGGAGAAGCTCCTGGAGGTGCGTCAGCTCCAGCACCCGGTGACGCCGCTGCTGGGCACCTCCAGCGGCTACGGCGCCACCACGCTGCCCGCGGACCCTGACGGCGTGGTGCGCGGCGTGCCCCACCTGGTCGCGTACAGCCCGCGCGGCGGCGAGCGCTACGTGCTGCCCTCCCTGCCGCTGGCCGCCGCCATGCGCCTCGCGGGCACGCAGAAGCTGCGGTACGCCGACGGGCGCCTCTTCATCGGGGACACGTACTCCGTGCCCATGGACGCGTCCGGCTACAGCCTGCTGCGCTGGGAGGCCCCGTCCGCCACCCGGGGCGCCCGGGGGCCGCTGGCCCGCTCCATCCGCGCGTGGAACGTGCTGCTGAACCTCTTCGACATCCAGGCGGAGCGTCCCGCCCGGTTCGACCACGACCTGGACGGCCGCGCCGTCATCCTCACCAACACCAGCAGCTACGCGCCGGAGCGGCGGGTGACGCCCATTGGCCCCGGCATCGCCAACGGCGCCATCCTGGGGCAGGCGCTCGCCAACATCCTCGCGTCGGACGGCATCGTCCGAGCACCGCCCCGCGTGGACATGGTGGCCACGATGGGACTCGCGTTCATCGGCGCGTTCCTGGCGCTGTCGTTCAGCTGGCTCTTGCGCTCGGTGTGGGGCGCCTTCCTCTTCGTCAGCGTGGTGCTGGCCGCGGGCGCGGGCTACGTCGCGGGCGCGGGCTGGTTCTTCGTCAACGAGCGGCTGTGGATCGCCGTGGCGGGTCCGCTGGGGTCCATGGGGCTCGCGTTCCTGGTGACGACCGTCTACGCCTTCCGCACCGAACAGGACGTGCGCGACTTCGTGCACAGCGCGCTGGGCCGCTACGTGAGCCCGGACGTGGCGCGGCTCGTCGCGCGCGACGTGAGCCTGATGCGGCCGGAGCGCCGCAAGATGACGGTGTACCTCTGCGACATCGAGGGCTTCACCCGTCTGTCGGAGGTCCTCCCGCCCGAACAACTGGTGCCCCTGCTCAACACCTTCCTCACGGAGATGACCTCCGTGGTGCGCGCCACGGCGGGGCAGGTGGACAAGTACATTGGCGACTCGGTGATGGCCTTCTGGGGCGCGCCCGTGCGCACGGACCGCCACGCGCACCTGGCCTGTGAAGCGGCGCTCAAGCTCCAGGCCGTGCTCGCGCAGCGCCAGCCCGTCTGGGAGAAGCAGTTCGGTCACCGGCTGTGGGTGCGCGCCGGCATCGACACGGGCGACCTGCTGGTGGGCGACATGGGCAGCGAGCTCAAGTCCCACTACACCGTCATGGGGGACGCGGTGGGCATGGCCGGCCGGCTGGAGGGCGCGAACAAGCAGTACGGCACCCAGGTGCTGGTGGGAGAAGCCACCGCGCAGCTCGCCAGCGACGCGTACGTCTTCCGCGAGGTGGACCGCGTGCTCGTGCGCAACCGCGAGCAGCCCGTGCGCGTGCACGAGCTGCTGGGGCGCAAGGGCGAGTTCTCCCCGGAGAAGCAGGCCGGCATGGCCCTGTACGAGAAGGCCCTCACCGCCTACTACGCGCGCGACTTCCTGGTGGCCCAGGAGCTGTTCCGCCGCTGCACGGTGGAGCACGGCGACGCGGTGGCCCGCGTCTACATCCAGCGCTGCCAGGGCTACATCCTGACGCCGCCGCCCGCGGACTGGGACGGCGTCATCCGCTGGCGCCGGCGCAGCTCCGACGGCGGTTAGTCGTCGTCGCCGGAGTCCGGCTGGCCGAACAGCTCCTTCACCGGAGCGTCGTCCTGGATGTGCTCGCCCACCACGCGGAGCATCTTCTCCGCCGTCATGCCGGAGTAGTACACCTCACCGGGCCACCCCATGAGCTGGTAGTCCTCCGGCGACAGCGGGTCGCGTTTGCGGCCCGTGTCCTCGCGCACCACCACGTTGGGCCCCATGTGGCAGAAGCCGTAGCAGCCGCCCCGGTACAGCTCGCAGCGCGTCTGGAGTCCCCGCGCCGCAAGCGCCTCGCGCGCCGCCACGTGCACCGCGTCCGAGCCGGCCTCGCGGCAGCTGGAACCCTTGCACACGGACATCCGGTAGCGCTTCATCGGAGGACCCGACGCGCCTGGTTGGCACCACGTGCATTGAAGAGCTTCAGCGTCACCACATGCCCCCTGAAACGGCGGCGGCCCGCCCTTCCATGAACAAGAGGAAGGAGGCGGGCCGGGATGCGTGCGAAGGGGCGGAAGAGGACAACCCGCCCCGTAGGGTGCTGCCAGACGCTACTTGAGGAACTTCGTCACCTGGATGGGACCCTGCTGCGTCACCACCGCCTGCCCACCCGAAGGCAGCGCCTTGCCGTGGCCGTGACCACCGCCGTGGCCGTGGCCACCGCCCAGCGAGTGCGGCGTCTTCAGCTCCACCAGGCCCTCGCCGATGCGCGTGTGCGCTTCCTTGTGGACGTGGTGCGGCTCCGAGGAGCTGTCGCGCTTGTTCCACGGATCCGACGGGTGCGAGACGGCCGGCCCCTTGAGCAGCTTGGGGATGTCGTAGACGAAGTTCTGCCGGTTGTACTCGGACGGCGTGTGCATGTACGTGTCCATGCGGATGGCGTCCTTCGGGCACGCCTCCACGCACAGGCCACACACGATGCAGCGCAGCTCGTCGATGACGAACTGGGTCGGGTACTTCTCGATGACGGCCGACTCCGAGTCGGCGTCCGTCGTCTCGTACTCACCCGCCTCGATGTAGATGCACTGCGCCGGGCAGATGGTCGCGCACATGTAGCAGGCCACGCAGCGCGGCTTGCCGTCGTCGCGCGGAACCAGCCGGTGCAGGCCGCGGTAGCCCTCCGGGTAGATGGGCTTCTCTTCCGGGTACTCCACCGTCGTCATCAGGTTCATGCCCGTGCGGTCCTGAACCTGGGGGTTCGGGTCGCGCGTGCCGAACATGTTGCGGAAGAAGTGCTTGGTCGTGATGGCCAGACCGCGCAGCAGCTCCGGGATGTACATCCGCTCGCGGATGTCCGTGCGCGGGTCCTGGGAAGCATTGAACGCCATGGTGTCTTGTCTCGCTTCCGGCGAAGGGCTGTGCCGGACGGAACGCCGCTAGTGCGCGCCCGCCGGGGAATGGGAGTGGGGGTCCGCGTGCGCCGGCAGGCCGTGCCCGCCAGCCGCCGGCAGCCCGTGGGCGTCGTGCCCATGGCCGTGCGCCGTGTCGTGCGCGCCCGCCGCCTTGGTCCCCTTGGACATCGTCAGGGCCACGACGAAGCCGATCTCCAGCAGGCCCACGATGCCCAGCATGCGCAGGGACGGATCCCACAGCACCAGCGCTCCGCTAATGAACACGTTCGCGAGGCCCGCCGGCAGGAGGATCTTCCAGCCCAGGTTCTGGATCTGGTCGTAGCGGAAGCGCGGGAAGGTCCAGCGGATGACCAGCTGCACCCAGATGAGCAGCACGACCTTGATCCAGAACACCGTGCCCAGGATGGTGCCGTACAGCCAGCCGTGCTCCTGCATCAGGGGCTGCGCCGCCAGCCACTCACCGCCGAAGGGCAGGTGGTGACCGCCGAAGAACAGCGCCGTCGTCACACCGGCCAGCACCACGACCTCCATGAACTCGGAGATCATGAACATGCCGAACTTCATGCCGGAGTACTCCACGAAGTAGCCGATGATTTCGGACTCGCCTTCGGGCGCGTCGAACGGCGCGCGCTTGGTCTCCGCGAAGGACGCCACGAAGAATGCGATGAAGCCCAGCGGCTGGATGAAGATGCCCCACGCGGGCAGCCCCAGGTCGAACGCGCCGTCGGAGCGCCACAGGTAGCGCGCCTGCCCGGTGCCGGCGACCAGCGCGTTGCCCACGTCACCCACCAGCGCGGGCATCTGCACGGAGGAGAACGCCAGGAACAGGCCCACCAGCGCCAGGCCCAGCGCCACTTCGTAGGAGATCATCTGCGCGGAGGCGCGCACGCCGCCCAGCAGGGCGAACTTGTTGTTGGAGGACCAGCCGGCCAGCGACGTGCCGTAGACCGCGAGCGACGCGATGGCGAGCACGTACAGCATGCCGAAGTCCGGCGTGGCGACGACCATGTCCACGTGCTTGCCGAACACCGTCACGGACGGGCCGGCGGGCACCACCGCGAACAGCGCGAACACCGGCGCGAACGCGAGGACGGGGCCCAGGTTGAAGAGGAACTTGTTCGCCGTGCCGGGGACGAAGTCCTCCTTGGTCAGCATCTTCAGCACGTCGGTGATGATGTGCGGGATGCCGCCCAGGGAGCGGTTGCCCAGGCCCGGGATGGCCAGACGCGCGCGGTTGGGGCCCACGCGGTCCTGCATGAACGCGCTCCACTTGCGCTCGGCGAGCGTGAGGAGCGTGGCGATGATCATCACGAAGGTGAGCATCAGGAAGAGGATGTTCGTCAGGCGGCTGGCGCCCGTGAACAGGTGCTCTTCCACCAGCCCGCCCACGAGGTACGCCGTGGCCACCCCGCCCGCGAGGGCGAAGATGCAGAAGGCCATGGCGAACAACATTGTGAAGATGCGGTTCATGGTCAGATGCCCCTCACGCGCGGCGCGCCGAATTCACGGTAGCCCGGCGGACGGCCGTCGGCCCCCGACGGCAACGGATTGATGCCCGGCTTCTCCCGGTCCGGCGGAGAGGCCTTGTCCCAGTTGAACTCGGCGAACTCGGACACCTGCCCGGAGAGCGCCCGCCACACGTCGCGCGCGGAAGCGTGGGCAGCCTCGCCCCCCAGCTCGCGCGTCAGCTCCGTGGCCCACTTCCAGTGCGGCGAAGCGTCGCCCTTGGAGGGGTACGCCTTGCGGAAGCGCTGGGTGATGCCGTCCTGCTGGGTGAACGTGCCCTCGTCCTCGATGTGCGCGCTCGCCGGCAGCAGCACCGTCGCCTGCGCCGTCACGGGGGACTCGTTCTGCGCCTGCGCGACGAACACCTCCAGCTTCGCCGCGACCTCGGCGAAGGCGGCCGCGTCCGTGGGGACCTCGGTGCCCACCGCGTACAGCGCCTTGACCTTGCCGGCGTTGATGGCGGAGGTGAGCTCCTCGAAGGACTTCACGGACAGCCCCAGGCCCTTGGCGACGAGCGCCAGGCCCTGGCGGTTGGGGTTCTTGTCCGCCGTCATCAGGTAGTGGTCGGCCTTGCCCTGCGGCCGGCCGCCCACGAACACCGTCGTCACGCCCAGGCTCGCCTTGGCGAACGTCAGGCCCGCGAGCAGGTCCTCGTTGGACGCCAGCGGCGAGGCCAGCACCGCGAGCTGCGAGGAGCCCACGAGCGGCTTGAGCGCCTTGGCCGCGGCCACGGCGGCATCCTTGCGCGTGAGCGCCGGCTGCACCGTGTCGCGAGGCGCCGCGCGGCGGCCCACCTGGGCGGCCAGCACGCGGCCCACGTTCAGGTCGCGGTAGGACAGGCGACCCTGGTCGCACATCCAGCTCTTGTTGATGGCCTCGTTCTCACGCGGGCGGTAGCGGTAGGTGTCCTGGGACATCCAGTCCGCGGAGATGCTGCAGCCGCGCGAGCAGCCCGTGCAGACGGACGGCGTGGCGGACAGGAACCAGGAGCGCGCCTTGAAGCGGAAGTCGCGGCTGAGCAGCGCGCCCACCGGGCACACGTCCACGGTGTTGAGCGAGTAGTTGCTGTCCAGCTCGTTGCCCGGGAACACGTCGATGCGCTCGTGGCTGCCACGGCCGAAGACGCCCAGCTGCGGCTCCTTCGGGATCTCGTTCATGAAGCGGACGCAGCGCGTGCAGATGATGCAGCGCTCCTGATCCAGCACGACGCGGGGCCCCAGCACCTTGCGCTTGTGCTTGAGGGCCTTGGTGCCCTCCAGGCGCGACGGCCGGTAGTCGTACTTCATGTAGTAGTCCTGCAGCTTGCACTCACCGGCCTGGTCGCAGATGGAGCAGTCGACCGGGTGGTTCAGCAGCAGGAACTCCATCACCGAGCGCTGCTGCTCCTTGACCTTGGGGGTCGTGGTCTTGATGACCTGACCCTCGGCCATGGGCGTCTGGCAGGCGGGGACGAGCTTGGGCGCGTTGGACGCCTCGATGAGGCAGATGCGGCAGTTGGCCGCGATGGAGAGGCGCGGGTGGTAGCAGTAGTAGGGGATCTCCGAGCCGACCGTCTTGGCCGCCTCGATCATGTTCGTCCCCGGCTTGACCACGACCTCCCTGCCGTCGATGACCGCCGTCACGAAGCCCGGGTTCTTGGGCTGCGGCTTGGGCGGAGGACCGCCGGCCGGCGCTCCCGCCGGCTTGGGCGGAGGCGTGCCGGTGGGGCCGCTGGCGGCCGCCGGAGGGTTGTCCATCTTCGGCCCGGCGGGCGGGTTGGACGGCTCCGAGCCAACCTTGGCCGCGGGCGAGTCGGTGGGAGCGCCCTTGGGGGGCGTCTGCGCGTCACCGGTGGGCTTCTTCGTGTCGTTGTCGCTCACTGCTCGACCTCGCCGCCGATCATGTTGATGGTGTCAAAGGTGGGAACGAGGTCCGCCAGCATCTTGCCCTGGATGATGTGCGGCAGCGCCGCGAGCACCGGGAAGCCCGGGGCCCGGACGTGGACCTTGTACGGCCGGCCGCGACCGTCGCTCACCAGGTACCAGCCCAGCTCGCCGTTGGAGGCCTCGGTGGCGTCGTAGACTTCACCGGGGGGCACCTGGATGCCCTCCATCACCAGCTTGAAGTGCGCCATCACGCCTTCGATGGTGCCGTACACCTCCGGCTTGGGCGGCAGCGCGATGCGCCAGTCATCCACGATGATGGGGCCGGCCGGGATGGTGTCGATGGCCTGGCGCAGGATGCTGATGGACTGACGCATCTCCTCCAGGCGCACGAGGTAGCGGTCGTAGTTGTCGCCGTGCTCGCCGACCACCGACTCGAAGTTGAAGCGCTCGTAGACCCAGTACGGGTGCGTCTTGCGCAGGTCGTGGTCGATGCCGCACGCGCGCAGGGCGGGGCCCGTCCAGCCGTAGTCGATGGCGTCCGCGGCGGAGATGACGCCGGTGCCCTTGGTGCGGTCCACGAAGATGCGGTTGCGCGTGAGCAGCCCGTCCATCTCCTGGAGCAGCTCTTCGGTGCGGGTGAGGGTCTTGTGGACCTTCTGGATCCAGCCTTCCGGCAGGTCGCGGTTGATGCCACCCACGCGGCCGAAGCTGGTGGTGAGGCGCGCGCCGGTCAGCTCCGTGACGCGGTCCTGGATGAGCTCGCGCGCTTCCATGCCGTAGAGGAACGGCGCGAAGCCGCCCATCTCCAGGCCGGTGGCGCCCACGCACGTCAGGTGGTCGGTGAGCCGGTGCAGCTCACTGCCGATGACGCGGATGTACTGGGCGCGCTCGGGGATCTCCAGGCCGATGAGCTTCTCCACGGCGTTGAGGAACCCGAAGTTGTTCATCATCGCGGACAGGTAGTTGAGCCGGTCCGTGTACGGCAGGCACTGCGTCCAGGTGACGTTCTCGCAGCTCTTCTGGAAGCCGCGGTGGAGGAAGCCGATCTCTGGATCGATCTTGACGATCGTCTCGCCTTCCAGCTCCACCTTCAGCCGCACGGTGCCGTGCGTGGCCGGGTGGGACGGGCCCATGTTGATGACCATGTGCTTCGACTGGAGATGGGCTTCGAGCTCCGACTCCTCGTGGGCGAACCCATCCGTGTCGGGGTTGAAGGGCTTCGTCGCGTCGGTGTTGTGGCTGTCGGCCATGGGAGGTCTCGTCAGGCGACGCCGCTGGTGCCGGGGCCGCGGAAGATGTCCTTGATGGGGCGCTCGGGGATCAGCGGCTGCCGGTCACGCAGCGCGTAGTCCTTGCGCAAAGGGTGGCCCTGGAACTCCTCGTACAGGAGGATGCGGCGCAGGTCCGGGTGGTCCACGAAGCGGATGCCGTAGAAGTCGAACGCCAGGCGCTCCCACCAGTTGGCGCCGCGGTACACCGCCGCGAGGGAGGGCACCTCGGGCCGGGTCTCGGTGACGCGCACCTTCAGGCGCACGTGCTCCTTCCGGCTGAGCGAGTACAGGAAGTAGACGATCTCGAAGCGCGGATCGTTCTCCGCCAGGTGCAGGCGGTCCACGGCGTCCGCGGAGCCGAACAGCTTGAAGTCCAGCTCGGGATCCATCTTCAGGAACGTGGCGACCTTCGGCAGCCACTCCGCATGGATGACGGCCCAGGCTCCGCCAGCGCGGTCCACATAGCGCTCCGCGACCGCCTCGGGAAACTGGGCGGCGACCCGGTCCAACGCGAAAATGCTCAAGGGGGGCCTCGAATAACGACAGAGGAAACCGCGGCTTTATAAGGACCGTTCGCGGGAGGCGTCAACGTAAACCCTCAACCATGTAGGCCACTTAGGTGGCCCAGTAGCCCGCGTCGCGATCAACCCCCTGCCTGGTGACAGGCAGGCGGCGACGCTCAGGCCGCGGCGCCTGCTCCCAGGGCCGGCGCTTCCTCGTCGGTGGAGGGGACGAAGGTCACCACCGGCTGGCTCTTGCCGGGGACGATGGCGACCGGAGCGGGCTCCCAGCGGAAGGC
Source organism: Corallococcus praedator (assembly GCF_003612125.1). Taxonomy (GTDB): domain Bacteria; phylum Myxococcota; class Myxococcia; order Myxococcales; family Myxococcaceae; genus Corallococcus; species Corallococcus praedator. The sequence goes on from NZ_RAWI01000022.1 coordinate 36,583, forward strand.
GTCCCCCGCCCGGTCGCGGGTCGCCTGGGAGACGAGCACGGCCACCCCGAAGCCCTTGGTCAGCCGCTCGATGCGGTTGGCCAGGTTCACCGTGTCGCCAATGGCGGTGTACTCCAGGCGCCGGAAGGGCGAACCGATGTTGCCCAGCACCACGGGCCCGGAGTGCACGCCCACGCCCATGCGCAGGCCTGGCTCGCCCCGGGCGGCGCGCTCGGCGTTGACAGCCTCCAGTTCGCGCACCATCTCCAGCGCGCACCGGGTGGCGCTCCGGGCATGGTGGGCGTCCGGCAGCGGGGCGCCGAAGTACACCATGAGTGCGTCCCCGATGAACTTGTCGAGCGTGCCGCCGTGGCGGAACACCACCTCCACCATGCGGCCGTAGTACTCGTTGAGGATGGTGACCACCTGCTCGGGGGGCAGCCGTTCGCTCATCGAGGTGAAGTCGCGCACGTCCGCGAACAGCACGGACACCTCGCGCAGCTCCGGGGTGGGGGAGTCGCGGTCCTGGAGGCGCTCGGCGACGGCGGGGGAGAAGTAGCGGCCCAGGCGCGCGCGCTGGAGTTCCTCGTTCGTGACCGCGGCGGACAGCGAGCGGATCCGCTGGAGCAGCCGGGCCGCGCCCGCCGCCGTCATGGCCAGCATCACCGCGCCGGCCACCTGGGCCCCACCCCCGATGGCGGCCTCTCGCTGGAGCGCCACCTCCGCGACGACGGCGATCGCCGTGACGAGCAGCATCACGGGCCGGCGCAGGCTCAGCGCGGACAACAGCACCAGCGCCGCGAAGATGCCCAGCGTGAAGCCGGCCACTCCGCCCGGAGAGGGGGACACCGGCAGCGCCAGGTGCTGGAGCCAGTACACTGCGGGTACGTCCACGAACGCGACGGACAGCGATGCCCAGCGGGCGATGCGCGCGGAGGCGGTCACCGCCACGGCGACGACGGATGTGCAGACCAGGTACAGCGCGAACGGCCCCAGGTAGACGTCCCAGTCATGCAGGTCGCGCCCGCGACCCAGGTAGACCGCCATCCCGAACAGGACGCTCACCGCGCCCAGGCGGACCCAGGCCAGATGGCGGCCATTGGATTGACGCTCCACGTCGAGCGCGCGGCGTACGGACTGCTGGAGGCTGTCGCTGGGCGTGGTGGTGGATGGCAAGCGGTCCCCCCGACCGACGGACGCGTCGGCCTGGAACATCCCAGGGCCATCTTGCAACGAGTGGGATGCCGACGCACGTCGGGGAGTCCCGGAAAGCCCGGTGGAACACAGACGTGGCCAGGGAATGCCCGGACAGAGTAGACGCAGGGGTCATGTCCGTGCGGTCCGTCGCCTCCTTCCTCCGCGCCGGTTCGGGGCGCCTGGCCCTGGGCTCCCTGCTGGGGCTCCTGTTGTTCGCCGCCGAGACGGCGTGGTTGCTCAAGGCCGGGGTGGTGGGCGTGGACATCCCGCTCGACGGCCCGTACGCGGCGCTCGCGGCGGCCGTGCGTCCGTTGCTGCCGGGCGTCGTCCTTCGCGTGGCCACTGTCTATCTGGTGGCGGGTGGACTGCTGGGGCTGGCCGCCGCGGTGCTGGCGCGGGCGTGGATCCGGCGCGGTGGGTGGGCGGCGCTGGGCGTGACGATCCTGCACTGGGTGGGACTGCTGCTGTTCTGGGCCTGGGACCGGGCGCTAGCTCGGCCCGCGCTCTTCGATGATCTGCCGGCGGTGCGGCCGGTGCTGGCGTGGTTGGTGGATCACGGCGAGCCATGGCAGGCGCGCGCGGCGGCGGGTGCGTGGGTGGCCGTGCATCTGACGGTGCTGGGCGCGCGGGCGTGGTTGGCGTTGCGCCGTGGGGCGGGGCAGGTGGCTTCGGTGCCGACCCCGGGTTCGGCTTCCGTGCCTGCTTCGGCAGCCACTCCTGCGTCGGATGCATCCGTCGGGCAGGGAGGGGGCTTCGGCTGGTGGATGGTCGGCGCGGGAGTGGCGCTGGCGCTGGGCGCGGGAGTCGTGGTCCGCCCCTCCACGAAGCCGGACCGCAAGCCGCTGGTGGTGGTCATCGGCATCGATGCGTTCCGTCCGGACCGACTGGGCCGCACGGGTCGCGGGGTGGCTCCGCACGTGGAGCGCTTCCTCCAGGATGCGACGCTGTTCACCCGGGCCTACACGCCGGTGGCGCAGACGGAGCCCGCGTGGCGTTCGCTGCTCACCGCGCGCTGGCCGTACCGCACCGGCGTGCGCTACCCGCTGACGTCCGATGCGCGCGTGGTGCTGGCACCCACCTTCGCGGACCGGTTCTCGGAGGCCGGCTGGCGCACGGTGTTCGCCACCGACTGCTCGCGCTTCCACTTCGAGGGTCCTGCCTCCGGCTTCACCCGTCGCTGGCAGCCCCCACGCGGCGCGCTCAACTTCGCGCTGGAGAAGCTGCGCTACCGGGCCCTGGGCCTCTTCGCCGACAACTCCGTGGGCGCCGCCTGGGTGCCGGAGTTCATCGACAACCGCGCGCTGGCCGGCATCCATGATCCGATGGGCTACGCCGAGCGCCTGTCCCACGGACTCGTGTCGGAGGCCTCCGAGGGCCCGCTGCTCTTCGCCTTCCACGCCACGGCGGCGCACTTCCCCGGCGACCCGGTGTACCCGTTCTACCGCCGCTACGTGCCCCCCACCGAACCGCTGGACCGCCGGCTGCGCATGCACTTCGCCCCGGTGACGCCGGGTGCGAAGGGCGCCTGGAACCGCGAGGGCTCCGAGGGCCTCTACGACGAACTCCTCGCGCAGGCGGACGCGCAGGTGGGTACGCTGCTGGACGCGCTCCGAAGCTCCGGCCGCTACGACGACGCCCTCATCGTGCTGCTGTCGGATCACGGCGAGAGCTTCCACGCGGACCGACCGGACCTGGCGGGCGCGACGTCCGTGCACGGAGCGCGTCTGGGCGAAGAGGAGAACCGCATCCTGCTCGCGGTGAAGCTGCCCGGAGGCCGGGGCCTGGGGCCCGCGCAGGTGGATGCGCTGGCGCGCCTGGTGGACGTGGGCCCCACGCTGCTGGAGCTGTCCGGCCTGCCCTCGCTGCCGGAAGTCGACGGCCTGTCGCTCACGCCGCTCCTGCGCGGAGAGGAGCGCCCGTTCGCGCCGCTGTACGCGGAGACGGGCTACACGCACGTGAGCCCGGAGGTCTTCGACCCCGGCCACTGGCCCGGCGCGCCGCGCACCTTCGACGCGTACCGCCTGCGCCCGGATGGCGTGGTGGAGATGGGCGAGGTGGCCGACGCGGCGGTGCTGCGCGAGAAGGACTCGGGCGCCTTCGACGGCGAGCGCTGGTGGGTGGACCGGCCGCAGGCGGACGGCTCCCTGCGGCGGACCTGTTCGGGCGACTGTGAAGGGGCGGACGCGGAGGCGCTCGCGGCCTGGCTGGACGACGTGCGCGAGCGCACCGCCGGGGCCGCTTCACGTAGAGTCGCCGGCCATGTCGACGACCGAAACCCCCGGCCTCCAGGAAACGTACGCCCCCCACAACGCCTGCTTCGGGTGTGGCCCGGCCAACCCGAAGGGACTGCGCATCCGCAGCCGCGTGGAGGGTGACCTCGTCGTCGCGGACTGGACGCCGGAGGACCACCACCAGGCGTTCCCCGGCGTGCTCAACGGCGGCATCATCGGCGCGCTGCTGGACTGTCACAGCAACTGGACGGCCGCCTACCACCTGATGAAGGCGCAGGGCGCGGACTCCCCGCCGTGCACCGTCACCGCGGATTACGCCATCGTCCTCAAGCGGCCCACGCCCATGGCCGGGCCGGTGCACCTGTCCGCGAAGCCCGTGGACATCCAGGGCGACCGCGCCGTCATCGAGGCCACGCTCACCGCGGGCGGCAAGGTGACGGCCACCTGCCGGGGCACCTTCGTCGCGGTGAAGGAAGGGCACCCCGCGTACCACCGCTGGTAGCCCCTGGAACGCCGCGGGCCCCGACACCGGCCTCGTTCAAGAGGCGGCGCGGGGCCCGTTCGGATCAGCGTGAGGGTGAAGGACTACTTGCCGCTGGAGAGCAGGCGGGCGTGGTCGGCCGCCGTCTGGTTGGGCTGACCGGTGTCGCGCAGGCGGTGCACCTGGTTGCCGATCTTCTCCTGCAGCAGCATCAGGCCGTCCAGCACCTGCTCTGGGCGCGGCGGGCAGCCGGGGATGTAGACGTCCACCGGGATGATGCGGTCGATGCCCTGGAGCACCGCGTAGTTGTCGTAGAAGCCGCCCGAGGACGCGCACACGCCGAAGGACACGACCCACTTGGGTTCGGTCATCTGCTCGTAGACGCGCTTGAGGATGGGGGCCTGCTTCAGGTTGATGGTGCCCACCACCATCAGCAGGTCCGCCTGACGCGGCGAGAAGCGCGGGAACTCCGCGCCGAAGCGCGAGATGTCGTGCCGGCTGGCGGCCACGGACATGTACTCCATGCCGCAGCAGGCGGTGGCGTACGGGTACGTGAAGAGGGAGTACTTGCGGGCCCAACCCAGGCCCTTGGACACCAGCTTCTGGAAGAAGCCCGTGGCCTCGTCCCGGCGGGTGGCGATGATCGGAGCAATGTCGGTGTCAGCCATGATGTCTCAGCTCTCCCAGTCCAGGGCGCCCTTCTTCCAGACGTAGATAAGGCCCACGACCAGGGTCGACGCGAAAACCAGCATCTCCGTGTAGCCGAACCAGCCGAGCGCCTGGAAGTTCACCGCCCAGGGGTACAGGAACACCGCTTCCACGTCGAACACGATGAACAACAGCGCGATCACGTAGAACTTCACGGCGAAGCGCTGACGGGCCGGACCGCTCGACTCGGAGCCTGCTTCGAAGGGGGCCGACTTGGTCGTGCTCGGGCGCTTGGGGCCCAGGCGGCTGGTGACCTGCGGGATGATCATCGCGAGGACGCCGGCCAGCAGGAGCACCACCAGCAGCGGCAGGTACGGTGCGAGGGGTGTAGTCATCGGGCGCGGAACCTAATGACACCGCTGGCGCCGTGTCAAAGGGAAACGCCCCCGCCCCGGAAGCGCCAACCCCTTGAGAAGACGGCCGAAATGCCGCGCCCATCAGGCCCGCTCATCCGCCTGCCGCTCCGCTCCGACCGCGCCCGCACGCCCCGGGCGCGACATCTCCAGGCGGCGTTTGACGCTGGGGGGGGCCACGCCTAGCGTCACGGGCTTCCGATCATCGCCTGGGAGCACCCGACATGTGGGGCCGTCTGAGTTTACGGATGCAGGTGGCGATCGCGGTGCTGCTTCCGTGCCTCGCGGTGGTGTTCTTCAGCAGCGTGTACTTCCCGGCCCGGCAGCACGCCGCCGCCCTGGAGGTGCTGTCGCGGCGGGCCCTGACGGTGGGGACGCTGGTGTCCCGCCACCCGGCCATGACGCTCGCGGACACGTCGCCGGAGGCCCGCGCGCGGCGCGATGACGTCTTCGCCCAGGTGGAGTCCGGCGGCTTCACGCTCCTGTTCCAGGAGCTGTCCCGCGAGGACGGGACGGTCATCGAGTCCCGGGGCCGGGTCCCGGCAAGCCTGGCGCTGCCGGCGGCTTCCCCGTCCGGCGGGTGCACGGTGGCGCGGCCTCCGGAGTCGGTGGTGGTGCGCTGTGAGCATGGCGGCCTCGTGTACCGCGCGGGCTTCGGCACCCAGGAGGTGCAGGCCGCGATGTCCGCGACGGAGGGCTATTCGCTGCTGGGCTACCTGGGCGCCGCGGTGCTGGGCCTGGGGCTGGCGGTGATCATCAGCCGCGCCATCGCGGACCCCGTGTCGCGCGTCACGCAGGTGGCGCGCGAGGTGGCCCGGGGCGACGTGTCCCGGGGCGAGCTGGACGTGTCCGCCGCCGGCGAGGTGCGGCTGATGGCGACCTCCTTCAACGAGATGCTGGGCACGCTGCGCTCCACGGTGATGGAGCTGGTGTCGCGCACCGAGCAGCTGTCCAGCGCGTCGCGCGGCCTGATGGGCGCCTCCGCGGATCAGGAGCACGTCATCAGCCAGCAGGCGGCGTACGCGCAGCAGATCGCCGCGACCTTCGAGGAGCTGAGCCGCACCGCCGAGCAGATCTCCTCCTCCACGGAGGTGGTGGAGACGAGCGCCCGGCGCACCCACGACGCGGTGGCGGAGGCGATGGCGGTGGTGGCCCAGGTGGTGGGCGGCATCAACGACATCCGCATCGAGTCCAAGGGCGTGGCGGACGCCATCGTCGGGTTGAACAAGGACCTGCAGCAGGTCTCGAAAATCGCCCAGGTCATCAACCAGGTGGCGGAGCGAAGCGACCTCCTGGCGCTCAACGCGGCGCTGGAGGGCACCAAGGCGGGCGACGTGGGCCGGGGCTTCTCACTGGTGGCCGCGGAGATGCGCAAGCTCGCGGAGAACGTGTCCGCGTCCGCGCGCGACATCGCCCGCATCGTGGAGAAGGTGCAGGACTCCGGAGAAGAGGCCGCGTCCAAGGCCCGGGTGGGCATGGCGACGAGCGACCGGGGCGTGGAGGTGGCCGAGCAGGCGTCCGCCGTCTTCCTGCGCATCGTGGACCTGGCGCGCGGCACCAGCGAGGCGGCGCGGCAGATCACCATCGCCACGCGGCAGCAGCGTCAGTCCAGCGAGCAGGCGGTGCAGGGGGCCCGCAACGTGGCGGACCTGGTGAAGCAGGGCGTGGACGCCACCGGGCGCACCACCCGCATCGCCCAGGACCTCCAGTCCGTCGCGGAAGGGCTCACCGCCGTGACGAGCCGCTTCAAGACCCAGTCACCGCGCTCCTGAGCGCGGCGGGCGCTTCAGGCCGAGGCGGACGGCGCGCGGGCGCGCAGCTTCTGGAACAGCTCCGGGGGCATGGCCGCGACGCCCAGGCGGTGGTCCGGCGACACCTCCTCGCCGTGGAAGTCGCTGCCGAAGGTGGGCACCAGGTCGAACTCCGCCGCCAGCGCCAGGTACTTCTGCCGCAGGCCCGGGTTGTGGTCCGCGCTCAGCACCTCCAGGCCGGACAGGCCCGCCAGCGCCAGCGCCTTGATCTCCACGCGCTCCATCTTCGACGAGCCGGGGTGGGCGAGCGTCGCGGTGCCGCCCGCGTTGCGGATGAGGCGGATGGCCTCCGCGCCCTCCAGCTTGAAGCGCTCCACCCACGCCGCGCGGCCGGTGCCCAGGAAGCGGTCGAAGGCGGCCTTCATGTCGATGCACCAGCCCTGGTTCACCAGCACCCGCGCCAGGTGCGGCCGCCCCAACTGCGCGTCCCCGGCCACCTTGAGCACCTGCTCCATGCGCACCGGGAAGCCCAGCTCGCGCAGGCGCGCGACCATGGCCTCCATGCGCTGCGTGCGCTCGTCGCGCAGCCGGTCCGCGAAGCGCGCCAGCTCCGGGTCCTCCGGGTGCAGGAAGTGACCCAGGATGTGGGCCTCCTTGCCGTGGACGAAGGCGGACAGCTCGATTCCGGGCACCAGCTCCACGCCATGGGCGCGGGCGGCCTCCCGGGCCTCGGCGAGGCCCGCCACCGTGTCGTGGTCCGTCACCGCCAGGACCGTGACCCCGGCGGCGGCGGCGCGCGCCACCAGCGTCGCGGGCGGGTACTGGCCGTCACTGGCGGTGGTGTGCGAATGCAGGTCGATCATGGCGGGCCCTCCAGGGGGCCGTGCGGGAAGGCAGGCACTCTTATGCCATGTCCATGCGACAGGGGGCCGGAAGAGCGGGCCCTGTGTGAATCAGCACGGACAGCGGTTTGTTCCTGTCGCCTGCCTGCCTCTTGGGGAGGGGCTGGGTTGAAGCCGGGCCTCCCCTTGTCCGCTCGGCGGTGTTAGATCGCCGCGCCATGGCCAAGACCCCGACCCCGAAGAAGTCCACCCTTCGCGCCGCCTACGCGAACGCGCGCAAGGCCGACCCTCGCCCCATCACCGGCAAGGAGAAGCCGGCGGAGCTGCTCGCGCACGCGTTCAGCGCCTATGTGGGCCGGCAGGAGCGCACCGCGTTCGAACTGATGCAGCAGTCGGTGCAGCAGGACGCGTCCATCTTCCTGACGCTGTCGGGCGCGATGACGCCCGCGGGCCTCCACCAGTCCTGCCTCATCCCGCTGGTGGAGAAGGGCATCATCTCCGCCATCACCACCACCGGCGCGAACCTCTACCACGACGCCCACCGCATCATCGGCCACGGCATCCGCGAGGTGAACCCCAACGCGGGCGACCTCCAGTACCGCCTGGCGCGCATCATCCGCATCTACGACCTGGGCTTCTGGGAGGAGGCGCTGCTCGACACCGACCGCCTCTTCTCCGCCATCCTGCGGCAGCCCCAGTTCCAGAAGAAGATGACCACGCCGGAGTTCCACTACCTGCTGGGCAAGGCCATCCACGGCATCGAGAAGGAGCTGGGCGTCAAGCAGCCCTCGCTCCTGTCCACCTGCTACAAGCACGGCGTCCCCATCTGGGTGGGCGCGGTGCAGGACGGCTCCATCTTCCTCAACGTCGTGAAGCTGAAGCGCCTCCTGGGCGACGAGTTCAAGTTCGAGCTCGACATCAACGAAGACGTCTTCTCCATGGCCGCGATGCAGCACTACTGCCGCCACAACGGCAGCGGGAAGCTGGCCATCTGGATCCTGGGCGGCGGCGTGCCCAAGAACTACACGCTCCAGGGCGAGCCCCTGCTGGATCAAATCCTCAACGTCCCTACGTCGGGCTTCGACATCGACGTGCAGTTCTGCGTGGACCCGGTGGACAACGGCGCGCTGTCCAGCTGCCCGGCCGGTGAGGGCCACACGTGGGGCAAGGTGTCCGTGGAGGCCGTGGAGACGGGCTCCATGTACGTGCACTGCGACGTGACGGCGGTGTTCCCCTGGCTCACGCACGCGCTGTTCAGCGAGCCGAAGAACAAGCGCAAGCCCATGCGGCTGATGGACAAGATGGACGACGCCGTGAAGTTCCTGGACGCGGACGTCAAGAAGCGCAGCAAGGCGCTGATGAAGACCCTGGACTGGAGCGTCGAGGAGGCCGAGCCTTCCACCAAGAAGGACGCGAAGGCCCACGACGCCTACGTCCGTTAGAGAAGGTCCCCCTTCCTCGCAGTCCGCGAAGTCCCAAGGAGCCGGTGATGAGTGTTCAGCCTGCAGCGCCCGCGACGGGCGTGGTGATGACCCTGGTGAGCGCCCCGCAGTTCAAGACCCAGGTGACGCACGGCCCGTCCGGCGCGACGCTGCCCACGGAGGCGCCGAAGGACAACGGCGGCACCGGGGGCAGCTTCTCCCCCACGGACCTCGTGGCCACGGCGCTCGCCTCCTGCGTCGTGACGACCATGCACCTGACGGCGGCCCGGGAGGGCATCACCCTGGGCGAGGTGAGCGCGAAGGTGGAGAAGCGGATGAGCCCGCCGCCGCGCCGCATCGCGGAGCTGGTGCTGTCCATCCTCATGCCCTCCGGCCTTGCTCCGCCCCAGCGGGCCCTGCTGGAGAAGATTGCCCATGAGTGTCCGGTGTCGCGCAGCCTGCACCCGGACACGAAGGTGACGGCGTCGTTCGGCTACCCGGACTGAACCGCTGTGCCGGGGCGGAGGGCGGGGGCCTGTCTGGCCGGCTGCCCTCCCGCCCCCGGATTCAAGATGCCGCCGCGCGGCCGAGTGCCCACCCTGGGCTGAAGCTTTTTGAAGCTCTGGGGAGGACACGCCGCATGAACCTGAAGCGACTGGGCATCTACCTGAACGACCACCTCCTGGGCTCCACGGTGGGTGTGGACTTGGCGCGCAGGACGGAGCACGAGAACCGCAGCAACCCCGTGGGCGCCTCTCTGTCCTCGCTGATTCCGCTGCTGGAGCAGGACCGCGCCACGCTCCTGGCGGTGATGTCCGCGCTGGAGGTGAAGCCGGATCCGCTGAAGGTGGGCGGCGCGTGGGTGGTGGAGAAGCTGTCGCGGCTGAAGCTCAATGGCTCCTGGCTGCGCTACTCCCCGCTGAGCCGGCTGGTGGAGCTGGAGGGCCTGTGCGTGGGCTCCCACGGCCGGGTGTCCCTGTGGAAGAGCCTGGAGAAGGTGGCCGCGAAGGATCCGCGCCTGGCGCGGTTCGACTTCGCCTTCCTGGCCGAGCGCGCGGACGGACAGCTGCTCATGCTCCAGAACCTGCGCCTGCGCGCGACGGAGGCCGCGTTCATGGACACGTCCGTCGAGACCGGCGAACAGGTGCCGGCCCCGACGGAGGCCTGAGCCTTCAGGGCATCAGGTGCCCGAGGGTGACACCGGAGGACGGACACCGCCGTTTTCGGGCCCGGGCAGCAGGCGCAACTGGCTGGCGGAGGTGTACGTCGCGTCCACCTCGCGCTCCAGGTACGTGTAGCCCGACAGGCCGTCCTCGTAGACGCGCAGCAGGTTGCGCGACTCGTCCAGGGTGATGCGCCCCTGGCGCAGCGCCAGCTCCGTGAACTTGCGCAGCTTCGCGACGAGGTCGTCCTTGTTGTAGCTGACGTAGTTGAGCACCTCGGTGACCGTGTCGCCCGCGACGACATGGTCGATGAGGTAGCCGCCGCCCGGCGCCAGCGACACCTGCACCGTGTGCGTGTCCCCGAAGAGGTTGTGCAGGTCGCCCAGGATCTCCTGGTACGCGCCCACCAGGAAGATGCCCAGGTAGTAGTCGTCGCTGTTGAGCGCGTGCAGCTCCAGCGCGTCCTTCACTTCCCGCTTGTCGATGAAGTGCTCGATCTTCCCGTCCGAGTCGCAGGTGATGTCCGCCAGCGTCGCGCGCCGGGTCGGCTTCTCCGCGAGGCGGTGGATGGGCATCATCGGGAAGAGCTGATCAATGGCCCACGAGTCCGGCAGGGACTGGAACACGGAGAAGTTGCAGAAGTAGGTGTCGCTGAGCTGCTTCTCCAGCGCCTCCAGCTCCTCCGGAATCTCCCCGGACTCGCGCGCCACGCGAAGGATCTTGTGGCAGATGGCCCAGTAGAGGTTCTCCGCCGCCACGCGCTGCTCCAGCGACAGGTGGCCCAGGCTGAAGAGCTGGAGGCTCTCCTCCTTGGCGTCCTGCGCGTCGTGGAAGGCCTCGATGACGTTCTTGTTCGTCACCTCGCGGAAGGTGGACCAGAGGTTGCGCACCACGGAGGGCGCCTTCTCATCCACCTTGTCGGGCGTCTGCGTCGGGTCGAACTCGCTCGTGCCCAGCACGTCCACCACCAGCACGGCGTGGTGCGCGACGACGGCGCGGCCGGACTCGGAGACGAGCGTGGGGTGCGGCACGCCCGCGCGGTCGCAGGCCTCCATCACGCCGAAGACGACGTCGTTGGCGTACTCCTCCGTCGTGTAGTTCATGGAGGAGGCGAAGTTCGTCTGGGAGCCGTCGTAGTCCACGCCCAGGCCGCCGCCCACGTCCAGGTACTTCAGCGGGGCGCCCTGGCGGGCCACCTCCACGTAGAAGCAGCCCACCTCGCGCAGCGCGTTCTTCACGTTGCGGATGTTGGAGATCTGGCTGCCCAGGTGGAAGTGCAGCAGCTCGAAGGAGGCCAGCAGGCCCGCGTCCTTCATGAAGCCGATGCAGGACATCAGCTCCGACGAGGACAGGCCGAACTTGGAGCGGTCGCCTCCGCTCGCCTCCCACTTGCCGGCGCCGCGCGTGGACAGCTTCACGCGCATGCCCAGCCGGGGCGCGATGCCGGTGCGGCGGGCGACCTCCGCGATGAGGGGCAGCTCGCTGGGCTTCTCCACCACGAGGATGACGTTGCGGCCCAGGCGCGAATAGAAGAGCGCCGTCTCGATGTACTCCTCGTCCTTGTAGCCGTTGCAGATGACGAGCGCGTCCTCGTTGTCCAGGAGCGCCATCACCGCGAGCAGCTCCGGCTTGCTGCCGGCCTCCAGCCCGTAGGTGAACTCCTTGCCCGCCTCGATGATGGTCTCCACCACGTAGCGGTGCTGGTTCACCTTGATGGGGTACACGCCCCGGTACAGGCCCTTGTAGCCCTGGTCCGCGATGGCCTTCTTGAACGCGTTGTTCAGGTGGACGACGCGGTGGCGCAGCACGTCCGTGAAGCGCAGGAGCAGCGGCAGGCCGATGCCCCGGCGGCGGACCTCGTCCACCAGCTCCTTGAGGTCCATGCTCGGAGCGGTGGGCCCGTCCGGGTGGACGCACACGTGGCCCTTGTCGTTGATGCCGAAGTAGGGCGAGCCCCAGTTCCGGATTCCGTAGAGCTCATGGGCATCGGCCAGGGTCCAGCGGTGCTGAGGGGCGGTAGCGGCCATCGTTGTTTCGTTGCCTCCGGGTAGGGGCCTGCGGCGGATGGAAACTCCCATGAACAAGGGAGGGGGGCCGGACTATCGGAAACGTCCCGGGCATTCAATAGCCGCCTGTTCGTGGAGCAGGCAGGCGGGCAGGGGCCCCCGTTCCAATGCTGGCCCTGCTGGGCCGGTCAGCATCCAATTCCTACCCTTCCACCTGGGAAGCCCAGGGAGGCCGAGTGGAGAGAAGGGGAGGGTACATGGAGTCGTCCGCACGCAGGGAAGAAGCACCTTTGACCCCGCGGGAGATCTTCGAGCGGTTGGATCGCTTCGTCATCGGACAGGACGCCGCGAAGCGCGCGGTGGCGATCGCGGCGCACAACCACCTCAAGCGCATCCAGGCACGCCGGATGCGCCGTCAGTCCCTCATCAAGAAGTCCAACATCCTGCTCATCGGACCCACGGGCAGCGGCAAGACGCACATCGCACGCAACCTGGCGGACATCCTCAACGTGCCCTTCACCACCGTGGACGCCACCGAGTACACGGAGGCGGGCTACTACGGGAAGGACGTGGAGGTGATGGTGTCCGACCTGCTCTTCAAGTCGAACCACTCCGTGGAGGACACCCAGCGGGGCATCATCTTCATCGACGAGGTGGACAAGATCGCCCGCCGCACGCAGGGCGCCCGCAACGGCGCTGGCAGCCGCGACATCGGCGGTGAAGGTGTCCAGCAGTCGCTCCTGAAACTGCTGGAAGGGCGCGAGGTGCACGTGCCCATGAACGTCACCCAGGCGTGGAACAAGAGCGACTTCGTGCAGGTGGACACGCGCGACATCCTCTTCATCTGCGCGGGCACGTTCAGCGACCTGCACGACTTTGGCGACGACGGCGGCCGGGCCATGGGCTTCGGCGCGGACGCGACGGGCGCGAAGCGCAAGGAGAAGCGCATCTCCACGAAGCAGCTGGTGGACTTCGGGATGATGGCGGAGTTCCTGGGCCGCATGCCGGTGATGGTGCAACTGGAGCGGCTGGGAGAGCCGGAGCTGTTGCGCGTGCTCACCGAGCCGCCCGATGCCATCACCCGGGAGTTCAAGGAGCTCTTGTCCCTGGACGACATCGAGCTGGAGTTCCCGGAGGCCGGCCTGCGCGAGGTGGTGCGCTACTCCGTGGCGCGAGGGCTGGGCGCGCGAGGCCTGCGCTCCATCCTGGAACACGTGATGTCGGACGTCATGTTCGAGGCGCCCGAGCGCCGGCACCGTCAGGTGGCGGTGGACGCGGAGTTCGTGAAGGCGCGCCTGTCCAGCCTGGACGACGTCGAGCTCAACGCTTGACGGACGTCTTCTCCGAGGCCCGAGCGGCGGCGCCCAACCGCGCCGCCGTCTGCGGGTCCTGGATGAGCTGAAGGATGGCGTCGTTGCGCAGCAGGGCCTGGGAGTCGCCGCGCTGGAGGGCGCCCTTGAGGTCCTGCTGCTTGAGGGCGGCCTGGAAGCGCGGATCCTTGAGCAGCGCCTTGAAGGCCGGGTCGTCCTGGAGCTTGCGCGCGCGCTCCGGGTCCTGGGTGGCCTGGGCCACGCGGACCAGGTCCTTCAGGGGCGCGAACTGGGTGAGTTCGAAGAGGTTGTAGCGGCGGGCCATCTCGAAGGAGACGGAGCCCATGGGGGACACGCCCACGCGCTTGCCGGCGACGACGACGTGCTGCTCCAGGAAGGTGAGCGCGCTCAGGCTGACCCAGAAGATGGCGGCCATCTTCCCGCTGCCCAGGACGAAGCCCAGGGTGCGGTCCAGGCCGCGCTCGTCCGGGTTGCTCCCGGAGAGGAAGCGCACGAGCAGCGCGCTCAGGGCGTAGCGCACGGTGAGCCACGTCACGACGAAGAGGAGCACCGTTCCGGCCAGGGTGCCCACGAGCAGCGGGGCGCCCATGGCGACGGCGAGCTTGGGGCCCACGATGGGCGCGAGCTTGCGCGACACGAAGTAGCCCACCGCGAGGCCCGCGGTGTTGGCCACCTGCCGGGACGCGCCGGACATGGCGCCCAGGATGCCGAAGAAGAGCACCAGGCCCAGGAGGATGAGGTCGATGACCATGGATGGGACTCCCGGTGCCGCGCGCGCTCAGCGGATCTTGAACGACGAATCGCCCTTGGATTTCTCCGCGGTCTGCTTCTGCGCTTCCGCGAGGGTTTCCTTGTAACGGGCGTTGGAGGGCTCGTAGGTGAGCGCCATCTTCAGGTTGCGTTCAGCGGCGGAAGGGTTGCCGGCGTCCAGGTCCTTCTGGGCCTGCGTGTAGAACTGACGGCCCTTGGGGTGGGTGCCGATCTGCTCTTCCTGCTCCTTCTTCACCGCGGCCTTGGTCTCTGCTTCGGAGGCGTCGGTGAAGCGCAGCTTCTGCGCGCGGTCCGGACCGGCGATGTCCACGAGGTACTTCTTGCGCTTGGTGTCGTCGCGCAGGACGTAATAGGCCTCGGTGATGCGCTTGTAGAGCTCGTGCACCTGCTCCTTGAGCGCCTTGGACTCCAGTTGGAAGAAGCGGTCCGGGTGGTAGACGCGGCTCTCCCGGTAGAAGGCCTTCTTGATGTCGGAGGGCACGGCGGAGCGCTCCAACCCGAGCAGCTCGAAGTAGTCCGTCTGGTCCAGCTTCGCGCAGCGGGACTCCAGCTCCGCGAGCTGCTCCAGGGTGAGCGCCGGGCCTCCGGCCGCAGAGGGCGGAGGCGGCGGGGTGAGCGCGGCGACCGACGGCACGTTGCCGGGCACGGGCGGCGGCGTGGGCGGACGCGCGGAGCCGGCGGGCGCGATGGCGGGCAGTGACACCGTGGGCCGGTTGCCAGGGC
>NZ_RAWI01000230.1 GCF_003612125.1 Corallococcus praedator
GTCTGACCCTTGGCGAGGTGGGGGCCCTGGGGGGAGGGGTTCCCCAGTTCCACAACAAAACGGCGGTGGTGCTCGCCTTTCCGGCGTGAGGGGACGGGGTGGTGCATGGAGGAGCACTGCGCGGACGTGGACCCCAAGGTCACCGAGGAGCGCCTCGCGCTGCTGAGCGTGCTCCAGGAGCTCACCGTCGCGGCCCTCGACCTGCTGGATCCGAACAAGCCCGCCGACTCATTCCTGGACCGGGTCGCGGAGCGATTGGGGTGCATGGTCGCCCTCTGGCTCCAGACGGATGCGCAGGGCCGGGTCCGTCTTCAGGGCACGAGCGGACTCTCCACCGCATCCCGACAGCTCCCGATTCCGTGTCCCTCCGAGTCCCCCCTGGCGCGCGGGCCTGCCGAGCTGGAGCTGCCCTATCCGGAGCTGGCATCGCCGGGACTCGTGCGTTGGTCCGTTCCCATCACGGACTCCGGGCCGGGCGCGGGGCATGTCTCCAGCGCGCTGCTGCTGTACTTCGACCGCGAGCCGCATCTGCCGCGGCAGTACCGCGGCATGGTGGAGCGCCTTGGACGCGTCCTGCGCACCGCGCTCATCCACCGGCAGCTCTTCGCGCGAACCCTGGACAGCGAACGCGATCTCCACCAGCAGAAGACGCTGTTGGAGTCCCTGAGTGAAGCCTCCGTCGAGGGCATCCTGATCGCCTCTCCGGACGGGAGGATCCTCACCCACAACCGCCGCTTCGTGGAGATGTGGGGACTGGAGGAGGAGATCCAATCCGCGTCGAACGCGCTTTTGCTCCGTGCGATCTCACAGCTCGTGGAGGAGCCCGCCAGATTCCTGGCGCGCGCAGCCTCCTTCTTCGAACACGTCAACACGTCGGGACACGACGAGCTTCGACTCAAGGATGGCCGGGTGTTCGACCAGTACAACGCCCCGGTGGTGAGCGCGGACGGTGTCTACTATGGGCGGGCCGTCTACTTCCGGGACATCACCGCCCGGCAGCGCACGGAGCGGGACCTCCAGCGCGAGCGTGACTTCAGCTCGGCGGTCCTGGACACGGCCCGCGCACTGGTGATCGTCCTGGATCCGGAAGGACGGATCGTCCGCTTCAACCGGGCGTGCCAGGAGATGACGGGCTACTCCTTCGAGGAGCTGCGCGGCGCGCATTTCTGGAAGCGGCTCCAGCCCCTGGAGGAAAGGGAGCGGGTCGAGGCGAACTACGCCGTGCTCGCGGCGGGCCAGGGGCACGAACAGTATGAGAGCCACTGGCTGACACGGGAGGGAGAGCTCCGCCTCATCTCCTGGTCCAGCAACGTCCTGCGCGGCGAGACGGGAGCGGTTGAGTACGTCATCGGCACCGGCATCGACATCACCGAGCAACGGCGGGCCGAGCAGGAGCGCGACCAGACCTTTCAGCGTGAGCAGCAGGCGCGTGCCCGGGCCGAGGAGCAGGAGGCGAGATCCGCGCTCCTGGCGGAAGCCTCCGGTCTGCTCGCTGGCGAGCTCGCTCCCGAGGACGCACTGCGCAGCGTGGCCGCGCTGACCGTCCAGCGCTTCGCCGACTGGTGCACGGTCGATCTCCTGGACGCGGACCAGTCCTTCCAGCGGATCACCGAGGCCCGCTCCGAAGCGCTCCGCGCCATGTCACCGGCGAGGGTCCTCTGCTCGCCACCCGACCTCAACGCGGCACATGGGCCCGGAAGGGTGCTCCGCCTCGGCGAGCCAGAGTTCTTCCCGGAGGGTTGCCCCTCCGCGGCACTGGGGTGCATGAAAGACAGCCAGGGGGAGGCGGGAGTTGTCGAGTTCGAATCCTGGATGTCGGTCCCGCTGCTCGCACGGGGCCATACGCTCGGCGCCATCACCCTGGCCCGCTCGGAGGCCGGCGGCCGCTACGGCCCGGCCGAGTTCGCCCTCGCACAGGAGCTGGGCCGCCGCGCGGCGATGGCCGTGGACAACGCCCGCCTGTATCAACAGGCCCAGATGGCGATTGGACTTCGCGACGAGTTCCTCTCCATTGCCTCCCACGAGCTGAAGACCCCGGTCACGTCCCTCCAGTTGTCCGTGCAGGGCTTGATGCGCCTCACCCGGACGGGATCGCTCCGAACCGCGCCGGTGGAAACCGTGACCCACTCGCTCGAAGTCATCGAACGCCAGGCGAAGCGGATGGCGAAGCTCGTCAACACGCTGCTCGATGTCTCACGCATCCATGCCGGACGGCTGGACCTCGAACTCGAAGAGGTGGATCTCGCCGCGCTGGTCCGGGACATCGCGGCGCGCTTCGCCCCCGAGCTGGCCACCTCGGGAACCCGGCTCCTGGTTCACGCCGACACTCCCATGCCGGGCGTGTGGGACCGGTCGCGGCTCGATCAGATCGTCACCAACCTGCTCTCGAATGCCATCAAGTATGGCGAGGGCAGGCCCATTGAAATCCGGGTCGAGGGCGACGCCGTGACGGCCCGCCTGGAGGTCAGGGATCAGGGCATTGGAATCCCAGTGGAACGGCACGTGCGGATCTTCCGCGCCTTCGAGCGCGCGGTGTCGTCGCGCCACTACGGCGGGCTGGGATTGGGCCTCCACATCGTGAACCAGCTCGTCGAACGGCTGGGCGGGTCGGTTCGGGTCGAAAGCGAGACGGGGCGTGGAGCCACCTTCACGGTGGAGCTTCCACGCCGCGGGCCCTCCGTGTCACCACCGGGACGGGAGGGCCTTCCCGACTCCGGGCTTCAATCGTGACGGGCGCCCGCGCCGCTCGTGGCGGGACTGGACTTCTGCCGCAGCGCCTGGGTGCGGGCAATGAAGGCCCCCATGTGCACACCCGCCTGCTCGAATCGGATCGCGGCGCGCTCGAGCGCCTCGTCCAATGACGCGACCACCTCGTGTTGATCCGTGGAAGGCCGGACGAAGCTGGTGACGGCCCTCGCGAGTCTCGCGGTGGCCGAGTTGATCACCACGAAGAATCCCTTGCAGTAATCGCGAGCCAGGTCGGCGGTCTGGGTTTGGTGCTCCGCCAGCATCATCCGCTGTGTATGGGTCAGCGGACGGGACCGGGAGAAATCAATCACCAGGACATAGGGCTCGCGCCTCTTGATGAGCTTGGAGAGGCTCTGGAGAATGCTCTCCATCTCCTTGTCCGTCGTGGTGTCGCTGCGTTGGACGACGACCAGCGGCCAGAGTGATTCGTCGAGGGTGTACATAGAGGAGATGTTTCAATCGGCAGGAGCAGGGCCAGCGCCCTGTATCCGGGAACGCGGTATCGCGTCAGCGGCTTCCGGTGAAACATACCGCACCCGGGTGCCACGGTGTATCACGCCCTGAAACAAGCAGGCGGCCGTGGCGAGGCGACATCAGGGTGGTTTTCCTGTGCGGGAGCCGGGCGACCGGCGCGGGCAGGCGGGGACGTATGATAATAGGAGACCCCATGTCCCACCTTCATCGTCGTTGCTTGCCCGCCGCGGCCTTGGCGTTGGCGGGGTTGCTGACGCTCGCCGGTTGCGAACCGGAGGCCCCCGGGCCTGACGTGGCGGTCCGTGGCGCGGCGTCCTCCCTGAGTGTCGGGCTGGGAGGGGATACCGCCTGCACCTGGGGAAGCCCGGACTGCAACCTGTGCAGCCCGGACGTGCCGCTGCGCTTCCAGCAACTGCGGGACCACGGCGAGGCGCTGGGCTTCCACCCCGGGCCGTTCAACCTCAACGTGGCCTACCCGGGCAGCAACCACTGGCAAGGCATCCAGCGCCTGACGTTGGGCTCCGGCCGCTACCTCGTCGTGTCCAAGCGGGATGACGCGGCCTTGGGGAACGTGGGGCACCTGGTGCGGATGGAGAGCCGCAACGGGGAGGGGCGGCGCTTGCGCTCCAACCGGCTGGCGGTCTCCCCCCAGCAGCCCGAGGACACCGCGCCTCCGGTTGGGGACGTCGCGGTGGCGGCGCTGCCGGCGCCAGGCGGCTACCGCCACGGCGGCGGCATGCAGGCGGTGGGCAACGTCCTCGCCCTGCCCCTGGAGGAAGGGCCGGGCCTGGGCCGCGTCGCGCTCTACGACTTCAACCAGGGCCTGAATCCGAGCCCCCATGCCTACATCCAGGGCCTCACGTCGAACGCGGGCACGGCATCGCTCACGAAGCTGTCGGACGGGCATTCCCTGCTGCTGCTCGGGCAGGCGGACGCGGAGGCGCTGGAGGTCTTCCGCTCCTCGGAAACCGACATCCGCTCCGCGAGCAATCAGTGGCAGCGCGTGGACTTCTGGGAGAAGGCGGAGCTGGGGCAGGGGGAGTGGGGCGCGTTCCAGAGCCTCAACTTCGTGACGGATTGCAATGACTCACAGCTCTACCTGGTGGGCACGCGGCTGGGCGGGTTGCGCTGGGGCGCGGTGAGCGACGACTACGCCCACCTGTACCGGGTGAAGCTCGACGGCCACATGCGCATCGAGCACGTCGCGTCCAAGCACCTGTACTGCAGCAACGACGGGTCGCGGCAGTGCAACCTGGACGCGGCCGCCGGCCTCTTCGTGGGGCCCGACCGCGGCCTCATCCTCTACGCCACCGAGCACGCGGATGACGGCCCTGCCTCGACGGTGAAGATGGTGGAGTTCCGCGGCGTCTGGGCGGACGCCTTCTGCCACGCCGATCTCCAGCGCGCCTACGTGGACTTCTACGACGACTCCGACTTCAGCGACCGGGGCGTCGTCTTCGACTACGAGGACCAGGGATTGAAGAACTGGGCCCGCTTCGACGACGTGGACAAGTTCAACGACAAGGCCTCCTCGGTCCGCTGGTGCATCCCGCCGGGCCATCGCGTGCGGCTCTACAACGACTCCAATTACCGGGGCAGCTACAAGGACCTGGTGGGCGACGGCATGCTCCACGAGGTCAACCTGAACCAGTGGAGCTTCGGGGACAAGGTGTCCTCCGCGCGGTGGCTGGCCTACTGAGAGGCAAAGAGACCCGGCGTCGGCTACCGCGCCTCCGCCGCCTGCTTCAGCGCGGCGATGTCCAGCTTCACCATCTTCATCATCGCGCGGATGACGCGGTCCCGCTTCGCCTCGTCCGGGTCCTGCAACAGCTCCGGCATCAGCGTGGGGACGATCTGCCAGGACAGCCCGAAGCGATCCTGGAGCCAGCCACACTGCGCCGGCTTGCCCCCGTTCGCGATGAGCTTGTCCCACAGCCCATCCACCTCTGCCTGCGTCTCGCAGCTCACGCTCAGCGAAATGGCCTCCGTGTAGGGGGAGTGCGGTCCGCCGTTGAGCGCGAGGAACTGCTGGCCCGCGAGCTGGAACTCGATGGTCAGCACCGAGCCCTTGGGGCCGGGCCCTGCCTCCGTGTGACGGGCGACCCGCAGGACCTTCGAGTCCTTGAAGATGGACGTGTAGAAACCCACCATCTCCTCCGCGTTGTTGTTGCACCACAGGCAGGTGACGATCTTTTGGGGAACGGACATGGGAACTCCTCCTTGGGCTACGGTGGACGCCGCGCCGGCGGGAGGCAGTAGCACGCAGCCAGCCCGCCCCCTGTCCCTCCAGTCGTGCGAGCCCAGGCTTGTGTTCAGGGGGCGCCAGCGGCCCTCATCGGCCCCTCGGCGCCGCTGGGGCCGGGCCGAACCCCCGGACGCTTCAGGAAGGCGCCCGGTGTGAGCCCGACGAGCTCCCGGAAGTCCGCGATGAGGTGCGCCTGGTCGTAATAGCCCGCGTCCGCGGCAATGCGTCCCCACTCCTTCGAGGTCGCCGCCATCCGCACGGCACGCTGCAGGCGAACGGTCCGCGCGAAATCCTTCGGCCCGATGCCGACGTTCTCCGCGAAGGCGCGGCGAAGATGCCGCGACGTGACACCCAGCTGCTTCGCCACGCTCTCCACCTGAACCTCGTCGCCTTCGAGCAAGCGAACCGCGCGGCGAGCGAGCCGTGCCGATGCCGGTTCGAATGTCGGGTGGATCCGCAGGGCGAGCGCATGGGCGAGCCGGTCCATCACCTCTGGCAGTCTTCGCGCCGCGAGGAGCTCAAGGCAGAGGTCGCCGCCCGAGCGGCCCCAGAGGTCTTCTAGCGGGACGATCTGGTCCGTCAGCGTGTTCGCCGCCACGCCCAGCAGCGGCGACGACCAGCCCGGCTTGAACTGAACGATGACCGCCCGCGCGACGCCGGGTGTGTTCTTGAACAGCGCCCGCGTTCGCGGACCCGCGACGCACACATCCCCTCTCCGGCCCTCCTCGAGCACTCGAAAGACAAGCGTCGTTCTTCCGTCGGGCAGCCGTTCGTGACGTGTGTGTCCAGCGACCGGAACGATCGCGCGAACGTCTTCGACGAAGCGGGAGAGCGAGAACGTCAAGGCGGCGGAGTCCATCGTGAGCGGCACTCTCACGCGTCCACCGTGGCCGTTCAAGCCGGCACGGAAGGAACGATGAAATGTCCGGTCCTTCCAATCAGAGGGCCGCGGTGGGCGGTAACAAAGGGGTGGAGGTAACGCATGGGCAGTCGTGCTGGCCGCGCGCCGAGCCCACGAAAGGAAATCCGCGTCATGAGCCAACCGACTTCCGCAGCCCGCATCCCCGGC
The DNA here is from genome assembly GCF_003612125.1 of Corallococcus praedator. Classification (GTDB taxonomy): domain Bacteria; phylum Myxococcota; class Myxococcia; order Myxococcales; family Myxococcaceae; genus Corallococcus; species Corallococcus praedator. Next base: position 6,537 of record NZ_RAWI01000230.1, read on the forward strand.
GCCCCCACGCCCGTCTTCTCCATCAGTCCCGTCGTGCTGCCAGCGCCCGGCCGCGCCGTCGAGCTCCAGGTGCGAGTCTCCGCGCCCGTGACTGGAAGCGAGCTGCCCATCCTGCTGCTCTCGCACGGCCACGGCCGCTCCAACCACCTCTCCTCGTTGAACGGCTACGCCCCACTCGCCCACTTCCTGGCGGCGCACGGCTTCGTCGTGATCCAGCCCACCCATCTCGACTCCAAGACGCTCACCCTCGGCCCCGGTGACCCCGATGCGCCGCTGTACTGGCGAGCACGGGCCGTGGACATGAAGCGCATCCTCGACCAGCTCGACGCCATCGAGCGCGCCGTCCCTGGCATCGCCGGCCGCCTGGACCGAAGCAGGGTGGCCGTCCTCGGGCACTCGATGGGCGGGCACACCGCGAGCCTGCTGCTCGGCGCGCGGCACAAGGATCTCCAGGACGGAACGGAAGTGAACCTCTCCGAGCCCCGGATCAAGGCGGGCGTGCTGCTCGCCGCGCCCGGCAGAGGCGATGCCCTCAGCAAGTTCGCGGCCGACAACTACGCCTTCTTCTCGACCATCGACTTCTCCAGGATGACGACGCCCGCGCTCGTGGTCGCTGGCGACAAGGACGACTCACCCCACCTCACGGTCGCGGGCGCTGACTGGCACGCCGATCCCTACTTCCTCTCCCCAGGCCCCAAGTCCCTGGTCACCCTGTTCGACGCAGGGCACGGGCTGGGCGGAGTCTCGGGATATGACGTCGCCGAGACCACGGATGAGAACCCCGAGAGGGTCGCTGCCGTCCAGCTTCTCTCCTGGGCGTACCTCCGCACCGCGCTCCATCCGGGAGACTCCGCCTGGCAGCAGGCGCAAGACGCGCTGACGGACGCGGCCAACCCGCTCGGGCGGGTCGAATCCAAGTAGGCGGCGGAGGCCATCCGCTTCGCCGCCCCAGCATGCTTCCCCCTCCGGCCTTACTTCTTCGGGGGCGCCTCCACCCCCGAGAAGACCAGCACCTGTTCCGGGAGCCGGGCGCCGCGGATCTCGACCGCTGAGACGGCGCTCTTCAGCTCAGCGAGTTCGGTTGCCGTGAAGCGCACCTCCGCCGCCCCGATGTTCTCAAGCATGTGTGCCATCTGGGTCGTCCCCGGGATGGGGACGACCCAGGGCTTCTGCGCCATCAGCCACGCCAGGGCAATCTGGGCGGGCGTGGCGCGCTTCCGCTCCGCCCAGCGCTTGAGCAATTCGATGAGGGCCAGGTTGTGCGGCAGGTTCTCGGGAGCGAAGCGGGACTCGATGCCGCGAATGTCGCCTGGAGCGAAGCGCGTCTTCGCGTCGATGGCCCCCGTGAGGAACCCCACGCCGAGCGGGCTCCACGGCACGAAGCCGATGCCCAGCTCCTGGCAGAGCGGGAGGATGACCGCTTCGGGGCCTCGCCACAGCATCGAGTACTCGTTCTGGACGGCGCTCACGGGCAGCGCGGCATGAGCGCGGCGCAGCGTCTTCGGCCCCATCTCGGACAGGCCCCAGTGCAGGACCTTGCCCTGGGCCATCAGGTCCTTGACCGCCCCGGCGACGTCCTCGATCGGGACCGCCGGATCGACCCGATGTTGATAGAGGAGGTCGATACGGTCGGTGCGGAGGCGCTTGAGCATGCCCTCGACGGCCAACTTGATGTGGTCCGGGCGGCTGTTGAGGCCCGGGCGGCGCTCGCCCGTTTCAAGGTCGATGTTCCAGCCGAACTTGGAGGCGATGACGACCTTGTCTCGGAACGGGGCGACGCCCTCGCCGAGGATGCGCTCGACCTCATGAGGACCGTACGCCTCGGCTGCATCGAAGAAGGTGACGCCCCGGTCGAAGGCGGTCCGGATGATGTTGTGCATCTCGGGCCGGCTCGGAACCGTGGTCGGGTAGGTGCGGCTCATGTTCTGGACGCCGAGCCCGACGCTGGAGACCTCCAGCGAGCCCAGTTTTCGTCGTCCGAGCGCATTGGGTGCAGGCTGCCTGCCAGGCGCTGCTGGCTTCGTGGAGGCCTGTTCGGCCGCACCACCCAGGAGTGGCGTGGCGGCAAGGGCTCCCGCCGACAGCAGCAAGGTGCGGCGTCCCATCTTGTTCTTGCGTTCTGATTCCATGCGTTACGCCTCGGGGATCGCGACGCCGTAGTTGGCGAGGGTGATGCTGTCGGGGGCCGGTCCGCCGCGGACCTCGGTATCGAGCGCGTCGATCGCGGCCACCTGCTCGCGCGTGAGCTCGAAGTCGAAGACGTCGAAGTTCTCGTGGATGCGGGCGGGCTTGACCGACTTCGGGATCGCCGAGAGTCCCTTCTGCAGATGCCAGCGGAGCATCACCTGGGCCGCCGACTTGCCGCACTGGCGCGCGATCCCGAGCAACGTCGGATCGTCGAACGGGGTCTTCTCGCGGCCCCCGTAGGCGATGACGCCGCCGATGGGTGACCAGGCCTGGGTCGCGATCCCGTGCTTCTCATGCACGCGCTGCAGCGCCGTCTGCTGGAAGTACGGATGCACTTCGATCTGATTCACGGCGGGCACGACGGACGCCGCGCTCAACAGGCGGTCGAGGTGCTCGGGCATGAAATTGCTCACACCGATCGCGCGCACCCTGCCGTCCGCGAGCAGCTTCTCAAGCGCCCGCCACGCTTCGAGGGTGCGGTCGAATGCCGACGACAGTGGCTGATGCAGGAGCAGGAGGTCGAGCCGCTCGACGCCGAGCTTGCGGGCGCTCTTGTCGAACGCGTGCAACGTTGCTTCGTAGCCGTAGTCGCTGATCCAGACCTTCGTCTCGATGAACACCTCGTCGCGGGCGATGCCGGAGCGACGGATGCCTTCACCGACCTCGCGCTCGTTGAAGTACGCGGCGGCGGTGTCGATCAGCAGGTAGCCGGTCCTGATGGCTGCCTCGACGGCACCCACGGTTTCGGCCGGCGGGCTCTGGAAGACGCCGAGCCCGAGGGCCGGCATCCGTACGCCGTTGTTGAGGGTGATGGAGGGGTTCTTCGTGCTCATGGTCCTGCCTTCCCTGCGCGTCCGTTGCGCGGTTGGCGGCAGGCCTCGACTCAAGGCGCCGCACCGATGCGAAGAACGTACCCAGGCGGACTGCACGGAACTACGTAGCGGGAGGGCAAAGGGCTTTAAAGCCGCGGTTGAAAATGCCCCTGCCAGGGTAGGACTACGCCTTGCGTACCGGGTAGCGCAGGTGTGTCACGCCGACGCCCGGAATCACCGTCGGGTTGCCAAGGACGGCTGGCGTGCCGGCGAGGTGGTCAAAGAGTCGAACTCCGGAGCCAAGAAGAACCGCCGCGATGTCGATGTGGAGCTCGTCGAGGAGACCCGCATTCAGGCACTGCTGGATGGTGTCAGCGCCGTGGACCCCAACGGACTTGCCGGCGGCGGCGGCCTTGGCCTGGTTCACGGCGCTTTCGATGCCGTCGGTCACGAATTGGACGGTCGAGTCGGGTCGCGGCCATCCGGCGGGGATGTGGTGCGTCAGGACGAATGCGGGTCCCCAAGCGTGATTTCCGCCCCAGCCGTGGGCGACCTCGAAAGTGCGTCGACCGGTGAGCACGGCACCCAGTTCGGACCAGAGACCGCGAAGGTGCTCGGCGCTCGGACCGGACACCTTGAACGTCATGGGGTCCGACCCTCCGGTGTGGAACTCGACGTCCCCCGAGGCGAAGTACCAGTCGAACACTTCGGCCACGCCATCGTTGGGGTCGGCGACGTAGCCGTCGAGCGACATGGACATGATTGCGACGACCTTCGACATGGCGCTGTTCCTTTCGAGGGGGAGACTGCGTTCACAGGTCAGGCGTCCGCTGCGCTCGCGACGTCGGTGAGCGCCCCGACGAGGGTCTCCAGCTCCCATTCGATGGCGAACGCGGCGGCCTGCATCCGCGCGGGGGGCTTCGAGGGGCTGGCGAGCAGTCCCCGGGCGCGGCGGAGGGCGGCCGCGAGCCCCTTCGCATCGAGGAAGAGGAGCGTCCCCATGAGCCCCTGGCACAAGCGCTCGTAGTCTTCACGTGCGCCGACCGTGAGCGCCGCCATGAGCGCCGGACGGGCCTGCTCCAGCTCCTGGAGGGTCAGGCGGGCCAGCGCCGCGCGCGCCTGGGGGTCTCCCGCGGCTCGCTGCCCGAGCTTCGCGAAGCTGAAGTCCGGCGTCATGGCCAGCGGGTCGTCGGCGGACCCGGTGGGCACGGGGGGCTCGGGTTGTCGGGTGACCGATGCCGGCGTGCGCGCGGGCCCCTCTGGAAGCTCGCGCGAGGTGCACCGCGCCATCTTCTGGAACAGGACGTCCGCGTCGAAGGGCTTGCCGATGAAGTCGGTGAAGCCGGAGGCCAGGATGCGGCTCTCCTGCCAGGCCCGCGCGGAGGCGGAAATGGCGATGACAGGCAGCTTGCGCAGCCGCTCGTCCGGGGACTGCCGGAGGACCTTCAGTGCATCGAAGCCACCCAGCTCCGGCATGTGCAGGTCCATCAGCACGAGCTCGTAGTCGGCTTCGCGCAGTCGCTCCACCGCCTGCTGCCCGTTCTTGACGGCGTCGAACACGACGCCCCAGTGCTCGAACCAGCGGGCGAGCACGTAGGTGTTGACCTCGCTGTCCTCGACCACGAGCACCCGCAGGCCCCGGAGCACCTGCGTGGGCGACGCGCGGACAGGCGCCGTGTCGGGGATGCCCGCGCAGGCCTTCAGGCGCAGGTCGAAGGAGAAGCAGGTTCCCTTTCCGAGCTCGCTCGCTACGACCATCTTGCTGCCATGCAGCTCCAGCAGCTTGCGGCTGATGGAGAGGCCCAGGCCCGTGCCTCCGTACTTCATCCCGATGTCGTAGTTCGCCTGGGCGTACTCCTCGAAGATGGCGGAGACGCGGTCCGGGGAGATTCCAATCCCCGTGTCGTTCACCTGGAAGGCCAGGTCGCACGCATCGCCGTCGCGGGCCCGGACGACGACGGAGACCGTGACGCCGCCCTTCTCCGTGAACTTGAGGGCGTTGCTCACGAGGTTCGTGAGGATCTGCCCGATCTTGACCGGATCCCCCAGGAGACAGGAGGGAAGCCGCGCGTCGAGCTCCACCTGGAGCCGGAGCTTCTTCTCCTCGGCCCGAGCGGCCTGGCCATTCACGATGCCGCTGATCAGCTCGCGGGGATCGAATTGACGCTGCTCCAGCGAGAGCTTGCCGGCCTCGATCTTGCTCCAATCGAGGATGTCGTTGACCATCGCGAGCAGGTTGCCGGAGGACGCGCCGAGGATGCGCAGGTACTTCTCCTGCTTGTCCGTCAGCGTCGTCATCCCCATCAGTCGGGTGGCGGCGGTGATGGCGTTGAGGGGGTTGCGGATCTCATGGCTGAGGGTCGCCAGGAGGCCCGCCTTCGCCTGGGCGAGCTGCTCCGCCTTCCGGCGGGCCTGCAGCAGCTCGCGCTCGTAGCGCTTGCGGTCCGTCATGTTGAAGACGGTGGTCCGGACGGAGCGGGGCGCGCCCAGCGCATCCCGCGTCTGCACGGAGTTGATCAGCACCGGGAGCGGGGGGCCCTTGGCGCAGACCAGCTCCAGGGAGAGTTCGTGGACGAACCCCTGCATCTGGAGGAGCGGCGCGTAGTGCGTCTCATGGAAGATGCGGCCCGGGACCGTGAGCAGCTCGGAGAACCGCTTGCGCCCGATCAGGGCTTCTCTTGAGTGGCCGGTCCAGGTCAGGAAGGTCTGGTTGACCTTGACGATGCGCCCCTCGGGGGTCGTCGAAAGGTAGCCGCACGGCGCGTGCTCATAGAGATCCTCCGCCGACTCCTCGAACGGCGCCCCTCCGGCTCCGATGTCCTCCGCGTCATCCGGCATCGTCGCGCTCAGGCGCCCAGATACGCTTTCATGGCGGCGACGGTTTCCCCGGGAGCGCTCAGGTTCGGGCAGTGACCGGTCGCCTTCAGGAGGACCAACTCGGCGGCGGGCAGTTGCCGGCACACGTACTCGCCCACCACCTCCGACGCGATGACGTCATTGGCGCACTGGAGGACCAGGGACGGCGTCCTGACCTTGGGCAGGTCGGCCCGGTGGTCCGACAGGAAGGTGACGTGCGCGAAGTGCTTCGCGATCTCCGGATGCGTCCGGCAGAAACTGTTGGTGAGCTCCTCGCCGAGTTCGGCCCGGTCCGGATTGCCCATGATGACGGGCGCCATCGTGCTGGACCAGCCCAGGTAGTTGTCGTCGAGCGACTCCAGCAACTGCTCGATGTCCTCGCGCGAGAAGCCGCCAACGTACCCCTCGTCGTTGATGTAGCAGGGCGACGGACCGACGAGCACGAGCTTGTCGAAGCGCTCCGGCTCCTGGATGGCCGCCAGCACCCCGACCATCGCGCTCACGGAGTGACCGACGAAGATGACCTTTTCGAGGCCCAGCTCTCGGCAGAGCTCCAGGACGTCGTCGGCGTAGCCCGCCAGCGTCCCGTACTTCGTGCGGTCATAGGCGGCGATGTCCGAACCGCCGGCCCCCACGTGGTCAAAGAGGACGGTGCGGTAGTCCCGTTCGAACTCGGGCGCGACGAACCGCCACATGTTCTGGTCGCAGCCGAAGCCGTGGGAGAAGACCATGGGCTGGCCGCCCTGACCCTTCACCTTGACGTTGTTCCGAGCAAGCACACCCATGCGCGCCTCCAGCAGTGAAGTGAAGTCCCACGTTCACTCCTGGGAGTACGGCCCCCGGCAGCAATCGCGTCTCCGCGGAAGTGACCGCGGGCCTGACTTCATTGTCCACTGCCCGGATTTCTGGCTCGTGTCCGGTTTATTTGGAGGGTGTGGCCGCGCGGATTGAAGTGACCGCGGAAATCATCAGGAACAGCGGTCAGCGAGGGGCTTCAGGGAGCGCTCGCCCGCTGCGGCGGCGAGCCGCTCGAGCCTCACCCCTTCAGGAACGTGCCGTGAAAGCCCAGCGGCAGCGCACGCGGCAGCGTGGCGAGCGCCACGGGCCCATCGTCCAGGTGCTCCGCGTCGAAGGCCGCCAGGCGCGTGTGACCGCGCGTGCAGTCCAGCGACGTGCCCAGCAGCCAGCCCTGGCCCTCCCGGGGCCCCGACGGAACGAAGAGGTGCTCCTCGGCGATGATGCCCGGGCCGTAGTCGAAGCGCTGCACCCGGCCGCGCTCGACGTCGATGCGCGCGATGACGCCGCCGTGCGGCAGCGCGGTGTCCTCGCTCTCGAGCACGACGAAGTGCGCGCTCCCGCGCCGGCCTGGGACGCGGGGGTCCACGACCGGGAACTCCGCGCCGTGGGGGCTGCGGAGGATGCGCCCCTCACCCGCGCCCAGGGGAATCTCCAGCTGTGCCAGACGCGCCGGGGAGAGACCCTTCACCCGGCCCTGGATGTCCTGGTCCACCGTCAGGTGCATGAAGTGCGAGTCCTCGTACCAGCAGGCATACGCGCGCAGCCGGTCTCCGTCCTCCCACGCGTGGCCAAAGTGGAAGACGAAGCCGGCGGGCAGCTCCCGCCGCACCACGCGCGTCAGGTCGGCCTTGTCCACGACGAGCACCGTCGAGCCCAGCGCCGGCTGCCATGCCTCCTTGTCGAACCACGTCATGCCGCGCGCTTCGTCCCACAGCAGTGGCGCCAGCACCACGATGAGGTGACGCTCCGTCTGCGCGAAGGCGTGCGCGTAGCCGGGCATGGGCATGGGCAGGGACGCGGACTGAAGCATCCGTCCGTCGGCGCTGAAGTGGTACAGCAGCATCAGGCCCGTTTCGCCCGCGTACGGCGCGAGGCCGAAGTTCCAGGAGCTGCCGTCGCGTTCGGGCAACGGGTGCGCGGAGAAGGGCACACCGGTCAGCTCCGGGGACCAGTCCTTCGTGCCGCGCGTCTCCAGCGTCGCGGGGTCCAGCCGGTATGCGGAGCCCCCTTCCCAGAGCGCGAGCAGCTCGCCGCCCACCATGAGCACCGACGTGTTGGAGGTGTTGTAGCCATCGTTGCCGCGCGCGGGCAGCTCGGCGGTGCCCAGCGCGTAGTGGCCCAGTCGCTCCTCGTTCTGGAACTTGTAGGTCGACACGAAACGCCCCTGGTGCGTGACGCCGCGCGATGAGACGCGGAACGCCTGCACCATGCCGTCGCCGTCGAACCAGTGGCGCACGCGCTGGCCCGCGCGCTCCAGCCGGGCGGGGCCATTGCGGTACAGCGTGCCGTGCAGCGCGTCCGGGAAGCGCCCGGCCACGCGCGCCTCCACGGGCGCCAGCGCGTCTGTCGTCACGGAGCGCCAGCCCAGAGCCCAGTCGGGGGCCGCGGGCGGCGCGGCGGCGGGACGCAGGCCCGAGGCGCAGCCGGTGAGCAGCGCGGCGCCCATCCCCTGCAACAGTGTGCGGCGGTCCATGGCGCGAACCCTCAGAACACCGTCAGGGTGAGCGTCGTGCCGTCGGCGCTCAGCGTGAACTTCGCCTCGTCGAACTTGGGCTTTCCGCGAGCGCCCACGTTGTTGCTGAAGCCGTAGTCCTCCTTGGGGATGCCGATGAAGTTGGTGTCGAGCTTCGTGTTGTCATTGGCGTCGTGGAACAGGCTCACGGCGTAGGTTCCCGGCGCGAGGTCCGGAATGGTGACGGTCAGCTTCGCGTCCGTCACCTCCACGCTGCGCACGGCCGCGGGCTTGCCCTTGTCGTTGAATGACGCCGCGTCGGCGTGCACGGCGATGAGGACGTGGCCCGTCTTCTTGCTCAGGCCCTGGATGTCCAGGGTGAGCGTCGCGGCGTGGGCGTTGGCGGCCAGCAACAGGGCCGCGGTGAACAGGCTCTTCATGGTGTGCCTCGGGGTGCGGCGGGTGGATGCGAGGCAATATGAAGGGCCGTGCCGGGCGGCACATGTGCCTGAAGTCACATGGGGGCGCTTTTCGGAGGAGATGTCGCCGGGTGGG